>JACCXM010000082.1 GCA_013697005.1 Chloroflexia bacterium | reverse complement strand
TCGCGCTCCTCGCGTTGGGTGGGAAGATAGACCATCGCCGCTCCTGGTTCCGCACGCGCAGTATATGCGCGGGGACGGCGCTAGCGCGTTGCCCGCACACCAGGGTCGGCCGCCACCGCGGCAACCGCCGCTTGAGCGCGCTGCAGTCGGACCGCTTCCTGTTCCGTTTCCTGTGCCTTGTCGGCCGCTTCTTCCCGCGATGCCCAGCGGAAGAAGCTGAAGGTGATGAGCAGCAGGTAGATCGCCGACACGGCGACCCACATCAAAAGCCCGGCCAGTTGCTGATCGGTGGCGAGATCGATCCCGAAGATGCGTTGCGCGGTGTCGTACGGCTGATAGAGTCCCGGATCGGCGAAGGTGATGAACGCGCCGATTGCCGATCCCGGCACGGTCATGGCAAAGAAATAGAGGCTGTGTAGCGGCAGTGCCAGACGCGGCCACCGCGGCAGCGGTCCCAGGATCGGCCACCAGGCCAGGAGCGCGGTGGCGAGCATAGTTCCATGCTCCAGCACGTGGATGGGTTGCGAGCGCAGCGCCATCTCGTAGAGCACCGGCACGTGCCACAGTACGAAGACCGCATTCGCCAGACCGAAGGCGACGACCGGCCGGGTCAACCAGTATCCGATCCGGTCCGTGACCCGATTGCGCGTCAGCGGTTCCAGCAACCAGGCCGGCGTGCCATAGAGCAACAACGGCGCGGCCAGCATCACCAACAGCAGATGCTGGGCCATGTGCGCCAGCAGCAGGTAGTGATCGGACCAGTCATCCAGCGGTGGTCCCAGCGCAACGAAGAGAACGACTGCGCCGGCGATGAATGAGGCTTTCTGCGACCCCACCGTCATGCGCCGTGTCACAAACAGGTACCCGGAAACCAGCGCCAGCAACCCAATCGCGATCGTCGGCTCGACGTTCCAGTCGCTCCAGAGCCACCCCGTGGGATCGACGCCGCCGGCGTGGAGCGGGGGAAACCGGAAAAGCGCCAGCACGTCGATCAGGCGGCAGGCAGGGGCGGGGCGTAGTTGCTGGTCCAGAACATGGCGAGCGCGGCGAGATAGACCCCCAGCGTCAACACCAGACCAGCGGCGAACATGAAGCGGTAGAGTCGGTGGTCGAACTTGAGGTGCATGAAGAACCCGACGACCATGATGAACTTCGCGATCGAGAGAATCAGCAGCGCCGGCACCAGAATGGGACGGACGCTTGGCAGGTAATAGATCGCCACTTCGACGATCGTAATGACCGCCAGGATGAAGGCGATCCGGACATAGGTCTGGTTCGAGGCGTGAGCTGCTTCGTGAGGAGCCATCTCAGCGTGGGCCGTCGCGTGATCGGTCATTTCGTGCCTCTCGCTACGGTAACTGTGTCATTCCGACGAAGGAGAAATCTGCATATCGTCGTTTCCCACGCTAAATCGGCAGCGCGGTCAAGAATCGCTCGCCGATGGTCAGCACCCGCAGGAATGCTTCCGGTACGGCTTCCACCGCGCCCTCGGGACCGTCCGCGTAGGGGATCAGGTAGACGAGGGTGAAGATCACGATCCAGACGATATCGACGAAGTGCCAGTAGAGTCCCGCGATTTCGACGTCGGCCGCATGCTCCGGCGGCAGCCCGCCCCGCAGCGAGACGAACAGCAGCGACATCAGCCAGGCGACCCCGATCGTGACGTGCGCGCCGTGGAATCCGGTCAGGACGTAAAAGGACGAACCGAAGATGTTGCTGGAGAGGGTCAATCCCTCATGGGCAAACGACGTGAACTCGAAGAACTGGCCACCGACGAAGATTGCGCCGAGGAGGGCCGTGGCCGCGATCCAGATGCGGAGGCCGCGGTTGTCGCCGCGCTGGATGGCGGAGAGCGCCAGGACCATGGTCAGCGAGGACATGAGGAGGACGAAGGCGCTGACCGAGGTGTAGGGAATGTCGAAGATTTCGTTGGGGTACGGCGGCGTCCCCAGCTCGATGCTGCGGTTGCGGGTGCTGATGTAGGTGGAGATCAAGGTGCCGAAAAACATGCAGTCCGAGGCCAGGAAGAGCCACATCAACATCTTGCGGCTGTTCAGCCCGGTGCTGGTCGGCGGATGGTCGGCATGGCCATGATCGTCGTGGCCATCGTGACCGGCGCCGTGCGCGGTCTCCAGCTCGAGCTCTATCGCGGTCGCGGTTGCCAATGTCGCGCTCCTTATGAGGGTCATAGGGTGATGGGGTGTTGGGGTGATAGGCGGTCCGTCGCGAAGGAAGAACGTAGCAGGGGATTCACCCGCAACTCGAAACTCCCCATCACCCTAACACCCCATCACCCACGTCTAACCTGCGGGCTCGAACGACCACCCGTAGATGGACGTCACCAGCAGCACAAACCCGATTCCGGAGACGATCGGGATACCGAAAAACCCGAGCTGGAAGTGCGGGTTGTTGATCAGCAAACCGAATGCGAGCAGGAAGATGCCGATGCCGCACAGCAGCGGATAGTAGGACGGATTCGGCAGGTGGATAGAGCCTTCCTCCGCTTGTGCTTCCAGCTCGGCCACCCCCACCGCCGCGCGCTCCGGGTGCTGGTCGAGCTCCACGATGGCGTCGGCGAGTCCATCGGGCCGGCCATGGGCCTCCTGATGCCGGTCGTACTTGTCGTGCCAGAGCTGGTCGCGGTGGGTGACCAGCGGGATGATCCGGAAATTGTAGACCGGCGGTGGCGACGGAATGGCCCACTCCAGCGTGCCGGCATCCCAGGGGTTGGGACCAACCTCCTGCTTGCTCTGTGCGGTGCGCAACACATTGATCAGGAACACCAGCACCGAGGCGGCGATGAACAGGGCGCCGATGGTGGCGATGACATTCCAGAACCACCAGCCACTCTCAAAGCTGTAGGTCGAGTAGCGGCGAGGCATCCCGGCCAGACCGAGGAAATGCATCGGGAAGAAGGTCAGGTTGAACCCGAGGAATGTCAGCCAGAAGTGCAGCTTGCCCAGACGTTCGTCGAGGAGCTTGCCGAAGACCTTTGGCCAGTAGAAGTAGAGCGCGCCGAGGAGGGCGAAGATGCTGCCACCGAAGAGGACGTAGTGGAAATGGGCGACGACGAAGTAGGAGTCGTTGTGCTGGGTATCGACCGGAACCACCGCGTGCATGACGCCGGAGAGCCCGCCGATGACGAACTGCGACACGAGACCAACGGCGAAGAGCATCGCCGTCGTGAACGATAACGAACCGCCCCACATCGTCGCGGCCCAGTTGAGGATCTTCACTCCGGTAGGGATGGCGATCAGCATCGTCGCCGCAGCGAAGGCCGCGGTCGGGGTTGGACCGATACCGGTGGTGAACATGTGGTGGACCCACACCCCGAACCCGAGGAAGGCGATCGCGGCGATGGCGTAGACCATGACCGCGTAGCCAAAGAGCGGTTTGCGGGAAAAGACCGGGATGATTTCGGAGACGAGCCCAAACGCCGGCAAGATCAGGATATAGACCTCCGGGTGACCGAAGATCCAGAACAGATGTTGCCAGAGCATCGGATCACCGCCCGCGGTGACCAGCGTGCCATCGACGAGACTGAAGGCGCGGTAAAACATGGTGCCGCCGAACCGATCGAAGGTGAGCAGCACGAGGGCGATGGTGATGGCCGGGAAGGCCATCACGATCAGGATCGAGGTAATCAAGGTTGCCCAGGAGAAGATCGGCATGCGCATCATCGTCATACCGGGGGCGCGCAGGTTGATGATGGTGACAATGAAGTTGAAGGCTCCAGCCATCGAGGCGACACCGAGCACCTGCAGACCGAGCGCCCAGAAGTCGATCTCCCGGCCCGAAAACAGCCGCTCGGTGAGTGGCGCGTAGCCGTACCAGCCCTGATCGGGAACATATTGGGCAAACGGCCAACCGTTGAACCAGGGGAACGGCCAGAAATCGAAGAAGGTCTTGACGGTGGTCAGCAAACCGGAGCCGAAGAAATTGGTCCAGGCCACCCCGGCGATCCGGATGAAGACCTCGGGCAGGGCGAAGAGCACGGGGATATTGAGAATTGCCGCGCCGGCCAGGAACGTCCAGTACGAAAAGCCGTTCAAACGGGGAAACGCCACGTCGCGCGCGCCAAGCTGCAAGGGCACCACGAGATTGAACAACGCCACACTGAGCGGCATGACCACGAGGAAGATCATCGTCGTGCCGTGCATCGTGAAGAGCTCGTTGTAGCGCTGGGCATCGACGATGTTGTTCTCCGGCCGCGTCAGTTGCGCCCGGATCAGTAACGCTTCCAGTCCCCCGACCAGAAAGAAGATGAACGCCGTGACGCCGTACAACACGGCGATCCGCTTGTGGTCGACCGTGGTCAACCAGCTCCAGAGACCGCTGGGCGCCGCTTTCGGCCGGGGCAGGGCCGGGGCGTGAATGCGCGGCTGGGCGATTGATGCCATGTCCTGACTCCTGATCTCCGCGAGCGTTTCTGCCGTACTTGCGCGCTACCAGATCCCTATGGCGATGCGTCACCCGTAACCTGGTCCGGGTCCAGGGCCTCGACGTCAGACGGGGCGACCTCGCTCCCGACGAGGAGATTGTCCCCGGGACAACCTTCGGCGGGTTTCAGACTCTCGAGATAGGTGACGAGCTCATCGATTTGCTCGTCGCTCAGCCCTTCGCCCTCCGGCGGATCGTAGTAGTTCGGCATGTAGACGCCCTCTTTCACCTCGTTGGTGCGTTTGAGCCACGTCTCCATGTTTTGCGGTGTATTTTCCAGGATACCGGCGCCGATCGTGTCGCGGCAGGCGAGCAAGGAGAGGTTGGGACCGGGACCGGGGACGACGGTGCCGTCCTGTTCCACATACCCCGGATTGGCGGGGAGACCCTGCCCGGCGATCTGGGCGTTGGTGCCGCTCACGCGATGGCAGGCCAGGCAGGCGCCGAAGGCGGGAGGCGCCTCGACGACGTCCGCGGTATCCGGATTGCCATCGGTCGCCGGCGGGGTGCGCCAGGCCGCGATCCAGGCGTCGAACTCGTCCTGGGGCACGACTTTCACCTTGAAGCGCATCCAGGCGTGGGACCCGCCGCAGAACTCGGCGCACTCGCCCCAGTAGACACCGGGTTTCTCGGCGATGAACTGGAGTCGGTTGTCGTGCCCCGGCATGACGTCCGTCTTGCCGCTGAGCTGGGGTACCCAGAAGGAGTGGATGACGTTGTTGCTTTGCAGGACGAAAACGACATTCGCCCCGACCGGGAGTATGACCTCATTCGCCGTGATCAGCGGTCCCTGCCCTGGGTCATCCGGATTGGCCGGGATGGTGGGATAGCTGATCTCCCACCACCACTGCTTGCCGAGGACGTCGACGCGGAACGCATCCTCGGCTTCCGCCGCCGCGGCGTGTTTGAAGATTGTTTGCGCGGTCGGGATGAACAGCACCAGCAGGATGACGGCTGGAATGATGGTCCACGCGATCTCCAACTTGCGCGAGCCGTGGACCTGTTCCGGGCGGTCTTCGTTGCGGCGGCGGAAGCGGAGCGCCGTGTAGGCAATAGCAGCCTGCACCCCAATGAAGACCACCAGCGAAGCCCAGAAGGTGATCTTGTAGAGATTCTGGATGTCCTCGGTCTTTTCATTTTGCGGGGTGATGGTGGTATACGGCTGGGCGACTTCGGGGCCACACCCGGTGAGCAAGACGACGACGCCGACGAGCGCCAGCAGCGGGATGAGCCGCGGCCAACGGCCGCCGCGCGCCGTTGCCGATGCATCAGACTGACGCGGAACGAACCTGCTCATGCGCGCTCCCTGATTCCCCATCCCAGCCAGCCACCAGCAGTCCCCGTGCCAGGGTGAGGCCGGGACCGCGGCAGGACTGCGCGGAACACTAGCTAAGCGCGCCAAACCGGTCAAGACCGAATCCAGCGCCTCACGGTTGCAGCATCTGCTCCACGGTGACGAAGGCGTAGCCACCATCACGGAAAACCTGGATCAGTCCGGGCAGCGCCTGGAAGTCCCCCACCGCGGCCGCTCCAACGTGCAGGAGCAGGATCTCGTGGGGACGAATGTTGGTCGTGCAGTAGTCGATGATCTCCTGGCTTCCCCAGCCATCCCAGCCGTGGGAGTCGCAGGTCCACCAGATGCTCAGGTAGTAGCCGTTGTCGGCGAGATATCCGAGCGAAGCGGCGTCGTAGTCGCCATAGGGAGGCCGGAAGTAGGGCCGCGTCTCGTAGCCGGTGAGATCGCGCACCACCGCTTCGGTATCGGCGAGCTGCTGCGTAATCTCGTCCGGGGTCTGCGCCGGGAGACCGGTGTTGGCGCCGGTCAGCGAGGCGTGGTCCCAGGTGTGATTGATGAGCTGATGCCCCTCGCTGACCATCCGCTGCACCAGGTCCGGATTGGCCTGGGCCCAGAGACCGGTCATGCCGAAGGTGGCGGAAATGCCTTCCTCGCCCAGAACGTCCAGAATCCCCGCGCCGTAGCCGGTATCGGCCCCGGCATCGAAGGTCAGGGCCACCTCGAGACGGCCATTGGACCCTCCCTCGACCAGGACGCTTTGTCCCGTGCCGGGATCGGGCGGCGGGGGCGGGCGATTGGCGACGGTCTGGACGATGGGCGCACTCTCCGGGCGTGGGGCCGCGACCGCGGGGAGCGTTTGCGAGTACCCCACCGTATCCGCACTGGTCGCGACATTCGCCGTCTCATCAGCCGGGAGCGGCTCTGGCGCCGCACCCTCTGACGCCGCGGGGACAAGCACTGATTCCGCACCGGGTGCTGCCGGCGCGACGACCGACGGCGCGGCCGTACACCCGCCGAGCAGCAGCGTGGCGCAGAGCAGCGCCATGAGGGTGACGGGATGACGGGGTGACGGGGTGATGGGTTGCGGGTTGCGGGTTGCGGGGAACGCGGGCGACGCGCCTGCTGGCGGCGCGCCTATACGCTGTGTTCCGTCCGTCCGTCTCACTCCCGACTCCCGACTTCCGACTCGTCCTACCAGATCCCCAGCTCGTCGCGGGCGTCCTCGGTCATCATCTCGGGCGACCAGGCGGGACTCCAAACGAGTTTGACATCGACCTCGCCCAGGCTGGGTAGCTCGCCCATGGCGTTGGTCACTTCCTGGACGATCACGGGTCCGAGGGGACACCCCAGGGAGGTGAGGGTCATGGTGACGAGAACGTCTCCGCCATCGGAGACATCGACGTCGTAGACGAGTCCGAGATCGACGATATTGATACCGATCTCCGGATCGAAGACGTTCTTCAGATTTTCGCGTGCCTGTTCGGCGGTAAATGCAGCCATTGTCTTTCCCTTCAGGGGCCGTGCCCGCCACGCGGCGAGTAGCCCGACCCGCCAAGTGTACCCAAGGACGGAGTCGGGAGTCGGAAGTCGGGAGTCGGACGGTGATTGCGGCGACGGGGCGGAGCGACTCGGGCTGAGGGAACGCGGCATGCTCGTCAACGACATCCACTCGGCGCTCAACGCGACGGCGGTCGGTGACATCCTCCGACCGGTATCAGTCGCGGCGGTGCAAGAAGCCGTGCTCGCGGCGCGGGCCTGGGACCGGCCACTGGCCATCGCCGGCGGGCGGCACGCGATGGGCGGTCAGCAGTTCGGGACCGGCAGCGATTTGCTGGACATGACCGGGCTGGCGCGGGTGCTCGATTTCGATGCCGAGCGCGGCGAGGTCGAAGCCGAGGCGGGCATCATGTGGCCGGCGCTGATTGGCTGGTTGCATGAGGCGCAGGAAGGGCGGCCGCGTCCCTGGGGCATCATCCAGAAGCAGACCGGGGCCGACCGGCTCACGTTGGGCGGGGCATTATCCTCGAATGTTCACGGCCGGGTGCTCGGCCGCGGGCCGATCGTGGCCGATGTCGTGGCGTTCACCCTCGCCGATGCGAGCGGCGAGTTGCGCCGGTGCTCGCGCGAGGAAAACACGGAGCTGTTTCGGCTGGCCATCGGGGGTTACGGGTTGTTTGGTCCGATCGTCGCGGTCCGTCTCCGCCTCGCGCCACGGCGCAAGATGCGGCGCGACGTCTCGGTGCTGACGATCGATGCGGTCGTGCCCGCGCTCGAGGCGCATTCCGACGGGGGACGGGGCTACGGCGATTTTCAGTTCGCGATCGATCCCGAAAGCGAGGAGTTCCTTTACGAAGGTATCTGCTCCTGTTACGTGCCGGTCGATGATGCGACCCCGATGCCGGAGACGCAACGCGCCCTCTCCCGCGCCGATTGGGAATCGTTGTTCCATCTCTCGCATGTGGACCCCCGCCGCGCCTCCGATGCCTATACCACGCACTATCTGGCCACCGATGGCCAACTGTACTGGTCGGACTCGCACCAGATGGCGGACTACCACGACGGATACCACCGCGCGCTCGACGCGCGGTTGGGCGCATCGTCGCCAGGTTCGGAGATGATTTCCGAGTTGTATGTGCCGCGGCGCGATCTGGCGCGCTTCATGGCTGAGGTGGCTGACGATTTCCGCGTGCATGAGACGCCGATTATCTATGGCACCGTGCGGTTGATCGAGCGCGACGACGAGACGGTGCTCACCTGGGCGCGCCAGCCGTGGGCCTGCGTCGTGTTCAACCTCCACGTCGATCACACGCCGGATGGGATCGCGCGCGCGGCCGCCGCCTTCCGCCGCCCGATCGACCGCGCGCTGGCGTACGGCGGCAGCTTCTACCTGACCTATCACCGCTGGGCCATGCGGATGCAGGTGGAGGCGGCGTACCCACGCTTTGTCGAGTTCTTGCGGGAGAAACTGCGCCACGATCCCGAAGAGCGTTTCCAGTCGGACTGGTACCGGCATTACCGGGAGATGTTCGGGAACGAGTTGGTGTTATCTGGGGAGGGCTGACCGCCAGTGAGATGGCAATCATAAATTGCGTCGAGAACGATTACAGTTTCCGCCGACCCAGGCGTTCGATCTCGGCTGCGGTGGCTTCCTCGATCTCCCGTTCGAAGTCAAGCGACGTGGCCGGCAGCGCCGGAACTGAACCAATAATCGATTCGAGACTGGAGCCCGCGCTCTGCAACTCGATAAGTCCATCGTTGTGAAGGACGAAAACCACTGTATCGGATGCCATCACGCCGAGCAGGCGGAGGATTTCATCCGGGAGGGTCACCTGGTTTCTGCTATTGATTTTGGCGATGATTTCGGTCAACGGCATCCATCCCGGTAATTCTCCCGAACGGTTGTCGTGATACCACACTCATTGTGGTAGGCGTTGGGGTCTGAGTTGAACTTACCGAACTTACCGAACTTCTGAGGAAGCGGGGGAACGGGGAAGTTTGCCCGGACAGAGCGTTCTCGTTTCACCATGTGATCTGCGGGAGGCAGCCAGTCGCGCCGAAAGAGGCGGCGGGGGACGCTGGAGTGCATAGTCGATTTCAAGGAGTAGAGGGCCATGATGGCGACAAACAAGCAGACCGTCGACTTCATCCTCGACCAGCTCGCGCCGCTGCCGGTGCGAGCGCGGGCGATGTTTGGCGAGTATGGGGTGTATTGCGACGAGAAGTTCGTGGCGCTGATCTGCGACGACACGCTGTTCGTGAAGCCGACGGCGATTGCGACGGAGTTTTTTGGTGAGGATGACATGGCGCCACCGTACCCGGGGGCTAAGGATCACTACGTGGTGCTGGAGGAGCGGCTCGAGGACAGTGAATGGTTGCAGGCGGTGATTGGGCGGACCGCTGAAGCGTTGCCGGTGGCGAAGAGGAAGGCGGGGAAGAAGCGGACGTAAGATCGGCGTGGCGGCATGGGTTCTGCGGTCCGCATTGAGCGAACTGGACGAAATTCAGCCGATGGTGATGCGCTGGTCCCCGAATTTGGCGACGATTTCGATCTCGCCGCCGAGCGCGCCGACGTAGGCGCGAATCGTGGCGATCTCGGCGTGGTCCATGTCGCCGCGCTCGATGCGGGAGACGCGGGACTGCGACACGCCGAGCCGACCGGCAATTTCAGTCTGGTTGAAACCCGACGCCTCCCGCATTTCGGCCAAATGATGTGCCCGCACCTGCGCGAGAAGTTGACGAGTTTGCTCCCCAATTCGAGCCTCGTCGAGTCGACCAGTTGCGATAGCTTCCGCTCTCACGTCTTTCCAGTTTCGCGCCATCATGGACCTCGTTCTGTGTCGTAACCGCTGGAAAGCCACGTTGCAAAGCGTTGCTCGGCAATCAGCATGTTGTCGCGATACCACCCCGACCAGTTGCCAGCTTTGTCTCCTGCAACCAGAAGTACGGCTTGTCGTGCCAGATCGAAAACAAACAGGATCCGGATTTCACTGCGGCCACGCGATCCTGGCCGCAGTTCCTTCAAATTGCGAACTGATGAGGCCGCGATGGTATCGAAATGTGGTCGCCCGAGAGCGGGACCTTGGGCCTCAAGCGCATTGATTGTCACCGCAACTTGTTCTGCCGAATCGGGATCCCGTTGGCTGAGGTCAAGATACCAATCGACAACCTCGTCGCCGAGGATGACAGCCCAAGCCATACCCCTACTATGATACAGGAGTTCTAAACGGTCAATCATCAAAACCGGGCGGCGCTCGTCGATATTGCTTTTGCCTGTCTCGCCGAAAGTTGCTGGGATGCTTTCCTGGCAACCGTCGTCTGTTGTGGGGGACACGTATGGTGCGCGCCTCGCTACGCCACACATTGATGAAGGCGTTAGTTCGCGCGGGCGAAAATCCGTGCCGAATGACGCGCGGTGAGACCTTGCGCTGAGACGGGGTTCAGTCGCTCGCGGTACAATATGTGCATGATGATGCACATGTCCGCTTTCATCCAATTAGTCGAACCGAATCGAGACGATTGCGAGGTCGCGCTCATCCATCCGCCGGCAGTGTTTGCCGCGCGGGCTGCGCTGGCCGTGCTGCCGCCGGCGCCGCAGGTGGCGGGGCTCTTTGCACTGCTGGCCGATCCGACGCGGTTGCGGTTGGTTGCCGCACTAGCGGCCGGGGAGCTGTGTGTCTGCGATCTGGCCGCCGCGACGGGTGTCAACCGCACCACGGTCTCGCATCAATTGCGCACGCTGCGGGATGGGCGCGTCGTCCGCGCGCGGCGGCAGGGTCGGGTGATCTTCTACGCCCTCGACGACGACCACGTGCGCGAGCTGTGGGCGATGGGTATCGCCCACGCCGGAGAGTTCGCGCCTGGGTCTGACGAGCGATGACCGCCACGGCTCCCGCTCCTTCCCCTGTGCCGCCCGCCCCTTTGCCAGTCGCGACACGTCGTTTCCGTATCAGTGGCATGGATTGCGCCGATTGCGCGCTGAGTGTCGAGCGCGTCGTCGCCGCCTTGCCCGGGGTCGACACGGCGCGGGTCAATTTCGGCGCCGCCACGTTGACGGTCGTGCCAGGGGACGGGGTTGCGGTACCGGAG
>JACCXM010000066.1 GCA_013697005.1 Chloroflexia bacterium | reverse complement strand
TTCCCGGCGAGTTCGCCGCTCAGGTAGTCGCCTGCGCAAACGCTGCCGGACCAATTCCGACCGAGGCCTCCCAGACATTGGCGCCGGGCGCCGTGCTCACCCTCGCGGCGGGAGAAACCGCCTCCTGCCTGTGGTATGTCATCCCCGAGGATCTTCGGGGTGAGAACCAGGGGACAGTCGCGGTTACGTTGTATCTCTGCCCCGGCACACCCGCCGATCCCTTCGCCGATTGTTCCCTGGGCGATGCTACCGGCGTCGTTATTGGAGGCCCCGTGAGCCTGACGACGGATGCGGCCAGCGAAGTGCCCGCGCGCGTCACCGACGCCGCGCTGATCTGGGGTGAAGAGGGCGGCGTTCCATTTGGAGACTACGTTCTCCAGCCAGGCGGCATTTTCGTTCCTGAAGGCTACGAGCTCAGCGAAATCCGCGGTAGCAGCGCCGGCTCAGGAAGCGGGGGAGATTTCAGCATCGACGAGGCCAATCCCGACGCGAGTCTTGCCCTCATCTATGTTCCCGCCAGCCAGCAGCCAGCCGACCCCAATGTCGACACGGACCGGGATGGTCTGACTGACGGACAAGAAGCGGAAATTGGATCTGATCCGGCGAACCCGGACACGGATGAGGACGGATTATTTGACGGGCCAGAACTGGCGGTGGGAACGGATCCGACCCTTTTCGACAGTGATGGCGACGGGTCCGGCGACAACCAGGAAGCGACCGGCGGGGCCGATCCGAACGATCCCGCGAGCGTACCGGAGGGAGATTCAGGGCTCGATACCGATGGCGATCTGCTGACCGATGCGCAGGAAGACGTGATCGGCACGAACGCGGCAACCCCGGACAGCGACGGCGATGGCTTGACCGACTTCGCGGAGGTCGGTTTCGAGCCGGGCTCGGCCACCGGCACCCACCCGCTCGTGTTCGACACGGACGGTGATGGGATCGGCGATGGTGACGAAGTCACGAACGGCACCGACCCCACCGATCCCGCGGACGCGTGACGGTGCCCGGCGATGTTGCCTGGACGTGTCCAAAGGCGTAAGGTTTACGCGCGAGCCGTTCACTCCGGAAACCAGAATGAACCGATGTCACTGAGGAGGCATTCCCGATGCAGCGGAGATTGACCCTGTTGGCGATCCTGATCGCCCTTGGCTTGGCCACCCCGTTCACCATATCCGCTCAGGAGGCCACACCCAGCGCTCCCGCCGGTGAAGTCCAACAGTTCGCGGACGATACGTATTCTTTCTCGAGCGGCGGATACGTCTCGCTGTTCATCGTTACGGATGAGGGAGTGATCGCTACGGAGCCCGGCAGCCTCGTCGACCCCGGCCGCGCCGAGGCCTACAAAGCCGCCATCGCATCCGTAACCGATCAACCAGTCCGCTATGTCATTTACAGCCACGATCACGCGGACCACTCCACAGGCGGCGCCGTGTTTGCCGATACCGCGACGTTTATCGCGCATCACAATGCTGTCGATAAGATTGCCGCGCGCAACGACCCGAACACCCCAGTCCCGCAGATTGCTTTCAACGATGAATTGACCGTGGAACTCGGTGGGAAAACGATCGAGCTCTACTACACCGGCCGCAACCATTCGGACAACAGCATCGTACTGCTCTATCCGGAGCGGCGGCTCCTGTTCGCGGTCGACTTCATTCCCGTCAGTTCGCTTCCCTATCAGAATCTCCCCGACGCATACCCGGACGAGTGGATCGCCTCGTTGCAATGGGTGGACGAGAACCTCGACTTCGATACGTTGGTGATTGGGCATCCGCCGGGGTCCGGAACAAAGGAAAACGTAGGCCAGGTCCGGATGTATCTCGAAGACCTTACCGCGTCCGTGGAGGGCGCGCGCAGCGAAGGTCTCGCCGACAACTCGCCCGAGATGGTGGACGCTGTCCGCGCCGACCTGGAGGCGGACTATGGCGCGTGGGCCAACTTCGACGAATGGCTGCCGCTCAATGTCGAAGGTCTGATAACCGCCGAAACATCCGGTGCGGATGCGACTCCCACTCCATAGGTGAGAGAGGAATCCGTATGAGCTTCACCGCGGACATCAAACCACTGTTCCGGGAAGAGGACCGCTCCGCGATGGACTTCGCGTTCGACCTCTGGTCTTACGACGACGTCAAGACCAATGCGGCGCTCATTCTGGAGCGCGTCGCAGACGGCACCATGCCCTGCGACGAAACGTGGGGTGATGATAAGCTGCAACGACTGCGCACCTGGATTGCGGATGGCTGCCCACCATAAAGCGGTTCTCAGGACGAGTTTTCGGTTCTTCTCGCTCGATTTTCCTTGACTTCTGACGAAGACAGGGGCACGCTACCGGCGTCCAGGAATTACTGCCGCAGGGTGCGGTCTCGCGATCGACGACGTTTTCATGAGGAGGATTGCACAATGTCCCGCATCGATCCGCTCCGCGGTCGCCTCGTTCGCCGCGATCTCCTGAAAATCACCGGCGCGGCTGCCGGCGCGGCCGCCCTGGGCCCGTTCACCGGCCACGGCGTTTTGCCCTCGGAAACGGCCTTCGCCCGGCAGGACGCGGCGAGCACCATCGTTTTCGGGGTCGGCACCGATGTCGATGCGCTCGACCCGCGCACCACAGACACCCAGGAAGGGTATATCGCCTGCGCCAACATCTACGATTGTCTGGTGCTCTACGATCTCGGTGCGACCACCATCCGGCCCGGTCTCGCCGAGTCGTGGGAGATTTCCGAAGACGGGCTGGAGTACACCTTCAATCTCCGTCAAGGCGTCAGCTTTCACGACGGTGCCCCGTTCAACGCCGAAGCCGTCGTTACCTGGTACAACTCGTTCGTCGAGGGCGCGCCTGACTCTCAGTACGACGTGGCCCAAATGCCATACGTCCAGGACTTCATCACTTCCTGGATCGACAGCGTTGAAGCCGTCGATGAATACACCTTCCGCATGATGTTGCCGAAACCGTACTCGCCACTGCTGGCCAATCTCGCCATTCCGATCGCCGGGGTCATCAGTCCCACCGCGATCGCGGGCGGGCTGGAGGCATTAGCCGTCAACCCGTCCGGCACTGGGGCGTTCAGGTTGGCGCGCGCTGAAGATTGGACCCGCGATAGCCAGATGGTGCTAGAGGCCAACCCGGATTACTGGGGCGGCGCGCCGAAGGTGCAGCAATTCATCCTCAAGGTGGTGCCGGAAGGATCGACGCGACTGCAGCAAGTCGAGACCGGCGAGCTCGACGTCGCCTGGGCGCTCACCCCGGAAGATGTCGAACGAGCGCGGGAGAATCCGGACCTCGTCATTGTCGAGGATGCGGGGTTGAACACCAATAACGTCGAATTCAACGTCACCAAGGAACCGTTTACCTCGAAGGAGGTCCGCCAGGCACTCAACTACGCTGTCAACAAGCAAGAGCTTTCCGAGGGCCTGTACAACGGGAACATGGTGCCGGCGGGCGGAGTCTTGCCGCCGGTGGACTGGGCGTTCAATCCAGACCTCCAATCCTACCCCTACGATCCCGACAAAGCGCTGGAGCTGCTCACTGCCGCGGGCTACGACGAGGCGAATCCGCTCACCTTCACGCTCATGGCCTACACCATCCCGCGTGGCTATAACCCGGTCGGGGACCGCCTGGCGACCGCCATCCAGGAATACTGGGCCGAAGTCGGCGTGCAGGCCGAGATCCAGACCGGGGAATGGACCCAGTACCGCGCGGATCGTCGCGAGGGGAAGTTCCAGTGCTCGTTGAGCGGCTGGCAAGGTGACAACGGCGACCCGGACAACTTCCTTTACGCGTTGCTCGGCGGCGACAGCAAAGGCAATGGCAACAACGCCTTTTACGAGAATCCCGAGGTGGACGCCCTCCTCGCCGACGCGGTGGCCGTCTCCGATCAGGAGGAGCGCAAGACGATCTATCAAGAAGCCGAACAGTTGATCGTCGATGACGCGCCGTGGACCTTCCTCGGCTACCAGAAGCATCAGGTCGTGACGAGGGCCAACATCACCGACTTCCAGTTGCAGCCGACCTACATCTACTACTTTGCCGGAGTTAGCAAGACGTAGCGAGACGCCGTACCCCGTGTTCGCAATGATCGAGCGAGACGGCCGGGGGCCAACGCCCGCGGCGTCTCCCGGTGTCCAGCCCCGCGTTCCCGCCCGAACCGGGGTCTGCATCTCCTGGGTGAGACCATGACCCGATACGTCGCCCGCCGCCTACTCCTGGCCATTCCGGTGCTTTTCGGGATCATGACCGCGGTTTTTGTGTTGCTGCAATTGATCCCCGGCGATCCAGCCATCGCACTCGCTGGGGAGAAGGGAACCGCCGAGCATATTGCACAGATTCGTGAGGAGTTCGGCCTGAACCGGCCCCTGCCGGTCCAGTACGCCTACTTCCTCAAGTCTGCTTTCACCCTCAACTTTGGAGACTCACTGCGGACGAATCAGCCTGTTGCCGGGGAGCTACGGCAATTCTTCGGGGCCACGGTCGAGCTGAGCGCCGCCGCGCTCATCATTGCGCTCGCCGTGGGGATACCGGCTGGCGTGGTTGCCGCCACCCATCGCGCGGCCCCGCTCGACTACGGCACGATGATGCTCGCCCTGATCGGCATCAGCACACCGGTATTCTGGTCCGGCATCGTCCTCATCTACATTCTCAGCTTCCGCCTTGGTCTCTTCCCGATCGGCGGCATCATCGGCACCGGCATCCGACTGGACCGCATCACCGATGCCTACGTCCTGGACAGCGTACTGACGGGCAACGGCGCCGCGTTCCGTTCCAGCCTCCATCATCTCTTGCTGCCGGCATTCGTGCTGGCCACCATCCCGATGGCCATCGTCGCGCGTATGACGCGCTCCTCGATGCTCGAGGTGCTCGGTCAGGACTACCTGCGGACAGCGCGCGCCAAAGGTCTGGAAGACCGCCTGGTGGTGGTCCGCCACGCGCTGAAGAATGCCCTCATCCCGATCGTGACGGCGATCGGCCTCCAGTTCGGCTCGCTCATCTCCGGCGCATTTCTGACGGAGACCGTGTTCGGTCGGCCGGGTCTGGGCCGTTACGTTGTCGCCGCCATCGGGGCCCGCGACTACCCGGCCATCCAGGGCACCGTGCTGGTGGTCGCCGTCGGATTCGTGGCCATCAATCTGCTGGTCGACGTGGCCTACGCCGCCATCGATCCGCGCATCCACTACGCTTGAGACACTCTACGGCGGCGCCCGCCTGACGCAACACCTGCCAGGACAAAGGACTCCACGTATGGCGATCGACACCACGGTCCAATCCACGGGCACCCGGTCAGGGAACAAAATCATTTCGCCATCGGCTCCGCGTCCTCCCGCCCTCGAGCCAACTCTGCAGCGGGCAGAGCGGGTGTCGCGAGGTTTGTGGCGGGACGCGGCCCAACGCCTCATGAAAGACCGGGCGGCGCTTACCGGGCTGCTGGTTGTGGCGGTCCTGATCGCCTTGGCGATTGCGGCGCCGGCAATCACTCCCTACCCACCAGACGACCAATCATTCCGGATAAAACTGCAAGCACCCAGCGCCGTGCACCTTCTGGGCACCGACGAGTTCGGGCGGGACGTCTTCAGCCGCGTTCTGGTCGGCACGCGGGTCGCGCTCGGCGTCGGCATCTTCCCGGTGTTGATCGCCCTCGTTGTCGGGGTCACCCTGGGTCTGGTCGCCGGGTACTACGGGCAAACCGTCGACCAGGTGTTGATGCGGCTCATCGACGTCATGCTGGCGTTCCCGTGGCTGCTCCTCGCGATTGGGATCATGGCGGTTCTCGGACCTGGCATCAGAAATGTCGTCATTGCCGTTGCCATCGTCTACATCCCTGCGTTCGCTCGCATCGTGCGCGGCTCGGTTCTTTCCATCAAGGAAAAGGAGTACGTCGAAGCCGCGCGGGCGATGGGTCAACCTGATGTCCAGATCATCATTCGCCACGTACTGGCGAACGCCTGGGCGCCAATCATTGTCCTGGCAACGCTCTCGATCGGCCAAGCGATCATCTATGCTGCCGGGTTGAGTTTCATCGGACTGGGCACCCAGCCACCGGATGCCGACTGGGGCGTGATGCTTACGTCCGGACGCGAGTATTTGCGCGACGCGCCATGGCTCGGGTTCTTTCCTGGGCTCGCCATCCTGATCACGGTGCTGGCGTTCAATCTCTTTGGGGATGGATTGCGAGACGCCCTCGATCCGCGGTTGCGATAGGGTTTGCGCTACAGGTCGGGCCGAGAGACGGTTAGGCCAGGTACCCGCTCGAAGTGTCGTATGTTATAGGTGAGAACCTCATAGCCAAAAGCCATTGCCGTAGCCGCGATCATCAGATCGTGTCGCGCGATTTGGGTGCCGGTGGCGCGTAGACGTCCCCACACCTGGCCATACACTCGAGCCACATGTAGGTCGAACGGTAAGACTGGAACTTCAGCAAGAACCGCTTCTATGAACTCCACCCGCTGTCGCCGGCGCTCTAACGAGTCGGCACGCTCAACTCCGAACAGCAGTTCAGCCGCCGAAATACTTGACATCGCAATAGGCTCTCCAGCGGCCAACACCTGAACTGCACTGGGTGGGTGCCCCCGACGCTCAACTTCGATGAAAACAGTGGTGTCAATCAGTCGGGCCATTCATGACCATTGCCCAGCATCTCTCGTTCAGCCAAGATCGCTTCTAGGTCGTCAGCAAATCGGTCGTCGGGTCTTGGCCGGTTGCTGTACGTGGCCAAAAACTCGCCCCAGGTGGTGCCTTCCTTCGGGATTGGTGGACCAATAATCGCAATCACCTCGCCATCAAGTTCGATCGCAATCCGCTCGCCTGCGTGGGCGCGATCCAGAACCTCGTCCAGACTCGCGGCAAGATCGGTCACGGTCAATGTGTCTGCTACCATCAACGCCGCCCTCTGGAATGCATCGAAGCGAATCAAGCTTCAACTATGCCATATCAGAGGGCAAACACCGCCGCGCGATCTCATGGCAAATAAGGGGAAACAATGAAACTAAAGGCACCATTCCCGCGTGAAGACGCGGACGCGCTCGACACAATCGCTTTCCCCGAACCAGGAACGGTACGCCGGGGAAATCTCCGCTTCTCCCATCCTGATCTCGCGGACTGGTCCTGGCCCTACACCGTTGTGCGGGGAGCGTCCGACGGTCCCCAGGTGGCGCTGATCTCGGGCGTCCATCCGGCCGAATATCCGGCACTGGAGTCGAATATCCGCTTTACGCGAAGTCTCGATCCAGCGCGCTTGAGCGGAACGGTCGTCTCTTTGCCAGTGATCGACGTGCCAGCGTTTCTTCCCCGCTCGCCGTTCGTTTGCCCAATCGACGGCAAGAATCCAAATCGCTTCTTTCCGGGTGATCCCAATGGCACCTTCACCGACGTCATGGACGATGCCGTCTTCCGCGCGGTGATCGCCCCGGCGGACGCTCTCATCGATCTCCACGGCGGCGACATGGTGGAGGCCCTTGTTCCCTTCTCGATCTACAGCGTGAGCGGCAACGACGACGTTGACGCGAGATCTTTGGCGCTGGCCCGCGCGTTTGGACTCCGCTATATCGTGGCCGCGCGGCCGCAACCAGGAGCGATTGGCGGCACGACGGCGCACGCCGCGCCCGCGGCGGGTGTGCCAAGCATCATCGCCGAGGCCGGCAGCTCCGGGTTGTTGACCGAACCCGAGACGCAAACCTTGGTCGAGGGAATCGCAAACGCGCTGCGCTCGCTCGGCATGCTCGACGGTGAGCCGCGAAAGTTCGACACCATCGAAATCGGTCAATTCAGCTGGCTGCGCTCTCCCGCGGAGGGCATGTGGTACCCCTCGGTCGCCACCGGCGACCACGTTCTAGCCGATCAAAGCGTGGGCCGCATTGGAAACCTCTGGGGCGATACGCTGGCCGAAATTTCCGCGCCGCACGATGGCGTAGTTCTCTTCATCACCAGCGCCCCAGCCATGCCACATGATGGCTTGATCATGGCGATTGGGGAGACGGACGAGTCTGGCTGAGTGCGGATGCAATACTTCCTTACATTACGGCGCAAGTAAGGAGTTCACAGGATTGGGCGAATATGTCGCCACTGTCACGGGGAAAGGTCAGCTCACGCTGCCGGCCGCAATCCGGCGGAGAATGGGGATCGACCCGGGCGACCGGGTAGCGATCGTGATCGAGGGCGAAAACGGCGCAAGACCGCGCCGGATCGAGCACACCATCGAATCGGTGCGCGGGATGATTCCGGCGCCTTCTGATCTGAACAGCGAGGACTTTGACGACGCGATCGAGGATGCCATGGGCGACCACGCGGATTTTGTTTTACGCCGCATGCGTGAAGAAACGCGATGATCTTTGTCGACGCCAACGGCATTTTGCGGTATCTGGTCCAGCCGCCGACGCCGCAGGATTACACCAATGCGGATCACGCGGGACGGTTGTTTGCGTTGCTCGCGGCGGGATCGGTTGAGGTGACGACCTCCGAAGCGACGCGGGCCGAAGTTGCGTTCATCTAGACCAGTCCGCGCCACTACCGCGCATCGCGGTCGACTGCAGCGGCCGGTCCGAAGGCGTTTCTGACACCGCGCGGCTGCCGCATGCCAGAAAAGAAGGTGGCACTGCACGCGCTTGACTAGTGGGTCGCGCATCCCAATCTCAGTTTTCCGGATGCGTTAGGCGCGGCATATTCCAGTCTGCGCAGATATGAACTCGCTACCTTTAATGCTGCACTGTCGCGCACCGACCACGTCAAGGCGCACGGCTGGGAATGAGCGAGCGAAAAGCGTTCTCAGTGTGCCAAACGCGCCGCTTTCTGAACGGCGCGGGCAATCGCGTCAAGCTCGTAATCACCGTCGTAACGGACGCCATTGATGAAAAACGTCGGGGTGCCGCTTACTCCGCTGCGCACGCCGCTCATGAAATCCTCGCGGACATTCGGTTCGTAGGCATGGTCCACCAGGGCGGCGGCGACCGCGTCCGCGTCGATGCCCAGCGCGGCGGCGTATCCAATCAGGTCACGCTCCGCCAGAGCTTGCTGGTTCGCAAACAGGATGTCATGCATAGGCCAGAACGCCCCTTGAGCACCGGCAGCCTCGGCTGCTTCCGCGGCGATGGCGGCATGGGGGTGGCTGCTGGTCAGGGGGAAATGGCGGTAAACAAAGCGCATCTCGGAGCCCGCTCGAAGTCGCAACTCGTGCAGGATTGGTTCCATAGCGGCACAGTGCGGGCACTCAAAATCACCATATTCGACGAACGTGACCGGGCCGACCTCCGGACCGACGCTCCAATCGTCCGGTCCCGGCGGGATGGTCAATGTCGGAGGGGTGTAACTCCCGCTCATCCTTCCGTCTCGGCTTCCTGGTCGCCCGCCATCGCTTCGAGCGCCCGAAGAACGCCGCCGGCGCCAGGATTGATTCCCACGGGCGAACGTTCGTTCCAGGTAATGATCCCTTCCGGATCGATCACAAACGAGGAGCGTTCACTCGTGCCATCAGTGTCGCGATAGACACCGTATCTCCGGGCAACTTCGCCTTTTGGCTCAAAGTCGGCCAAGAGGGAAAACTGGAGGCCACGCGCGTCGGCGAAGGCGTTGTGGCACCAGGCGCCATCAACTGAAATACCAAGAATCTGGGCGCCGAAGCGCGCGAATTCCGGCAAGAGCTGGTTGAAGACCGCGAGCTCGTCGTTGCAGACCGGGCTCCAGTCGGCGGGGTAAAAGACAAGAACTACAGGATTCCCGCGCAGCTCACTGAGCGAGATGGATTGATCGGGAGTGGTGCGCAGGGTGAAATCCGGAGCCGCGGCGCCGGGGGGGAACGGGTCTTGGGGATCGCTCATCAAACATTCTCCTCATTCGGGGCTTCTTTCGCGTGCAAGAGCAAGTAAACGCCACGGGGCGTCCGGATTCGTCCGGACGCCCCGTGACATTTATGTCTACGATGCGCGCTGACTCTCCTATTCGTTATCTACGGCCGACCTGCCCCGGTGGCTACTTGGACTCGTGTTGGACCCAGTCCCCATCAGGAACCGTGACCGGTTCGCTCTGCACACCCGCCGCGCCGGAATCCGAGTCGACCCCTCCATCTCGACTGGCGGTGAACGGGAAGTCGTTGCAATTCACCGATTCGTGAATGCAACGTCCGTTGCAACATTTCGTTTCGGGTCCACAGCATTGATTGAACGATCCGCAGCAGTCTTGCCCGAATGGGTTGTTGATTCTGCAACAGTCCTGGTTGGCTAGGCGACGCCGCATTCAGCGGCAATGGTCTCCAGTTCGGTCTCGATCTCCCGCAAGCGCAGACCCGCATCGTTGAACGTGTTCATTCCCTCTACCAGCTCGAGTGCAACGTCCTTGCCGGGCTCGTTTGCCTCGATGATCTGCTCCACGGCGCCGGCGTAGGCATTGAGCGTGGCTGCTAGCGCTTTGTCGATTCCGGCCAACGCGGGTGGCGCTTGCTCCGCGAGTTGCGCCTCGGCCAGGTCGGTGTAAACGGTGAGATGATTGGTAAGGCTTTCCACGCTCGGCAGTGACGCGTCCTCGACGCTCAGGTTTTCCGCCCGGGTGATGCGTTCCCGCGTCTTGGCCAGCCACTGAGTCACATCGACACAGGCATCGGTGATTGCCGCGCTCGTGCCCTCATCCAACGCGGCAATTGGGGTCGATGCCGCGGCGCCCGATCCAGCGGCCTCAGCGTCACCCAGGGCAGCGAGCTGGATCAGCTGCCCGCTCACTGGCCCGGTGAAGATTCCGGAGAGGGCAATCTCTTCCGGCACGGCAAAGGCAACGACACCCGTCACGCGGTCCCCCGGCGCCAACTGGGTATTCCCCAAATCCGGAACTATCTCGGTCTCATCGGCACGGCTGATACTTGCCGAAGTCCAGAGGTCGCCGTTGGCATCGCGCAGCACGAGCCCGTATGGCTCGCGGAAGAAGCGGCCGTCACTCGAGTTTTCGTAGACCAGTGTGATCAGGACCAGTCGCGACCCTTCCGGCGGGGGCTGGGTCGGATCGAAAGCGATAAACGGATCGGCGACCTCGGTGACCGTCACGGAACCGGCGCCGCCTTCGGAGTCGACGATGGAGACGGTGTCACCGAGCCGCGGCGCCTCCTCCCCCGAGAACTCCGCCAGGTCGACGAGGCGGCTGCTTTCCGGCTGGTAGAACACTCGCGCCGGCTCGCGCCCCTCCGGCACGGTGAAGCCGACGATTGCGCTCACCCGGCTCCCCGGTCCAAGCGTGTCACTGGACAGCTCGGGCACCAACGCCTCGTCGGAGAGGTAGAGACTGATCTGGTCCCAGAGAAAACCGGCGTCGTCCTGGAGCACTATGGTTCCGTACCCGATATCGAAGCGCTCGCCCGTGTCCGCATCGATTGCCACGGTGAGCGCCACGTAGCGGGCCCCGACTTCCGGTGGATACGCGGGATCGAATTCGGTAAACGGATCGACGACCTCCGTCACCGCGATCGAGCCAACCGCCACGCCTTCTTCATCGGTTACCGGGACCGAATCACCAATGGCGGGGCGTTCCTGTGCCGCCGCCGGAAGGACGGAGACTCCCGACGCCACCAAGACACTCACGAGGATAGAGATGATGAATGTGGAAACACGATGCATTTTTCATCCTCCCTTGGCCGGGCCTAGTCCGGGCCTTTGCTCTTCGCTGAAGTAATTACCAGCCGCGCATGCCCACTTTACACCCATATCAGCAATAAGGGATCGCGTGATACCATATTGCCAGTCCTGCGGAGACCTAGCGCATGTTAATTCTCCAGTAGGTCGAGGGCACGTGCCGCCCAGTCGATCCCCGCCGGCGTGTTGGGATCGAGCATGAGCTGAACGTGGCTGATCCCAGCGCCGGCATAACTCACCAGGTGCGCGGCCAGCTCTTCTGGTTCGCGTGGCCGGAATCCCGGTTTCTCTTCGGATGGCCGACCCGTCGCCGTGGGCAGGTCGACGAGCAGGCTCACGGTGCGCTCAACCGTGGCCGGATCGCGGCCAGCGGCTTCCATTGCCGCGTCGACCTTCTCTCGATCCTCCGCCAGCTCGTCGAGCGTCTGCCGCGCCCAGGCATTCCAGACGTCGCCATAGGCGGCCAGCAGACCAAGCATGCGCGGGGCGGTTGAGCCGATCATAATCGGCGGTCCCTGCGGGCGAGGACCACGCGGCCGCAGCTCACATTCGCGGGCGGTGTAATACGTCCCCGCAAAATCGACATGCCCGGTGCGAAGCAGACCGTGGATGATGGCGATCGCCTCGGCAAAGCGGCTGACCCGATGGTCGAATGGATAGCCGAACGCAAGATATTCCGGCTCATGCCAGCCAGCGCCGAGTCCGAGCACGAGTCTGCCGCCGGAGATCTCGTCGATGGTATCGACGATTTTCGCCACCAGCGCGGGATTGCGAAACGAGGTGCAACTGACGAGCGGGCCGATCTCGACGCGTGAGGTGACCGCCGCGAGCCCGGCGAGCAGCGACCAGCTCTCCCACGGTCCCTGAACAACTTTCCCTGGAAAGCGGTAGATGAGGTGGTCCGCGTTCCAGAGCGAGTCGAACCCTAACTCTTCCGCCTGGCGCGCCATTGCGACGAGGTCGGGCCAACGCGCGGTCTCCCCACCCATTTCCCCTTCCGTATCGGGCAGAATCAGCCCGACTTTGAGGGAGCGGTGCCGTCCGAGATTCTCGGGTTTTTCCACTGGTTGTCGTTCCTGATCGACAGCTATCACGTCAA
>JACCXM010000031.1 GCA_013697005.1 Chloroflexia bacterium | reverse complement strand
CTCCCGGCTCGACGGGAGAGGGGGGCAGGGTTGCATCGTCATGATGTCACCTCACCGTTCTGAAGCCGCTCCAGCGTCGTCCGGGCTTCCGGTGCGTAACGAACGGAAAAGTGCGGGTTGAGAGCGAGGGCGCGTTCGAGCAGGGAGATCGCCCGCTCCGTCTCGCCCCGCGCCGCCGCGATCGCCCCGGCGTGGAAGTACATGAGCGCGTTCTGCGTGCCGAGACGGAGCGCCTGTTCGCTGGCCTCCACCGCGCCGTCGAGATCGCCACTCCGGTACAGAGTCCAGGCGAGCACGTCCCAGGCGATGATGCTCGGCCTCGCCGCCACCTGCGCCCGGGCTCGCGCCACGGCACGAGGCAGGTCTTCCGGTCGGCCATGATCGGCGGTGAACAAGGCCAGCTCGAGATCGGTATCGACCCCATTCGCGGTGTAGAGCTGCTGGATGGCCGTGACGAGCGTGTACTGCGCCGCCGCTTCCTCATGGCGGCCCGCCGCGCTCAGCACGTCGCCGTGGGCCACCACGAACTCCGGCAGTGGGATGGCGCGCACCGCCGCGGCATATAGCTCGCCGGCGCGGTCGAGGTCACCGTCAGCCGCCGCCACGCGCGCCTGCCCCGCCAGGGCCGGGACGAAACCCGGCACGGCCGCCAACGCCGCCGCGTAATCGTTCCCGGCGGCGGTGAGGAAGCCGCCGTCGAAGCGGAGATTGCCAAGTTGGACGCGGACCCAGGCGACGTTCTCGGCGTAGCCCGATCCGGCGGTCGCGGCTTGCTCCATCGCGACGATCGCGCCCGCGGCGTCGCCCATCAACTCCCGCAGATATGAGACACGCGAATACGAGCTCAGATCGGGCCGCAGATCGACCATCGCCTGCACAGTGGCGACCGCTTCGTCGTAGCGTCCCAACTCGATCTGGGCATCGCCGATGACGCCGTACGTTGCGGCGTGATGGGGGTTCAGGGCGCGTGCCCGCTCGCCCCAATCGAGCGCGGCCGCGAACTGGTGCCGCGCCAGCGCGAGCGTACCGAGGCCGACGAGCGCGTCGACGTCGCCGTCGTCCGCGTCGAGCGCCCGCTGGAAGAGGGTTTCCGCTTTCGGGTAGTACCCCGGATCGCCCGTCTCTCGTGCCTTCTGCAAGTACGCATGGCCCAGCATCGTGGCGGCACGGCCTTTGGTCCACTCGTCGCCATTGCGCAGTGCATCCTGGAGCGAACGAACCCGGGTATCGAGTGCCGTCTCCGCTCGCTCTGGTACTCCGACGAGACCGTCGACTGCCGAGAATTCCGGCGGCGCGGCGACCTCGGCGCCCAGCACATGGTCGAGCATCGGCCGGACATTGAGTGCGCCGGAGATGAGCGCGACCGCGGCCAAGACCGCCACGATCAAGCGGGGCCATGGTCCGACGGTTCTGGTTCTGGCGCGGTGTGGCATCTGCGACATCGGAACACCTCTTCCGGTGGTGGCCGGATGGGGGGAGATTCCCCCACCCGGCCCCCCCGCGCCCGCCCGGCGCGGGGGCGATGGACTAGCCCGTGATGTCGCCACAGGCGACGTAGTTCGCGATGTTTTCGGCGGACTCGTGCGCGTTGATTGCGTACGTGTCGCTGGTGAGCTCGTCGATCGTCAGGTCGACGGTCGTCTCGCTCATACCGGATGCGTCGATATCGGTGAGCGCCTGGGCGACTTCACCGAGGTCGTCGCAACTGCCAAAGTGAATGTGGACCGGGTTGTCTCCCGCGGGGCCCTCGACCATCAGCGAGACATCCGTCCCGTCTGCGGTCTCGGTCAGGGTGGCTTCGCCGCTGATACCGGACCCATTCAGCTCGCCCAGATCGACCGACAGCGTTCGCATCTCTGGCGCCGCGGCGTCCGCGCCTTCGCCGGACAGCGCGCCAGTCATGCTGTGATGGAGATGCTCGAATCCCTGGTGCGGGGTACCGACGTAGGGGAACTCCGCCAGGAATGGCACGTCGTTCTCGGGGACGCCATCGCCGAGCTGCGCGTTAGCCGCGTTCTGAAACTCCTCGCCGATGAGGAATCCCGCCGCCACCCGCAGCTCGATATCGACGACCTCGTCCTCGAGCCGGCGGCCGTTGGGGAAGCCTCCATTGTCGCCGCCGATGACACCGAGCGGATTGACCGTCTCGGATGGCGGGATGCCGACGTTAAGGCGCAGCATCTCGCTCGGGGTGACATTCGCGGGCTGGTTGAGCCCAGGGACTCCCGTCAGAAAGACGGTGACCAGGTCTTCCCGCTCTGACTCGGGAACGGCCACCAGGGCATCGCCGTAAAGCAGATTGAGCAGCACCGCGATCTCCGGATCGGTAACCGCGCCGAGGAACTGCCCGTCATTGCCGGGAACCGAGGAGTTGAACAGGTCCTTCGCGCCGAGCGGCGCCACGACCTCGTTCACTAGCGGCATCCCCAGCCGGGACACCTGGACCAGCTCACCGGACGCCGAGGTCGTACCGGTTGAGAGCACCGTCGTCGACGGCCGCAGGGCGGTCGTCCAGACCCCGATCACCGCGTTAGCGGCCTCGGCATCGGCCGGAGTCTGACCATCACTGGTCAACTGCGCGATCGGCACCTGGATCGCTAGCGTCTGGACGTTGAGCCCCATCAGGTCATCGACGCCACCGCCGGCATTCCCGGGCAGCTCGCGAATCGTGAGCAGATCGCCGATACCACCGAGATCGACCCAGAACGGGTCGTCCCGCTGCCCAGCAAAGACGGTGATGCCATTGCCTACCTCGGCAATGGCTTCTGAAGCGAGCGCTTCATAGTCCGGGGTTGACTTCGGACCGATGTTCACCGGCGGTGTCACCAGCCCGCTGGCGATCTCGGTGAGCACGCCACCCCGCCCCTCGGAGAGGGTGTAGGTCTGGCGGACATTCAGATTCTCGCTGTCGAGCGAGTCGATCGGCCCCGAGTTGTAGAGAAACGAGGTGGGATTGACGATCTCGGTCGCGAAGTTCCACTGGTAGAGCACGTCCTCGACCGCATCGCCGTTGTTATCGATATTGATCCGGTAGGTGACGTCATCGCCGAAGCGATAGAAATTGGGGAACCCAGCCGGGTCCTGCATCGGGTAGTAGTTGGCGATCAGGGTCACGGTTTCCGGATCATCCGGACTAACGAACGCATAGAGATCGGTGGCATCGGCCACCGGATCCTGACTGATCAGCGGGGCTTCCCGGTGGCTGGACGCATCACTTGGCGGGGCACCCAGATTGAAAACCGAGGACACCCCGACCATGGCCGCGAGGGCCAGACCGAGATGGGTTACGGTGCGTAATTGCATGATTGATTGCTCCTCTTCGCGAGTCGTGTCCACTCCGGCGTGGACGCTCTGCCACGGTATTCACCGGGCAACGTGAGCGACATTCGGGACACCACGGAGGCGACCGTCCTCCCTGCGTGGGGGGAAGGTTCGTCGCCGTGCCCGGCGCTTGCGCGTGCACGCGATGGGTCCTTTCCACTCGCCGCGCCGCTGATCATGAGTTGTGTGGATCCACTTCGTCCGGTGATACGGACCACGCGGGTGTGTTGGATCAATTGGACAAGTCCAATTCGAAAATTGGCTCAAATCGGGGGAATTGGGATGAATGCGCTCGCGGCAATGAGGAGCAAACCGCGCTTGGCTACGGGAGGGTGATGAATCCGAATGGAGACCGCTCCGGCTCGGGACTTACTCAGTTGCGTTTTGATTCGTTGCCGGATCGCGTGAAGCTGGCCAGCGCCATGTCGACAAGAGTTCAGCCGCCTCATCGAGAGCGGTCTCGAGGGAGAGGGCGCGCCCGGCTTCCCACTCGCTCGTGAACCCCTCCTCGCCCAGGTCT
>JACCXM010000018.1 GCA_013697005.1 Chloroflexia bacterium | reverse complement strand
TGCGCGTACATCTCGGGGGTCGCCTGCGCCCCCGCGGCGAGCCGTGCCGGATCGCCCGGCACGATGCGGGAAAGGGCAAACGTCAGCAACGACACCCCAAAGAGCGTCGGAATGATGAGCAGCACGCGGCGCAGGATGTACCCGGCAAGACTCATTCAGATGCTGAGAATCCAATCGCCCGGATGTCGCCACCCATGATCGGGTCGTACGGCTCGCCGAGCTCGGCCAGCCAGACGTCGTTTTCGATTTCGGTGTAGACCCAGATTTCGACCGCGTCATTGACCAACATCAACTGCGCCTCGTCGTAGAGTGCCTTACGGTTGTCCTGGTCTGTATCGGCGCGAGCATCTTCCAGCAGCTTGTCCAGCGCCGGGTTCATGTAGTGCGACGCGGCGGCCCAGAATCCGGCTTGCGAGGAGTGGTACGCCTGCCAGAGAAAGTTGTCCGGATCGACGTAGTCGGTGCCGGAGTAAACGGCCATGGCATGAGGCGCCGTCTCCGGCGTGGAGGCGCGGGCCACCATGTCCGGCCAAACGAGAGGAACCATGTTGACGGTGATACCGAGCTCGGCCGCTTTCTCGAGCAGGATCAGCCCGAAGAGCTCCTCGGCGGTCAGGCCCGTGACGTAGACGTAATCCATCGCGAAACCGTCGGCGAACTCGCTGGCGGCGAGAGCCGCTTTGGCGGCTTCCATATCGTGGCGGAGAACCGGCAGGTCCTTCTTGTGCCATGGCTCGAGCGCGGTGGCGAGCGGACCTTCCATGATCGTGCCACGGCCGGAGACGGACTCGATTGCCGCGTCGTAATCGAAGGCGTGCGAGAGCGCCTTGCGGACATTGATGTCCGCGGTCGGTCCGGCCTGGTTGTTGAGCTTGATCGCAAACGGGGTCAGCGATGGCGCCATGTTGGCGACGAATCGGCTATCGGCCGCCAGCGCCTCGATATCCTCGGGCGTAAACGTGTCGCCATAGGTGATTTCGCCGGTCTCCATGGCGATGCGCTTGGTCGACGACTCGCGGATGATGCGCCAGACGAAACCGTCGAGCGGGGCCGCGCCGTCCTCACTAAACCAGTAATCCGGAAATGGCGTGAACTCGTAGACGTTGCCGATCTCCCAGCGCGCGATCGTAAACGGGCCGCCGCCAGCTTCGTTCTCTCGCAGCCAGGCTTCCCCCTCGTCGCCATCGACCTCGTGCTCCTGCACCAGGGCCGGATTGGCGACGAAGAGCCAGGGGAGGACCGCGTCGTAGGGCGCGAACGGCTGGAGCAAGTTGATCTCCAGCGTCGTCGGATCGACGACCTGGACCGAGTCCTGATCCATGACCGTGGCAAACAACCACGCTGCGCCGAGATTCTTGCGCAGCATGCGCTGGAAGTTGAATTGCACCGCCTCGGCCGTCACGCTCGACCCGTCGTGGAAGGTGGCGTTCGCGGCGAGTTTGATCGTCCAGGTCGTGGCGTCGGGACTGCCCACGACTTCCGTCGCCAACAAGGGCTGCAGCTCGGCCGGGTTCCCTTGATAGCGAAGCAGGCTGTCGTAGACAGCGCGTTGCCCCCAGGTGATGGAGTAATCGTGACCGGTGTGGGGATCGAGATTACTGATATCCTGTCCGCTGCCGTAGACGAACACACTGGCGTCCGCCTGGGCGCGCGCGGCGCGGCGCGGACTCGCCAGGGTGGGGGTAGCGGCCTGCTGGCTCAGCCCACTCGCCACGGCGGCGGCGCCTGCTACCTTGAGGAACGTGCGGCGATCGATGCTTTCGGTGCGAAGGGCCTGGTGCAGGTCGGCGACGTGCCGCTCCCGCGGGGTGTAAAACGCCACGATCGGATCCTCCTCAGACTCAAGTGCGATGGAGAGGAAATTGCTCCATCATTCGTCAGTCACCGATGCGCCACACTGGGCCTTCCATCATTCGCGGTGGAGTGGCGCGAGTATACCGCCAGGGAAAGCCGCTATGCCGTATGTCATCAACGACGGTCTGCGCATTCACTACCAGGTCGAAGGAACCGGCGCACCGCTGGTGCTCTACCACGGGCTGACCGGTTCCGGAGAACGGTGGCGCGACACCGGATACACGGCCGGCCTCGGGGAAACCTACCAACTGATTCTGATCGATGCCCGCGGTCACGGCGACAGCGACAAACCGCACGGCCAGGACGCCTATGGCCGCCGCTGCCAGGCCGCCGACGTCGTGGCCGTGCTGGATGACCTGGAAATACATGCGGCGCGCTTCTGGGGTCACTCGATGGGGGGCGACGTCGCGCTCACCCTGGGCCGCCATCACCCGGATCGCGTGCGCGCGCTCGTCGTCACCGGCTACAGCCCCTTCGCCGCGGCTGGGGACGAGGCAGCGGAGATGGCCGCCTGGGCGGAGGATTTACGAGGCGGGATGGCGAGTTTTGTCGCCGGCTACGAGCGGCGGCATGACGCCCTTCCCGAAGACGCCCGCAACCGCTGGTTGGCCAACGACAGCGCGGCGCTCGCGGCCTGCGTCGCCGCGATGATCGCGGAGTCGGACGGGGGGCAGGTTGCCGATTTGCCGACGATCGAGACCCCGGTCCTGTTCCTGGTGGGAACCAGGGAGCCATTCGCCGACCAGGCGCGGGAGGCGGCACAATTGCTGCCGCGGGGCACGTTCGTTCCGCTGCCCGGGCTGGACCACGTGCAGTCGTTCTTTCGCCGCGATCTCGTACTGCTACCGGTGCGGGACTTTTTCGCCCGCGCGGGAGACTGAAGGATGACATCGGCACGGATCGTGCGCGCCGATCGTCGTACACTCGCCATGGCGTCGGAATCACACGAGGTCGAGAGCCAATGATGATGCGCGTACGTTCAATCCTGTTCGCGGTGCTGCTCGCCGGTCTTCTGGCGGCCGGGATTTCCTGGCCGTCTGCCGCGCAGCAGATTAGCGTCGATGTCTTTCCCACCTCCGCCATTATCCGTGGCGAGAACGTCTGGCTTCGCTTCGATCCATCGGCCACGACTGATATCGTCACGTATCTCGATCGCGGTGATGCAATCACGCTCACTGGCGAGTCGGTTGCCGCCGACGGCGATGTGTTTTATCCCGTCGAAGTGGTAGACACGGGTGAGACCGGCTGGATTCGCGACCTGTTCATCGACCCGGGGAGCATCGACCAGGATGTGAACGCGACCGCCGCGGCGCCGAACGACACCGAGGCAGCAAATCCACGCCGCAATGCACGGGCCAACCGGCCGAACCGGGCGGCGCGAAATGCGAATCGCGGGCAGTCACAAACGCAAGACGATGCCGCCGCACTAGACCCGACCGCTGCGCCAGACCCCGCCGCCGAACCAGAGCCGACCGCAGTCCCAGACCCGGCCGCACCAACCGATGTGTTTTCGTTCAGTGGGTCGGCGCCGACCGTCACCGACCCGTTCACGGTGACGTCAGGAGTCCTCACGGTGACGGCGACCCATGAAGGCGATGCGAACTTCAGTGTCCTGGCCTACTCGGAAGATGGCTATGAAGAGTTGCTGATCAACGAGATCGGCCCCTTCGACGGGCAAACGACGCTCGAGGTCGAGCCGGGCGCCACGCTGACGCTCGATGTGGATGCCAATGGGCCGTGGACCATCGCCATCGAGCCCTCGTTCTAAGCGAGTTCGCGCGAGACGAGATTCTTTGGCTGCGGCCTCAGAATGACACGGTCTTCGGTCGCCGCTCTAGATCAGGCTCGCCAGGCGTTGCGCGATCTCCGCGCCGTCGGTATCGAGCGACGATTCCACCGCCGCCCAGCGGCCCGGCGACCAGATTTCGATCGAGGCGTCGACGCCAACCACCAGCGCCTCGCGCCCGAGATCGGCGTAGCGGCGCAGATCGGGCGGGATCAGGATGCGTCCCTGGGCATCCAGTGACAGGTCCGCGGCTTCGGCGAAGACGAGCCGGCGAAAGTTGCGGGCATCGGCGTCCGTGATCGGCAGCGCCGCGACTTTTTCAGCCAGCGGCCGCCAGGCTTCCAGGGGATAGAGCGCCAGGCAGCGGTCGATCCCGCGCGTCAGGATGACGCCTTCGGCAAGAGCCTCCCGGTAGCGAGCCGGGATCGCCAGCCGTCCCTTGGCATCCAGATTGTGCGCGTAGCGCCCGAGAAACACCTGTTACCACCATTCCGAAACGCCGTGCGGCTCGCGGCGTCACGAATCAATCACCGTCGCAGGCCGGGGATCACGGAGTTCGGGTAGCGGGGGTAGGGACATTGTGCCACTTATCCACCGCGTGCGCCACTTATCCCCACTTTTCCCCACGGTTATCCTCAACGGAGTCGGTCAGTCGGTCAGTCGGTGAGTTGGTGAGTCGAGAGTCGAAAGGTATGGCTCGCCGACTTTCGGGCTCACTTCCGACTTCCGCCTCCGTCGCGTACGTACGCCTTCATGGACTCGAAAAAGAACGGATGTTCTGGTACAATTGGGGAACTGTTACGCCGTGCCGGGCGGCGCGGCGAGGATGTCCGCGGGAGGTTGTCATGTTCCTGGGTTGGTATGATCCCGATCGCAAGAAGCCGGCTCGCGCCAAGCTGGCCGATGCCATCGAGCGCTACGAGGAGAAGTTCGGCCGTACCCCGCTCTTCTGCCTGACGAGCCCGCAAGACGCCGCCGAGCTGGCCGCACCGTCCCGCACGTTCCCGGGTGAGCCGTCCGTTTCCATTCAGGCGCGGGGGTACATCGCGCGCTGGACGTTCTACATCGGCGAGGACGCCGGAGAAGCGCCGGTGCAGGCGGACGAGCAGGCCGCCGCATAATCGTCTCGCCGCGCCGCGTGCTACCTTCCCGGTGAGGGATGCCGTGGATGACAAACCTGCCGGAGCGCCGCCGCACGACGACGATCCGGTTGCCGAGCCCGAGTCGCAGCACGATTCCCAGGGTCCGGAAACCGCCACGGCCCCGGAGGCCGATCCGCGGACGACGATCGCCGGCCGCTACGCGATCGATCTCCAGGATCCGCCCCGTGGCGGGGGAGTCGCGGTCAGTTACCGCGGCCGCGATCTGCGCAGCCGTGACCCGGTGGTGGTGAAAACGCTGCGGCTCGAATACCGGAGTGATCCCGAAATGCGGGCCCGGTTCCGCCGCGAAGCCCGCCTCTTGCAGTTTCTCTCGCACCCGAATGTGATCCGGGCCTTAGCGTTCACCGAGGAGCGCGGCGCGCCCTGGCTCGTCCTGGAAAGCGTGCGCGGAAAATCGCTGCGGGACGAGATCGCGATGGGAGCCCCGTTCTCCCCGGAAGAGGTCGTGCCGCTGCTGCAGGGGATCGCGGCGGGTCTCGATCATCTCCACGCACGGGGTCTGGTGCATCTCGATGTGAGACCAGAAAACGTGATCGTCACTCCGGACGGGGGTGTGAAACTCGTCGATTTCGGTATCGCCCAAACCGCCGGGATGATGCAGGACACCACCGACGGCGTTGCCCCCGATAACGTCGCGTATTTGGCGCCAGAACAGACCTGCGGCGAACCGGTTACCGCGGCCACCGATGTTTACGCGTTGGGCTGCGTGGTCTACGAGCTGTTGACCGGTGAGCCGCCGTTTTTCTCCGAGGATGAACCAGCGGCGCGCAACGCCGCCATTCGCGCTCGCCTCGAGCAGGCGCCGCTGCCGCCGACGATCGTGCGCGGCGATGCGCTCCCGGCCTGGGTCGATGATGTCGTGCTCGGCGCGCTGGAGCGCGATCCGCGCCAGCGTTACGGCAGCGCCGGTTCATTCGCGGCCGTTTTCCATTCTGGGGTCGAAGGCGACGTCGACGTGGAAACGGGACGGCCGCGACAGCCAGCCGCGGTTCAGGCGCGCCAAATCCCAAACAATGAACCAGGTATCGCTATGCGGGGATCGCCTCGCCTCGCCGCGCGCAGGGGAACTCCCTCGGGCGGACCGAGTGAGTCTGGCGCGGGCGTTGTCGACGCGGCGTTTGCGCCACGTACCGCGTCACAACCGAGCCCCGGCACGATGCACATCGCGGAGCGTAGTCCCGGGGTCGACGTCGAGCGCATTGGGCGCTGGTTATGGCGGGCCGTGATCCTCG
>JACCXM010000008.1 GCA_013697005.1 Chloroflexia bacterium | reverse complement strand
GGGCCGAGCACCATCCGGCCCATTTACGACTTTGCCGTCCAACAAGGGATTACTTTCAGCGCATCGATCCACCGCCTCGCGGAATTCGCTGATCGAATTCCGGCTGCGACGTTACGAACCCTGCAAGGCCTCGTAACGGACACGCTGGCAGCCGCAGCGCGCCACCGCCAAGAGGAGGCCGATGCCGACGCCAGCGCGAACCGCACTTCGGGGGACCTTGTAGCGACGGTTAGGGCCGTGGCTGAGGACGAGATTGCCGAGGAAGAAAGACGAGACGCAGTCGTTGCTAAGCTTGAGGAGATCATTGTGGCAAGTGGAGCAATAATGGTACCGGATCTTCTCCTATCTGTGGCGATCGGCCGTGAAGCCCTGGAGCCGGAGCTGGACCCGGACGCAGTCAACATCCTAACCATGCACAAAGCCAAGGGGCTCTCTGCGGATGCCGTGATCATCATTGCGGCAGAGGACGAAATCCTTCCGCAGGGCAATGCAGCGAGCGCGATTGCAGACGACCGACGGCTTCTTTACGTCTCGATGACGCGAGCTCGGCACGAACTCTTCGTCACCTACAGCGGCAGGCGGACCGGCCAACAGATGCACACCGGTCGAAACCTGGGCGATCCACGAAGACGGCTGACCCAGTTCCTGAAGAACAGCCCGCTTCGATCGGAAAATGGAGAAACCTTCATCGACACCAAAGTTCGCGCGGATCAAAAAGCGACCTAATCGGAGCTTTGCACATCAACCTGGTCGGTCACGGCTTTCGGGCATCTACCCAGCCTGGGACTACTACCGTATGATCATGTGTACGTACGTAGCTCCGCTCTGAGGTGGCTATGCAGAACGTGATCCGATTTGGCGACAATCTACCGATCCTTCAGGCAATGCCGCCTGAGAGCGCAGGCCTGATTTATATCGATCCGCCCTTCAACACAAAGAAGGTGCAAAGTCGGACCCAGATCAGAACGATGCGCTCCGAGAACGGTGATCGCACGGGGTTTCAAGGCCAACGGTATGCAACCGAGAAAGTTGGAAGCAAAGCGTTCGCCGACGACTTCGATGACTACCTAGGCTTTCTCAGGCCGCGGCTGCTAGAGGCACACCGCATCCTTGCCCAGCATGGGACGCTTTATCTCCACCTCGACTATCGAGAAGTCCACTACGCCAAGATCCTCCTGGACGAGATCTTTGGCCGCGAATGCTTCCTCAACGAAGTGATCTGGGCCTACGACTATGGCGGACGACCCAAAAACCGATGGCCACCCAAGCACGACAACATCCTCGTCTTCGTCAAAGACCCGGAGCACTACACGTTCAACTATGAGGAGATCGAACGCATCCCCTATATGGCGCCTGGGCTCGTCGGTCCTGAGAAGGCAGCACGAGGGAAGACACCGACTGACACCTGGTGGCACACCATCGTACCCACCAACGGGAAAGAGAAGACCGGGTATCCCACGCAAAAGCCGCTCGGCATTCTGAAGCGGATCGCCGAGGCATCCTCACGGCCAAACGATGTCGTGCTGGATTTCTTCGCTGGTAGCGGCACGACCGGCGAAGCCTGCCGACTTCTGGGACGTCGCTTCGTGTTGATCGACAACAACCCCGAGGCCCTTCAGGTCATGGCGCGACGCTTCGATGGTGTCCCCGACATCGAATGGATCGGCTTTGATCCAGGGCCGTTCCAGAACGCATCCCTGACGCGTCAGGCGTCGCTGCTCCTGGGGGCTTGAGGGAACTGTTGTGAGCGCAGCAATCCCTGACCCTGATGTCCAGCTGCTGGTTGCGGTCGCAACCACGCTCAAGCAGGATTACATCCGGGAAGGAGCGGTGGATCCCTGGGCGAATAGCCCGTTCGCCTGGATTCGCACGCTGAAATCACGACAGATCGGGAAGGTCGGTGAGCAGCTGGTCTCGGGTTGGTGCGCGGCGAAGGGCTTCGACGTCACGCGCAGCCCAGATAGTGATGCCGACCGGATCATCGGTGGGCGACGCATGGAGATCAAGTTTTCTACGCTCTGGGAGGCCGGAGGGTACACCTTCCAGCAGATTCGCAACCAGAACTACGAGTTCGCTATTTGTCTCGGCATCTCTCCCTTCGATGCCGGATGTTGGGTCGTACCCAAGGCCGTCCTCCTCGAGAGATTGCCACCCCAACACGGTGGAGCTGCTGGAACAGACACTCGATGGCTACAAATTTCTGCCACAGCTCCGCCGGCGTGGTTGTCGGAATTCGGAGGGACGCTTGGCGAGGCCTTTGAGGTTCTGAGGCAAATCGCTGACTTCCCAGACGAATCGTTGTTTTGAAATAGCCCACTGTTCTCGAACGTCATGAAGTGTGGCTCTACGCACGCGGCGGGACAAATCAAATGGCGGCATTTTGGCGGTGGTTGAGGGCATCGGCGAAGGCGGCGCGATCGCGCCGGGAGCGTGCCTGGCGAATGCCGTCAGTGATGCCCTGGCTCCCCTCGGCGTTACCGTCAACGCCACGCCGCTGACCCCGGAGGCCGTCCTGCGCCTGATCCAGGGGGCAGCGCGGTGAAGCCGACATCGTCGACGAACGTCCGCTTCAACACCGCTCGCAACCCGATCGCCAGCACCTCCGGCGCCCGCGAACCGTTTTGCAACCGGTTCCCATGACGCCCCTGCCTGTTGAAAAACGCGCCCCTCAGATGAGAGGATGCCGCTTATGCCCTACCTGCAGCCGAGTGACGGCGCGCAGGCAGCGGCATCAGCTTGGGGTCGTCTGGGATTCTCCGCCGCCGGCGGCGCGCACGGCGGCGGGTTCCGCCACGAACGAGGCGGCTGTGCCGAGGACGAGGGCCTAGAACGCGGGACCCAGGCCGAAGAGCGAGAGGTTGGACGAAGCGATGGCGAAGGCGACCAAGGGCCCGAGCCGCAGCGGCCCGGTCACGACCTGGGTCAGCGCCTGGCTCAAGACGCCGAGCAGGGCGAGGCCGGCAATCGCCAGCAGCAGCGGCAAGGGGACCAAGGACGGCAGATCGGCGGCGACCCCCGCGGCCAGGGCGACGAGCAGGAACCCCAGGGCGCTCGCGTAGACGGCCCATGGTCGGACGGCGCGCTCTCCCGCCTCCGGCCCCGCTGTCAACGGCGTCACGATCGCCCCCATGCAGATCGGAGCCGGCCCGAACATAGACGCCACCATGGTGGCCACCCCGGTCGTGATTTCGATCACCCGTGCCGGCGGCGTGTAGGCCTCGCTGCGCAGATACGCAACCGCGGTGAGGTTGCTGTGGAGGGCGATCAGCGGCACGGCTACGGGCACCACGGTGACGATCGCCGCCGGGTTGAACGATGGGCCGGCAATTGTCAAATCGGGCCAGGTCCACCCCGACGCGGTCCCGTGGAGGCGGCCGGTGGCGGCGGCAAGGGCGAGCCCGACGACGAGCGCCGGTAAGATCGGGGGCACGCGGGGATGCAGCGCGCGCCGGCCCAGCAGAAAGGCAGCCAGTACCACCCCAACGAGGAGCCCTTCGCTTTGCAGCGCCTCGAACGTGCCGATGACAAACGGCAGGGCGTTGCCAGCGACCACGCCGAAGACGACCGCGGTCGGAACGAGGGAGGCAACGCGCGTGGTGAGCCCGAGCGCGCCAAGGGCAGCCACGACCAGCCCGGCAACGATCATCCCGCCCAAGATGTCACCGTACGGAACCGTTTGCGCGAGCGATGCGACAAAGGCGACGACGGCGGTGTGCCAAGCCACCAACAGCGGCTGACGGTAGGCCAAGGTCAAGGCGATCGAGGCCAACCCAGGCGCGGCGTAGAGCGCGAAAACCCAGGCGCTGGTCTGGCGGGATGAGAGACCGAGGGCCTGCGCTGTCGCCAGCGGGAGGGCTAGCGCCGCGATGGTGAAAATGGTTATCGGGATGGACGTAGCCAACGGTTGGGCGAGCTGGGCCGCGTTCCGGAAGATGGTTGGCGTGTTCACGTCGCCCATGCCCTCGTCACCGCCGATGCGAGACCCAGATCGTGGGCGTATCATACCCGGCGCTTGCCCCATGCTCTCATTTGCGGTCACGCCCCAGCGCGTCGAATAACGAGACCGGTGACTGGCACCGGTGCGTGGAGGTGGCGCCGTGAAAATAGGAACGATGTTGGAGCACGCAGGCGGCCGGACCATGTCATGCTAGGATCGGGCCGCGGACCGCGGGTCGAACCGACGCCGAACCAATGGCTGCGGAGCATGGGCGTGGCGCGGCCAGCAGGCGGAGCGCGGGCCGTTCCAGGCAGTTGACAGCGACACCTCGGCCCAATACGCCAAGCGGTTCGGCGACGCATCGGGCGGTTGGCGGAGGGCGGTGGGTCCATAGGCGCCCGTGAACCGTCCGCGGGCGCCGTACCGTCGGTGTCCGTAGCCGCCCTCGTCGCGGGCGCCGGCAGCGGCATCGTCGGGGTGTACGACGACCTCGCCGGTGGCCAACCCCGCGAC
>JACCXM010000439.1 GCA_013697005.1 Chloroflexia bacterium | reverse complement strand
ACCGCTCCGCGTTGCGGCCGATCTCTTCCCCGGTGGCGAGATTGGCCGCGGCGAAGGCGACCTCACCGCTCTGGGTCACGATGGCGTCGAGCGCCCGTTCGAGTTGCTCCCGCGTCCCGATGCGCTTGGGCTGAACGTTCATGGTTATTCCGGCTCCCCAAGTCTATTGAGTATTGATTGCGGATGGTAAACGGCGCATTGCGGCGGTATGCCCTCACCCTCCTACCCCCCTCTCCCGTCGAGCCGGGAGAGGGGGGAACGCGAGACGGGCGGCGGTCATACTCTTTGGATAGTGGAACATCGATGACCAGCGCGGTCTGACCGGTTCCTGGGGAGGCATCATGGACTATGCGGCGCTGGCGCGCGAATCGCTCGACCGGGTGGCGGCGAGCAAACCGCTGATTCATCAGATCACGAACGTCGTCGTCACCAATGACTCGGCCAATCTCACTCTGGCCTTCGGTGCGCTGCCAGTGATGGCGTACGCGCCCCAAGAAGTGGCCGAGATGGCGGGTATCTCGCAGGCTCTGGTACTCAATATCGGCACCCTCTCCGAAGAGGAAATCGACGCCATGCTCCTCGCCGGGGCCGCGGCCGGGGAAAAAGGAATCCCTATCGTGCTCGATCCGGTCGGGGCTGGGGCGACCGCCTTCCGGACCGAGAGCGCGCTGCGTCTGTTGCGAGAGCTGCCGATCACGGTGCTGCGGGGCAACCGGGGCGAGATCGGCGCCCTCGTCGGAGCCGGCGAGGTGCGCGGGGTGGAAGCGACCGGTGCCGAAGACCCGCGGCAGGTGGCAACCGCCGCCCATGATGCCTTCGGGATGACGGTGGCCGTCACCGGTGCGACGGATGTGATCGTCGGACGCGACCAAACCTATCTCGTCCGCAATGGCTCGCCGCTCCTGGCCGGGATCACTGGCTCCGGGTGCATGGCCACCGCGACGATCGGCATCTTCGCCACGGCTGGCGACGATCCGGCGTTGCAGACCGCCTTGGGTCTGGCGACCTACGGTCTGGCCGCCGAGCGGGCGGCAGTTGGCGATCCAGGTCCCGGCACGTTCCGGTCGCGGCTTTTGGACGAGGTGGCCGCGCTGGGGGTAAAGGGCACGGATGGAGTGAGGATCGAGGTGGGGTGATAGGGTCATGGTTGATGGGGTGATGGGAGAAGCGTCTGGGGTCGAACTTGATGAACTTGATGAACTTCTGGGGAATCGAGAAGGCCGGGAAGTTCGCCGGACCACAGTGCGACATGATCCGCTATCACGCGGGCAAACGCCGCGTGTTTCCTCGCGACGCTGACCACGTCAGCCGGGTCAGCGCCACACTCCCGATGACAAGGAGTGAGGCCAACACGGTCAGGGGGCCAATCGATTCGCCGAGGAGTAGCGCCGACCAGATCAGCGTCAGCACCGGTTGGATCAACTGCATTTGGCCGACGCGGGCGACACCGCCGAGGGCCAAACCCCGGTACCAGGCGAAGAACCCCAGAAACATGCTGATCACGGCGACGTAGGCGAAGCCGAGCCAGGCGTCCCTGCCAGCGGAAAGACCGTCGCGCGTGATCGCGATCGACACCGGGACGGCCAGAAACGGCGCGGAGAGCAGGAGTGCCCAGCAGATGACCCGCCAGCCGCCCATCTCGCGCGAGAGACGACCGCCCTCCGCATAGCCGAGCGCCGCGAAGAGCATGGCGATGAGCAGGAGCGCATCGGCGGGTTGGGGCCGGCCGGCACCCTCCGCCGCGGCAAAGAGCAGAACCGCGACCACGCCCGCCGCCACGGCCAACCAGAAAGCCCGCGGCGGATGCTCCCCCGCGCGCAGCACGGCCATCACCGCGGTGGCAGCGGGCAGGAGACCGACGAACACCGCGCCGTGGGCAGCCGGGACGTATTGCAACGCCAATGCCGAAAAAAGCGGGAAGCCAATGACGACACCAACCGCGACCACGGCCAACCCCGGCCAGTAGCGGCGGGGCGGGGGCCGCTCCCGCAGCACGAGTAGGAGAATCCCCGCGAGCAGCGCGGCGACGAGCGCGCGGCCGAGCCCGACGACCGTGCTTCCCAGCTCCGGTACGGCGAGGCGCGTCGCCGGTAAGGTGAGGCTGAAAGCAAGAATGCCGATGAACCCGAAAGCGAAGCCGCGATTCGCCGCATCCGGGCGCCGCGCTGCCTCCAACCTGGTCTCCCCTCCCCTTGCGCGATCGCCACACGAGATGCTTCGTTCCTCAGCATGACACACTTTCCGGGTGCCGCTTGAATCTCGAGATCGGAGCCAAGGAGGTTGTATGTCCAGCGAACAGGAGCAGCAATGGTCCGCGGTCGATCGCTTTTTCGCCGAACTGCTCACTGACCCCGACCCCGCGCTCGATGCGGCGCTGGCTGCCAGTGCCGCCGCCGGGTTGCCTCAAATCAATGTTTCGCCCAATCAGGGGAAATTCCTGCACCTGCTGGTGCGAGCCATGGGCGCGCGCACCATCCTCGAAATTGGCACGCTGGGCGGCTTCAGCACCATCTGGCTGGCACGGGCGCTGCCCGCGGGTGGGCGCCTGATCTCGCTCGAAGCCGACGCCAGGCATGCGCAGGTCGCCACCGCCAACATCGCCCGCGCCGGTCTGGCGGAGGTTGTCGAGATTCGCCTCGGAAAAGCACTCGACACCTTGCCGCAACTCGCCGCCGAAGCGCATGAACCGTTCGATTTCGTCTTCATCGACGCCAACAAACCGAACAACGCGGCGTACTTCGACTGGGCGCTCCAACTTTCGCGGCCGGGAAGTGTGATCGTGGTCGATAACGTGGTTCAGGGCGGGGACGTCGTCGACGCGAACAGCGAGGACCGCAGCGTCCAGGGTGTGCGTCGTTTCAACGAGCGCCTCGCCGCCGAGCCACGCGTTCTTGCTACGGCGATCCAGACCGTCGGCGCCAAGGGATACGACGGCTTCGCGATGGCACTCGTCACGGGGTGACGGGGTGATTGGCATGGCCCGGCTAACCACTCCTATACTCGGCGCACCGCTCGCCAAACCGGGACTCTCCGGGACACCCGCACCCCGCGGGCGGTGAGCATTCCACCAGCGCTCGCGGCGACCGGTGGAAACCCGGCCGTGCGGTATCGCACCCAGCGCGGGAGAGCACCATGCGATCAGTCCCCTCAGGGGCCAGTGGCCGGGTTCGCCTGATCCGGCTGTCGCTTGCCCTGTTGACCGCCCTCTTCAGCATCATCAGCGCGGCCCCGCTCGTGGCCGCTTGGCAATCCGCCCCGCCCTCGTTGCCCATACCGGCCCCACCCCCCGTGCGCCCCCCGGCAGGATTTACCAGCGCGGAAACAGAACGGACACGCATCCTTGTCGAGTCGGGGAGCGACGTCGATGCCACCGGTTTCGCCCGGTCCTGGGGTCTGCTCGTCGACGACGGCCTGGGACAACTCGAGACGTTCCTGCCGTCCATGCCCGACCAGATTGATATTTATGTCTACGCAAGCGAGGCATCATTTTCGGCGGCGACGGCCGCGGCGCGCTGGCGGGAACCAGAAGGAAGCGATGTGCTGGCGAATCCCGGCGCCGGCGATATTGCCGTCAATCTGACCGCGTTCAGCCGGCGCTCTCCCCTGGAAGCGGAAAACGCGCTGCGTCATGCGCTGGCGCACGTCGTGGCCCGCGAGGCTTCCGGGGGCCGCATTCCGCGCGGATTCGATGAGGGACTGGCTGCCTACTTCGAACAGCCGGTTGCCGCCCGCCTCGCCCGCCACGCCGCCTTGGTGCAGAATGCTCGCGCTGGGGGCGGTCTGATGTCCTGGTCGGATCTGAACCGCCCCGCCGCGCCCGATGTGTCGCCACCGGTGCTCACCGCGCACGCCTACAGTCTGGTCGCCTTTCTCGTTGACCGGCACGGTCCTCGGGTCCTGGGCGATTTCATCGCGCAGCTTCGCGAGGAGCCCGATTGGCGGGCGGTTTTGCGCACCACCTATAGCCGCGCCCCTAACGAGCTGGAAGCGCAGTGGGACGAGAATCTTCCCCGCTGGACCACTGGTGGCTGGCGCTCCAATCTTCTCGCCGCCTTCGATTTACAACCGGCGCGAGATTTGCTGGAGCGGGGCCACTTCGCCACCGCGCGCCGCGCCCTCGAGCAATCTCTGCGCCTGTTCACCGATCTTGGCGATGACGAGGGGATCGCCGAAGTTGGCGAGCTGATACGGCAAACCGACACCGGGTTGCAGGCCGAAACGTTCATGTCCCAGGTTCAGGCGGCACTGGAACTTCACGATTACGACCGGGCCCTGACGTTATTGGATCAAGCGCGCACCCAATACGCCCGTCTCGCCGCGAGCCAAGCTCCGGCCGCGTTGATCGCTTCATACGAAACGCTGGCCCAGGCCGGCGTTCAAGCCTCGTCCGATCTCGACACCGCGCGCCAGCAGTCGCTGCGTTGGGCCGATTACCCGACCGCTCGTGCATCAGCGCTTGGCGCCGGCGCGGGGTACGCCCGCCTGGGCAATGACGATGGCATGAACCAGACGCGTGATGTTCTGCAGGCGTTGGACGCCCGGCAGCGGCGGCTGGTACTGCTCTTTGGCGGACTCACACTCCTCTCCGCGGCCTGGCTGGCACTCTGGCTGTGGGCTCGTGGCGGAACCCATCTCGACTGGGGGCGGTGATGCAACGCTCCGTCTCCCTCCCGCAAGCGCCAGGTGTTCTCTGGGAACGCCCGCGCGCCACGATCGCTTCTTACCGGCAGCGTTTGGCGGATCCGATGACCCGGCCCGCTCTGCTGTGGCGGGTATTCTGGGCGCCATTCTGGCTCTGGTCCAACGTGCCGGCCCCCGAGCGGGCCGGCGCCGCTTCATCCGTTCCCCGAGAGATCGGACTTGCCGGACAGGCAGTCGTCACCGGTATCGATCGTGTGCGGCGACGTCTGTGGGTCAGCCACGCCGCGGCCGCAATCTGCCGGGGCATCTGGCTGGCGGTCGCCTTTGCTGCCCTGCTGATGCTCCTCGATGTGATCGGTGGTCCGACGTTCGATCCCCGGCCGGCGCTGGTGGTGGGAAGTGTGATCCTGGTCGCGGGTCTGGTTCTGGCCGCGTTGAGCAAGCCCTCGCGGCCGCGGACCGCGCGCATGCTCGATCGCACCTTTGGTCTGCGCGAGCGGTTGGGCACTGCGCTTGACGACCTGGGGTTGGGTGTCCCCAGCGCGGGCGAGCGCGCTCCGGTCATTTATCTGCAGATGGCCGATGCCGCCAATGCGATCGCCGCCCTGCGCAACGACCGCCGATTGCGCCCAGTGATTCCGGTACGCGAAGTGGTGCTGATCGTGCTGTGCTCGTTGATCCTGACCACGCTCGCCTTTCTGCGCGGATTGGGTGGCGGTCTGCCCGAGTTGGCTCCGGCCCGGGTGCCGGCATTCACTCCGGCCATCGAACGGCCCGTCGATCCCGAGCCGTCAGCGGCGGCGCTCGAGGCGGCGACGATGGCGCCCACGGTGCAGGAGGTGCTGGAACGTTCCGACCGCTCGGCGCAAGCGCGGCGCGATCTGCAAGCATTGGCCGCGGCGATGGCCGACCATGCGGTAACCCGGCCCGCGGCCGAGCAGATCGCGCGCGGCGACTACGCGGAAGCGGGTGAGCAAATTCGCAACGCCGCCGCTCAATCTGACGGCCTGTCCGAGGGAGCCCGCCAAGGGTTGGCCGGTGATCTGGATCAAGCCGCGGCGAAAATGCAGCCGGAGACGAATGGTCTCGAAGAGGCCACGCGTGACGCCGCCTCTGGTCTACGGCAAGGTGATGAGCCGGCGCGGACCGAGATGGGCGATCTCGCCGATGCCGTGGCCAGCGCCGGAGAAGAGGTGGTGCCGCAGGACGAGCTTGCCTCCCAGATGCGGAGCGCCCAGCAGGCGCAGGCGCAGCGCGGCGACAACGGTAGTCCGTCATCGTCGGCATCGAGCAACAGTGATCCCGGCAGCACGCAGTCGCGATCGGGCGCGACCGGTGATCCAGGGAGCGGTGTCGACGCCGAAACATCGAGCGGCGCCGAAGGCGAAGCGAGCGAAAGCGGCACTTCCGCCGAACCCGGCGACCAATCTGGCGCGGGAACGGAAGGGGGATCGGCGGCGGGAGAAGAAGGCCAGGCCAACACCCCCGGCGAAAGCGATCAACCGGGCGCAGGCGAGAGCGGTCAACCCGGCAGCGCATCCCAGAGCGGAAGTGAACCCGGTGGCATGGAGGGTCAGGGTGACGCGGCCAGCGCCCGCCAAGGCGCCGGCGCGGGTACGGGTGAATCCGGGGAGATGAGCGGCGAACGCGGCGCGGCAGCGGCGACCGATCTGCGCCTGGGCGCGGGTGAGGACGCCGCCGACCCGAATGTGTCCACTGAGGCGGCTGCCGAGGCCGACCCCGCCGCCCTCGAGGGGGCAAACGAACGGGTGGCACTGCCCTCGGAATCGGAGCAGGGCGGCGTCCAAACCTCGTCTGACGGAGGTTCGGCCCTGCGCGGCTCCGGCGCCGGGGTCACCGCCGGATCGGGATACGCGGTGCAAGGCGACGTTAGTGAAGCGGGACCGGATTCCAACCGGGTGCCACCGCGGCATAGGGAAACGGTCGAGCGCTATTTCTCCAACGGAGGCGGTGAATGAACGCGCCCGCCGGTTGGCTGAGCGCCGTGCGCGCCCGCGGGTGGCATCCACTTCCAGGCCGCGGTGCGCCAGCAGGGCAGCCGCTCGATGCTGGCGACGAGGAGATTCTGCTCGACGAGCGGACCCTGACCCGGCTGCGGCGTCTCTCGCTGGCCGCGGGCCGGGCCCGCACCGAGGGTCTGGCTGGGGAACATCGCTCCCGGCGACGGGGCACGTCGCCGGAGTTCGCCGATTTCAAACGGTACTCGCAAGGAGACGATTTCCGCCGCATCGACTGGAATACCTACGCCCGGCTGGACGGACTCTTCGTGCGCCTCAGCGAAGTCACCACCGAGCTCTCCGTCCATATTCTGCTCGACAGCAGCGCGTCGATGGATTGGCGGAGTGATGAGCGCTGGCCGACGAAATTCACCGCCGCCCGGCGCCTGACCGGCGCGCTGGCCTACATCGCGTTGTGGGGGTTCGATCGGATCGCGATCGTCCCGTTCGCCGACACCCTGGGGCGACCATTCGGTCCCGTACAGGGGCGGGCGCAGGTGGTCCCGGTGCTTCGCCACCTGCAGCAGATGCGGACCCTGGGCGGCACCGCGCTAGCGCCGGTCATCGAGACGTACGCCCACGCCCGGTCACGTCCGGGTCTGCTCTTGCTCGTGTCCGATCTTCTCTCGGGTGAACCGGACGAATTACAAGCGGCGCTCCACGTTCTGCGGGCGCGGGGCTGGCAGACCGCGGTGCTGCACATCGTCGACGATGCCGAAGTTGCGCCAGATGCCGCCTCCGCCTGGCTGCACGGCGATGCAACGGGCACGGGGTCGACATCGATTGAGCTGATCGACCGTGAATCAGACGTCACCTTGCGTCTCGCGCCCGACGATGAGGTGGTGACGCGCTACGCTGCGGCCGTTGCGACGTGGCTGGATGCGTTGGAGGCATCCTGTGTCGCGGAAGCCACCGCCTACGCCCGCTTTTCCACCGCCTGGGGTATCGATGACCTGACGGTGATGCTGTTGCACGAACGAGGGATCGTGGCATGAACCTGCTCACACCCCTCGGACTGGCCGCGCTGGCGGCCTTACCGGTCATCGTCCTGTTCCACATGCGGCACACCACACCGGAGCGCCGCCCCGTACCGTCGCTCCGCTTCTGGGCGGCCGCCAATCCCCGGCCGGCTGACGAACGCCGGTTACGTCGTCCACCACTCACCCTGCCCCTGGTCTTGCAGCTCATCGCCGCGGCGGCGATCGCCCTGGCCCTGGCGAGACCGGCCACAGCCGCCCATCTCGCCGCGTTGGCGCCTGGTTTGCGGTCCGAACCGCGGCACGTGATCGTTCTCCTCGACGGATCAACCAGCATGGGCGCCACGATCGGCGCCGGCTCCCCTTCGCGTTGGGAACTGGCGCGCCGGGAAACAATCGCTCGGCTTGCCCCATTGCGCGAGGGCGACGTGGCCACGCTTATTCTCATGGGCACGCGTCCCGTTACCCTCACCGCCACCGATGCCGCCTCACTGATCGCCCTGCGCGAGCGGTTGGCGACGATCGCGCCACCAGGCGGCCGCGCCGATCTCGATGGCGCCCTGGCGCTGGCCGGCGACCTCCTGTTGCCAAATCTGGAGCGGCACGTTGTGGTCATCAGCGACGGCGCGCTGACCGCCGATGCGACGACCGTGGCGAATGTCGCCGCGCCAGTTGAGCTCATGCTTCCCGGCGCCGCAAGCGACGACGCGAGTGCAAATCTCGCAGTGGTCGATATTGCGGCGCGGCCGAGCCCCAACGGCGACGGCACCGTCGGCCTCTACACCTCGGTGATGAATTTCGGGCCGCAGAGCGTGACCACCGCTGTCTCCCTGCTCGGTGACGGGCTGGAGGTAGGCCGGTCCGAGGTGACGCTGGCCGCCAACGGCGGGACCGAATCCCTACGCTGGTTGCTTCCCCCCGGCGTTGCCGAGCTGACCGTGCGGATCGAGCACCCCGATGCCCTTGCCGCCGATGACGTCGCGACGCTCCTGCCTGGGGAAGCAGCGACGACGACGATCGTCCCACGCATCCTGCTCGTCTCCGATCTGCCCGGAGCGCTGGCGCGGGCCCTGATGGCGGTCGAAAACGTGCTGCTGACCATCGAACCAAGTGACAACGGCATCGCCATCGCCGGCGGCGGGCATGACCTGATCGTCTTCGACCGGACCGCGCCCGCAACGGATACGCTAGACAGAATCGACACCGCCAGTCTCTGGGTCGCGCCGCCCGTGGGCGGTCCGTTCGCGACGACGGAGGGGATTTCCGACCCGGAGATCACCCGCGTGCGCGCCGGTGATCCGCTCCTGGAGGGAGTCGACCTGTCTGGGGCGACCTTCGGTCCGACCCCGGTTTTCACCCTCGGCGCCGGTGATGAAGAGGTCGTCGGCGGCGCAGACGGTCCCCTCCTCTTTCGCAGCGAGGTCAATACGCAACCGGCGCTGGTGCTGGCGATCGATCCCGAGGCCTCCAATTTGCCGAAGCGGGTGGCGTTCCCGGTGCTGGTTGCCAACGCGATCGCGGCGCTGGCGCCGGACGGCATTCCCGCCGCCATCCCGTTGGGGGAGCCACTGGTGTACGAGCCGCGAGCCGCGACGGTGGCCGTGGAGATCGCGCCGCCGGCGGGAGAGCCGGCGCTGCTGCAGGTGGCAGCGGGACCGACTACGCAGCCAGCGAACGTGGCAAGTGATCCCGTCTCACGGGAAATCGTCTATGCCGACACTGGCGCGGCGGGTACATACACCGTCACGGAACGAGACGAGTCCGGCCGTGACCTTGGTTCGACGCGCTTCGTGGTCAATGCCGGGCATCCGCGGGAGTCGGATTTACGTGTCAACGCCGGGCTCGCCGGTACTCTGGCTTCCGCTACCGGCGCTGGCGTGACCGCGACGCGCCAGGAACGGGTCGATCTCTGGCCGCTACTCGCCTTGCTTGCGCTGATCGTCATTGCCCTGGAGTGGGCCGCTGTCCTGCGGCCTGGCACGCGCCGGGTGGTACGTCGTCTCGCGAAAGGACACGCGACGTGACCAACCTTGTCTGGGCGCGGCCTGATGCCTTGTGGCTGCTCCTGCTGGTGCCCCTCTTCGCGGTGACAGGCGCCTGGTGGGGTGTCCGCCGCGGCCGCTTGCGGCCGGCCGAGCTGCTTTGGCGGCTGGCGGTCGTCGCGCTGCTCGCGGTGGGTCTTGCCGAGCCGCTCATCGCCTCGGGCGCCGGGAGCGGCGGCGCCGTCTTTGTCGTCGATCGCTCCGAGAGCATCAGCGCCGACGTGCGGGACGCGGCGGACCGCTGGTTGATTGACGCGCTGAGTGCGGCACCGAGCGCGCGGCGCGCCGCGATCGTCACCTTCGGGGCGAAACCCGAACTGATTACGCCACCCAGCGCCGCAATCGACGCGATCGATGCGGACCCGACCTCCCCGGACGGTGACGCCGTCGATCCATCATTTACCGATATCGATGCCGGTCTGGGATTGGCGCGGGCGCTCCCGCTTGGCGGCGGCCGCCGCATCGTGCTCATCTCCGATGGTGGGGAGAATATCGGTCAAGCGATTGACCAGGCCGCGCAAGCCGCACTGGAGGGGGTACCGATCGACACGCTCACGCTGCCGGGAGTGAGCGATGCGGACTTGCGCGTCGACGGCATCTCGGCGCCGACCTCGGCCTGGGAGGGCGAACCGATCACGGTGCTTGCTGGGGTCGAAACCGGGCGCGGCGGCACAGCCACGGTCGAGCTCCTCGTCGACGGCGTGGTCAAGGACACCGCAGAAGCCGACCTCGCGGAAGGACTCAGCTCGCGCGCGTTCACTCTCGACGATCTGGCGCCTGGGTTTCACGCGCTCGAAGTCCGGGTGCGCGGTGACGCCGAGACGAACCGCCGCACCGATGATGACCAGGCGCCGCATGGGATCGTCGTGCGGAATCGGCCGCGCATTCTGCTGATCGTGCCCGAAGGGGCCGACCCGGGAATCATGCAAGGCATCCTGCAACGGGGCGGGACCGAGGTGACGGTCACGGACCCCGCTGGCATCCCCTCTCGCCTGTCCGAGCTCGGCGCCTGGGATGGATTCGTGCTCGACAACGTACCTGCCGCGGCCATGACCTTCGATCAGGTGGCCGGACTGCGCGAGGCCACACGGTCCCTTGGCCGCGGTCTGGTGGTGATTGGGGGAACCGCCTCCTACGGACCGGGCGGCTATGCCGGCACCCCGCTCGAAGAAGCCCTGCCGGTGACGGTGAAAGTCACCGACGGCCGCGAAAGGCAGCGGATCGCCCTCCTCCTGATCATGGACAAGTCGGGGTCGATGGGCTACGACCCGCTGGGTGGCAAGGGCAAGATCGAGATGGCCAAAGAGGCGGTCCGCCTAGCGGCACGTTCGCTGGCGGAAGGGGACCAAGTTGGCTTGATTGTATTCAACGACCGCCAGGAATGGGTCGTGCCGCTGACCACGATCGGCGACGAAGCATCGCGCGCGGCGATCGATCGCAAGATCGCGGCGATCGAACCGGATGGCGGCACCGAAATCCTGCCGGCGCTCTCGGTTGGGCTCGACGCCATCCGCAACGCCGATGCCGATGCCCGGCATATCGTGCTCCTCTCCGACGGCAAGGCACGCACCGGCACCCGCGAGAGCTACCAGCATCTCCTCGACGACGCCCTCTCCGACCGGACGACCCTCTCCACTATCGCCATCGGCGAAGACGCTGACACCGATCTGCTCAACTTCCTCGCCGATGAAGGCGGCGGGCGCTATCACTTCACGGTGCGCGACGAGGACATTCCGCAAGTGACGCTGGAAGAGGCGCGCAGCGCCGGCAGCCAGTCGGTGATCCGCGGCGGCTTTCGCCCCATCCAGACCGCTCCCAGCCCGATTCTGGCCGCGTTCGATCCGGAAAGCCTGCCCGATCTGGCCGGCTACGATTTTGCCGAGGCGAAACCGGACGCCCAGGTGATACTCACCTCCGACCGCGAAGATCCGGTGCTCGCCAAATGGCAATTCGGGTTGGGGCGGGTGATTGCCTGGACGGCAGACAATGGATCCGATCTGGCCGCGCCCTGGTCGCTGTGGGAGGGTTACGACGAGTTCTGGGCGGCCGCGGTGCGCTGGGCGCTGCCCGACCCGGAGCGACGGCCGCTGACCGTCTCCACCGAGCGCGATGGCGCCGATGTCGTGCTGACCGTCGCGGCTGCCGGTGAGAGCGGCGATTTCGCGGATTTCCTCCCCACCTTCGCCACCGTGACCTCGGCCACGGGTGAACCGGTGGTGACCCAGGAAATGACGCAGACGGCTCCGGGCGAATACACGTTGCGGCTGCCCGCGCCCGCGGCGGGCGCCTATGCCGTCGATGTCCGTCAGGAGCGTTCCAGCGGGCCATTGGTCGAGACCGCCGGGATCACCGTGCCACCGTCCCCGGAGACGCTCCCTGCGCCCGGCGGTCCGGCGCTTCTGGCCTCGATCACCGCCCGCACCGGGGGCCGGGTTCTCTCCCTGGACGATCCCGGTGCGGTCTGGAATGCCCCGTCACCCGGCGGCAGCCCATTGCGGGAGCACCGGGCCGTCTGGTACATCCCGATCGGGCTGGCGCTCGCCCTCTTCGTGGCCGATATCGCCACGCGGATGGGTGTGTGGCCGTTGTTGCGGCGATTGATCGGTGGATCGCTTCGCGCATGATCAAAATCATTCTGCAAGCTGGCCAGAATGGGCCGGTTACCGGAACACGTCTCGAGGATCTGAGCGAGCTCGTCACCGACGAGAAGTCCACGGTCTGGGTTGACGTCATCGATCCGACCAAGGAGGAGATCGCGCGGATCGGAAAGCGTTTCGAGTTCCATCCCCTGGCCCTGGAAGACGTCGAGCGCGGCGGCCAGCGGCCGAAAATCGACCAGTACGATGGGTTTCAGTTCATCGTCTTCTATGGACTCACGACGGAGTTAGACCGCTGCCGGAGCCACGAGGTCAATATCTTCGTCGGTAAGCACTTCATGGTGACGTTTCACGACAGTCACCTAGCGGTGATTACGGAAACGGCCGAGCGCTGGCACACGAACGTCGGCGCGATGGGCAACCGGGGGGTGGGGTTCCTCCTCTACTCGCTCCTCGACGCGCTCGTCGACGGCTACTTCCCGGTTCTGGACGATATCGCCGAACGCGCGGATACCCTGGAAGAGACGATCATCCTGCAGGGGCAGCCGAGTCTCCAGGCGGAGATTCTGCAACTGCGGCGGGAGCTACTGATGATCCGGCGCGTGGCGGGTCCGGAACGCGACGTGATGAATGTGCTGGTTCGTCGCGATCCCCCACTCTTCGGGCGCAAGGAGCTGGCGTACTTTCAGGACGTCTACGATCATCTGCTGCGCATTACCGATTCCGTCGATATTTATCGCGACATGCTATCGAGCGTGCTCGACGCCAATCTGTCGATGGTCTCGTACACGTTGAACATTGTCGTCAAGCGTCTGACATCGTCGTCGATTATTCTTATGTCAATGACATTGGTCGCCGGCATCTACGGAATGAATTTCGTCTTCATGCCAGAGCTCGACTGGCGGCTGGGCTATCCCTTCGCGCTCGGGTTGATGGTAATCATCGCCCTGATCGAGTACCGCCTGTTCAAGCGGATAGGCTGGTTGTAACGAGGGGTGGCAGGGTGATGGGGTCATAGGGTGATAGGAAAGGATCGCAGACGGTGGCCAAGTCGGGTTCGCGAATTCGTCCCCCATCACCCTATCACCCTATCACCCAATGACCCTACAGCTGCAGCAACAGCGCCCCCGCGATGGTCATGTAAATGAGCAGACCGGTGGCGTCGACGAATGTTGAGATCAGTGGCGCCGAAACGACGGCGGGGTCGATTCCGAGTTGCTCCAGCACCAACGGCAGGACCGCGGCGACCGTGGCCGACCACAGCGCCACGCAGACGATGGTGGCCCCAACGACGAGTCCGATCTGGAAGCCTTCCGGGAAGCCGACCCGCAGGTAGCCGACGATGCCCATGATCAATCCGACCGAGAGCCCGACCGCCATCTCCTTGGCCAGCACCCAGCCGACATCTTCCAACCTAACCTCACCGACACCGATGGCGCGCACGAGCGTGGTCACCGTCTGGCTGCCGACATTGCCACCGATACCGATGATGAGCGGGATGTACGGAATGAGCGCCGGCGCGCCTTGCAGCCGGTCCGCATAGTTCTCGAGCACCTGACTGGTGAGCAACCCGGCCACAAACAGGATCAACAACCAGCCGATCCGCCGGCGCACGAGGAGCCCGGCGCTGGCAAACCGGTATGGCACATCGAGGGGTTGCGAACCGCCGATGCGCTCGAAGTCCTCGGTCGTTTCTTCTTCGATGATGTCCGCGATGTCGTCCTGGGTGATGATTCCGAGCAGATGATCGCCATCGTCGACGACCGGCAAGGCAAGCAGATTCATATCGATCAGAATCCGCGCCGCGGTTTCCTGGTCGGCATCGGCTTTGACCCGGATCGGATCGGCGACCATCACGTTCTGGACAGGGGTGTCGGGCCGCGTCAGCACCAGATTGTGCAGGGAGAGCACCCCTAGCAGGCGTTCCAGCTCATCAATGACATAGACATAATATATGGTCTCGGCTTCTTCGGCGACGCGGCGCAACAGGACGATGGCGTCGTCGGCGCGAACGTCGGGGGCGATGGCGACGAACGCCGGGGTCATACGTCCACCGGCGGTGTCCGGAGGGTAGGCCGAGAGCTCACGGATTTCCGCGGCTTCATCAGGCTCCATCGCGCCCAGGATCTGCTCGCGGTCTTCTGCTGGCAGCTCGGCGAGGATGTCCGTGGCATCGTCGGGGTCGATCGCCTCGAGCAGATCGGCCGCTTCCTCACGGGGACGAAGGCGGAGAATCGCCGCGGCGTTTGCCGGATCCAATTCTTCGAGAATCTCGGGGAGCTCTGCGGCTGGGATCGATGCAAGCAGGACGGCGACCTCGTCGTCGTCAAGCCGGACGACGATGTCCGCCCAGTCGGATGGACCGAGGCGATCGGTGAGACCGCGGATGCCAAGCTCTTCGCGCTCGGCGATCAGATCACGAACCTCGTCGAGCAGCTCATCCGTGGCCATGGTCAATCCATCGATGTTTTGGCCGGTTTACGGTTTCTTCGTAGGTTTGAAGTAACGAGTTGCGATGAAGCAATGTGACGCCCATGTCCCGTGGGGGGCGCGGCGGAGTGTAGGAGTGTCTCGGAGGGGCGTCAAGTCAGGGGTTTGCGACCCTACATGGCGGCGATCGCTGGCCCGTGCGGCTCGTCCACCCAGGTGGACGGGGTAATGCCGAGCAGCACCGACGTCAGCCAGCGCGCGGCCTCCGCCGTCCAGTCCGGGAGCATCTCGTACAGTCCGTGACTGCCATCACGGTACCAGAGCAATGTGCCCCGCTCGCCCGCCGCCGCGCAGTAGCGTATCGCTTCCTGGGGCGGCACGATCAGATCGCGGCCCGCGCCGATCACCAGCATCGGGCAGCGCGCGCGCTCCACGATACCCGGCAGCGCGAACGCCGCGGCCAAGTGCGCCGCCTGCGTCTCACCACCGGCGATTGCGGCCAGATGCTGGCGCAGGAGTGGTTGCGCCCGCGCCAGCCAGGGGCGAGGATCGTAGGGCGGCGTTACCGCGACGACGGCCCCGATGCGCCGGTCATTGGCCGCGGCAAAGGCGGCGACCGCACCCCCCAGACTGAATCCCACGAGCGCGACCCGGCTGGCGTCGATACCGGGGTGGGCGTTTGCGAGCGCGATGACGCCGTCTGTAAAATCGTCGCAGTCCGGGGTCGGCGGCACCGTGAGCGCGCTTTCACCGCTGCCGGGCCAATCGAGCGCCAGCACGGCCAGATCGTGGGCCAGAAAGGCCGCGCTCCAGAGAAGCGTCTCCTCTTTGCTGGTCGAAGTGCCGTTCAGCAGGACGGCCAGCGGTACGGGACCGCTCGCGTTCTCGGGCAGCGCCAGGTACCCCGGTAACACGGATGTCCGCCAGGCGACGTCGACGCGGCGGACCGCCGGGTGCAGCACTGGCAGCGTGCGCGCATACAGTGATGAGGCGGAGGCACGAAGCGTTCTCATCTTGCGGGGATCGTCGAAAACGAGCAACCCCGCCAGATGATAGGCGAGCGCGGCGTGCCGCTCGGCCAATGCCGCCGCGTGGTCCTGACCGAGGCGATGGTGCGCGCGCGCTTCTCCCAGAAACCGTTGCGCCGCCCAGGTCCACCCGATATCCCACTGGGCGACGGTACGGATTTTGCGGAGGGCGACATCGGTTATTTCGGAGGGGAGACCCATCGCCGTAAGCCGTCCCTGGTTTACCCCGGTCGGGAGCGACGTTGCGCCAAACACCCGCAGCAATACGTCGACGCGGCGGCGGTCGGCCAGCGGCGCCAACCGCCACGCGACGCCGGTGCCGCGAGGAATGTCCGGGCGCACGGGACGCGACGCCCCGACCGTTACGGTACTCGCGTCCACACGCGTTGGCGTGCTTTAGCCAATGCGGTCTCGACCGTCGCGGCCTGCTCCGCGAACCGGCAGACGATGGTGACGCGATCGAGCCGCGGGAGGGAGCGGCGCAGACTGCCGACGAGCTCGTCCACGATCGTTGCGGCCATGGTTTCGACGTCCGCCTCGGTAGTTAGCGATTCGACGCCCAGCAGCGGCATGGCGATACTGCGCACCCGGCCGCGCGATGCGATTTGCAGCACGGCGGGGACGGCCCGCCGGACATCCTCGATGCGGGCCCGTTCGCCCAGCGCCGGATGAATCACGGCGTGAATCACGGCCTGAATACCGCGTTCTTCGAGTCCTCCGGCGCCGGTAAGCACCGCGGTGCCCAGGCTGAGAGGGGCCAGGGCCATGGCTTCCCGCTCGATTCCAGAGCCTCCCAGCAAGCGCAGGCCACTCAGTCCTGGCGTTGCTAATGGCCCAAGCACACCCCGCCGGTTCGCCGCTACGACGATGGCGTCGGACTCTTGACCGAGGATGTCTCCGAGGGCGGCGGCGACAATGGTGCGTCCAAACCGGAACTCCGGTCTGCCAGCAACTTCGCTCACGTACGTCCTTACCGGGTACAGCCTGATCGGGGCAGGGGCGCGTTCAGGGTAGCGTGAGGGAGCAGTTTGTGCCAGCGCGCCGGAGACCGCGACGCTGTCTCCAGCGCTACCGCGGAGAAGGCAAACCACGAGCGGACCCGATTATCGGAGAACTAGTCGATGATCTCGAGCGCGTCGCCCGACGTGGTGGGAACCACGATCTCGCCGACGGGTTGGACGGGGCCGTCGGTCGGCGGAATCACCTTGTACGTCGCATTGTCATACGTTTCATCGACCGAGGCCTCGATCAACCCCCGCATGGCATCGTCGCCGGGGAGATAGGCGGGTTGGTCGCTGCCGAACCCCGCCGGGATGACGATGGCGAGCGTTACGGGATCGAGCTGCGCGCCCGTCACCGGATCGATCAGCAATCCGGTAAACGGATGAACCTGATACCCCGTTCCTGGGTGATAGACCAGACCGTTGACCAGATCGAGCAGATAGCCGTTTACCGGGTCGATCAGGAGTCCCGTGGTGGCATCGATCTGATAACCGGTCACGGGATCGTATTGTGGCGCAGGATCGACCGCGCTCGCGTCGTCAATCGTCGTGTCCGTCGCCGTCGTCGTGTCAGTGGCCGCGGTGTCCGTCGTCGCCACGGCAGAAGTATCCGCCGGCGTCACCGTGGCAGCTGCATCGTCCGTCGTCTGAAAAGAGACCGCGTCCTGGGGAAGCTCGATGGCGGACATTGACCAGCCCATCGCTCCGTCGTTGGTGGCGCTTTGCTGATTCTCGTTCGATTTCCCTTCCTTCGAGGATTTGTCGCGCTTTTCCCTGGCGGTGATTTCCTCGCTCTCGACGATCGTGGCGTCGGGTGCTTCCGGCATGAGCGCCGTCACCGCGAGCTCGCCGGACCACTCGTCGGCAAGCTGGGGCGCTTCCGCCTGGGTCACCGTTTCCGGGGTCGGCGTGCCATCAGTGACGGGGGTGGGGGTGATGGGCAGGAATGCCTGCGAGGGGGGCATGGGCAGCACCGGCGCCGGGGGCAGCGTGAGGTCATTGGGCGAGGCGCCCGCATTTTCGAGTGCCGCGATAGCCTCGTCGGGAACCGGCAGCGGCTCGGTGGCAACTGGCGCTACCGCCGCGTCCGCGGGTGCAACCTGCCCGTCGTTGTTGTTCTTGCGGCTCCCGTCACCCCTGCGCCCGTTGTCATTGCTCTCGGGGGCAGTCTCGGCGGGTGCAGGCTCCGCGGCAACCGCGGCTTCCGGCGCTAGCTCAGGTGCGGCCGCCACTTCGTCGCTCGGCGCTGGTTCGTCCACCGCTTGCGCCAGATCGGCTGGAGGCGCGGCGGCGCCATCGTCGGGCGCCAACGCCAGGGCCGGCTGTTCCGCCGCCGCTTCGATGAGTGGCTGCGCCACGGTTGCCGGTTCGATCGGCGCATTCTCCACCTGCACCGCGGTAGGCGCGGCGATCGCGGCAGCCGGCACACGGGTGGCGGTCGGGCGCGGCGGCGTTTCCTTTGGCGTTTGCGTCGGTGGCGCCGAGATCGTTCGTTCCGCGACACGGCTGGCCGTCGGTTCTGGCGCTGGAATCTCAGTTGGGATCGCCGTCGGCAACGGCGCATCGGTGACCGCGGCGATGGAGCCTTCCGGATCCGCCCCCGTTCCGTCACCGCCGCCGGGCACGGTCAGAGCGACGATCATCGCCCCCGCCAGCGCCACTACCAGCGCCAACCCGGAGGCAACGGCCATACCGGGCGAAGAGAGTGCCTGCAACCCCTGCCGCAGCCAGTCCCATCCGGAGCTCTCCGTGCGGACAGCCGCCATCACGGCACGAGATACTGCCGGACTCGGCGCCAGCCGCGGCAAGACCTGCAGACCACGCGCCAGATCGTCAGCACTGGTGACGAAGGCACGGCAGGACTCGCACGTCGCCAGGTGACCGTGCAGCTCATGGTGCTCGCCCGAAATCAGCGGCGCATCCATGCGTGCGGAAATGAGCTGCTGGGCGCGGTCGTGGGAGATCATCCTTTTGCCTCCCACTCTCCAGGAACACCGAGCGGCTCGGCTGTCCCATAGACCTCGGCAAATGCTTTCCGCGCGCGAAAGAGTCTGAGCTTGGCGGCGTTTTCGGTGACACCCAGAGCATCGGCAGTCTCCGCGAGGGAGAGTCCTTGATAGTGTCGCAGCAAGAGCGCCGCCGCGTAATGCTGTGGCAGCCGCGAGAGGGTCTGCTCGATGTCCTGCTTCCGACTGACCGATCGTTCGACCGACTGATCGCTGGCGTGGTCGTGCCCGGGCAGAAACGGAATCCACTGCACGATCTTGCGCCGCCGCAACTGGCTGATCGCGGTATTGGTCGCGATCCGGTAGAGCCACGGTTTGAAGGCGAGATCGGGCCGGGTCGAGGGCAGGGCGTTATACGCTTTGATGAACGTGTCCTGGGTAAGGTCTTCCGCCATCGCGCGGTCACCGACCATGCGATGGAGATAGTTGAGGATCGGCGCGTGGTACTGCTCGAAGAGCCGGGCAAAGGCGACCTGATCGCCCTCGCGGGCGCGCCCGACGAGATCCGGATCGTCCGAGGTCAACCTCTGACTCCTGCGGGCGGGCGGCTGCGCCGTTACCGGCCTCGCAATGGTCCACGGTATCGAGAGTTCCATCCGGCGATCCGACGCTCCTTTCCGCAGGCTCCAACGCACCATGCGCGGCATCCGTTTCGCCGCGTGGGTGCTGGTCTGGCGGAGCGGGGACGCCGGGATCGCACGGAGAATACCAGATCGCCTCGTGGGTGCGTCAGACCGCGCCAGCAACCGCGCCAGGGGGTTCCACGTGGAACGGCGTGGCGTCCACCCGGGTGGATTGCCCCCGCCCGCGACCACCTTGGGGCCGATGCGCCTTCGCTACCATTACCGTCAAGGAGGAGCCCATGCCAGACCGCGAGCGCATCCCGCTGCATACAGAAGGAAGGGGCAGCGATGCCCGCTTCACCACCACGGTCTGGGACGCCGAAAACATCGCCACGCTGGAAGCGTTCGGGAGCGATGTCCGCTCCGCGCTGGA
>JACCXM010000415.1 GCA_013697005.1 Chloroflexia bacterium | reverse complement strand
CGTTTCCCCGTGGCTCTGCTCGCTCACACGCATCCCTCGTCGTTTTCTCGCGTTCCGTCGCCTTCTCGGTCGATGCTATCCAGGCTGGCGAGCGCCGCGAGCGCGATCAGTCGCACCGGTGGCCGGGCCGTCATTGGCGTCACGCGGTCGAGCGCCGTCCCGGTCGCGTGCGCCACCATTGCCGCGATGACCGGCATGCAGAAGATTCCCTGACAGGTGCCCATTCCCGCCCGTGTACGGCGCTTGACATCGTCGACGGATTGCGCACCGGCGGCGATAGCGCCGAGAATCTCCTTGTCCAGAATCTCTTCACACCGGCACGCCACGGTCGCGCCTGGGTAGAACGCGGCCCGCTCCGCCGTGTCATAGTCTCGCATGGCGTCTCACCTTACTCATATGGCTGCACGGTGACACCCTGAATCGACCTTCGGCTCGCCAACCGCCATTCCAATTCGTCCCCGCCGGCGGCACGAGTCGCGCCCACATCCGTTTCAGGGACCAATCCCAGCGACATTGCCACGGCCACCCCGGCGAGACGGCCCTCGGCGATCGCCACGGCTACACTACCCGCGCCCGCCGCATCTCCCGCGACAAAAAGCCTGCGAACGGAGCTTTCCATGCGATCGTCCACCAATGGCACGAGACCACCGAGCGCGGGAGACAACCCGAGCGACGCACCCGCCATGGTCGCCAGAGCCGGATCGGCTTGCCGTCCCACGGCAATCGCGATGACCTCGACCTCGTGCCGCTCCTGCCCCACGATCAAAGCATGGACCCCGGCAGCGCCTTCGGCGCGCAGAAACGACGCCGGCGCGATTCCACTCCAGATCACCTCGCCACCGGCCAGCATGATTTCACTGACTAATACTTCCGCGTCCTCGCCGCCCCCGATGACCGCGAACCGGCGGCCAGGGCGGACGCGATGCTGGTTCAGCAGAATCTGCAAGCCTTGGGCACTGAAAACGCCAGGAAACGTCGCCCCCGCAAATGGAAAGGGCAGATTGGTTGCGCCAGTCGTCACGATCAACGCGTCCGGCGTGATACGCGATGCGCGATCGTTCTCGATCACGAGAATCTCATTCCCGGCGAAGCAACCAGCAACCAGTGCGCCGGTGCGAATTGCCACGCCGACCGAAAGTGCTTCGCCGACGAGTCTCTCCAGAAGCTGAGCGGGCCGCTCGGCATTTCCTACGGGCCCGATCGCGACGAGTTGCACGGCGTACGGCAATCGTCCACCCGGCTCCGCTCGCTCTTCAAGCAGAATCGTGGCTGCGCCAGCGCGGGCCGCTTCTGTCGCCGCCGCCAGTCCCGCCGGTCCCGCGCCAACGACAACGACCAACGCCGTCATCCGCTTGGCTCGCTGAAACCCGCCCACTCCGCCTCACCCCGACCGTGCTGCGTCTGCACCGCGATACCGGATGCGACCGGCGTGACACAGGCGGGTACATTCGGCACACCATCGACGACGACCAGACAGTCCGCACAGCGACCAACCATGCAATACCCGCCGCGAGCGTCGCCGGACCGGGGCATGGTGCGAAAAACACGAAAACCCGCGGCCAGCAGCGCGGCCGCGATCGGTTCGCCCTCGTGCCCTTGAACTGGCTCGCCATCGTACAGAAACGAGACGCCCGGGCGCGCTGGCAGATTTCCCAGCGCTGCGTGCTCGACGATGCGCGCCGCATTCGATGGCATCACGCCTCCGCGCTCATTCACATCAGACTTTGACGCTTCCCCGCGAGGCTCCCCCCGAGGCGTCGCGCACGATCATCCTTCCCGCTCGGTCTGGCGTCAACGGTCTGATAGCGGGAACCATGGAAGACGGCGGGCCTTTGCTATAGTTCGCGACGATCACGGGCAGACAGATTCTGGCGGGCCCGCAGCGCGACTGCGGGTTGGGCATAATCGAACAGGTCCGCGGACCGTTAAACTCGACTCGGGGAGGCGAAGATCCATGGTGAGCGCGAAATCGGCCGAACAGACCACGACGATTGGGCGAGAGACGTCCGCCAAGGTCGAGGCGAATGGCCACCCCGGTGGGGTCGCGGCGATGGAGCAGTCCGCGCGCGACCACGTCTGGATCCACATGTTGCCGTGGGCCGAGTTCGAGAGCGACAACCTGCGCATCTTCGACCGCGGCGAAGGCGCTCGCCTGTACGACGTGCAGGGCCGGGAATACATCGACGGTATCGCCGGGCTCTGGGTCGTCAACGCCGGTCACGGCCGCCGCGAGATCGCCCAGGCGTACGCCGATCAAGCCGCCCGGCTTGGCTACGCCTCGGCCATGACGTACACCACCACCCCGGCGATCAAGCTGGCGGAAAAACTGGCGGAAATTGCCCCCGGCGACCTGAACCGGGTCTTCTTCGTCTCCGGTGGCTCCGAAGCAGTCGAGACCGCGGTCAAAATCGCCAAGCAGGTCCAGGCGATGCGTGGTTTCCCCAAGCGTTACAAGATCATCGCCCGCCGCCGCTCCTACCACGGCATGACCTACGGCGCGATGAGCCTCACCGCCACCCGCAACGAAACCTGGTTCGGGCCGTTCATGTACGGCGTCTATCACGTGCCGCACCCCGACCGCTACCGCTCCGACTTCGGTCTTGAAGGCGAGGAAGCCGACCTGATGGCGGCCCGCTACGTCGAGCAGGAGATCATCAGCCAGGGTCCGGATACGGTGGCCGCCGTTATCGGAGAACCCGTCTCGAGCGCGGCCGGGGTCCATGTTCCGTCCCCGAAGTACTGGCAGATGCTGCGCGAGATTTGCGACCGGCACGGCGTGCTCCTGATCGCCGACGAGGTCATCAATGGCTTTGGCCGCACGGGAACCATGTTCGCCACCGAGCAGTTCGGATTCGTTCCCGACATCATGACGACCGCGAAGGGACTCTCCTCCGGCTACGCCCCGATCGCGGCGACGATCGTCCGCGAATCGATATACGACGTGTTCAAGGAGAACAAGGAAGCGGTCATGGGCCACCTGCTCACGTTCGGTGGCCATCCCGCGGCGTGTGCCGCCGCCCTAAAAAACCTCGAGATTTTCGAGCAGGAAGACCTCGTCGCGCAGGGCGCCACCATGGGCGCGTATTTGAAGAGCCGGCTCGAAGAACTACGCGCCCATCCGTCCGTCGGCGACGTGCGCGGGCTCGGCATGATGTACGCCATCGATCTCGTCAAGAACAAGGAGACCCGCGAAGCCTGGCCCAAGGGCGCTGGTTTCACGACCAAACTCGGCGAACTGGCGCTCCAGCGCGGACTTGTCACCCGCGTCTGGGACGTCATGCATTTCGCGCCACCGCTCGTCGTCACAAGAGACGAGATCGACCGCATGGTCGAAATCGCTGACGAAAGCCTCACCCTCGCCGAGCGGGAGTTTGCCGCGGAATTTACGGGCTAACACATGGTTCTCAACCGCCAAAAGCCCTTCTCCCTGCGCACAGGGAGAGCGGTTGGGGCGAGGGGTTTTTTCTACCTTCCGCTCCGAGCGTCCAGGCAAAAGCGGCAGAAGACGGGACGATCGAGTCTCGGCTTGAACGGCAACCGGATCGGACGTTGACATCCCGAACAATCTGCCGGGTAGAGGCGCTCACCGCCCTCGTCGGGGCCGACCACGGTCGCCCGCACGTTGCCGAGATCTCCACTCCGTAACGACTCGAACACGCTCGCGTTACGCTCATCTCGCCGGGTAATGCGGCATCCCGGGCAACGCGGCGAAACGGGCAGTCCCGTGCCGCGCCGGGCCTCGACTTCGCCAGGGTCGCGGTCAAACGGCTCACCGCAGTCGATGCAGACCTGCCGAATCTTTCCGGTGTTGGTTTCGACTAGTTTTGGTTGCACTCTCTCCCTCGGGGCCGAGATAGTCGATTGGCGCTTCACCGTCCCCAGGCAGTTTAGCCCTGAGTGCTACGGCGGGGATTTGGGGCATCATTGCTAAGTACCATCAGAGGATGGTGGCGGATACAAAGCACGAGGAAAAAGTATGGGTACGCAGGATGTGATTGATATTGCGAGTAGCGCGATCCCCACGCGCGACCAGATCGCGCTCGAGGATACGTGGGATCTCTCGGGAATCTATAGCGATGAAACGGGGTGGACCGCGGACGCGGACCGCATGTCCGCGCTCATCGCCACCGCCGCAAGTCACCGCGGCGCACTCGGCGAGTCCGCCGCGAGATTGCGGCAGGCGCTCGACGACATCATGCTCCTGCGTCAGACCCTGGAGCGGCTCCGTGTGTATGCCATGCTCCGCCGTGACGAGAATACCGGCGATAGCGAGTCTCTGGCCCGCTACGAGCGATCGATGGCCATCGCCATCGAGTCCGCGGAGGCGCTCGCGTTCGTCGAGCCGGCGTTACTGGGTCTCGACCCCACGGTATTCGATCGTCTCCGCCATGATGCCCTCCTCGAACCCTACGCCCACATGCTCGATGATCTGGCACGCCGCCGGCCTCATGTGCGCTCGCAAGAGGTCGAGGAGATTCTGGCCCAGAATGCCGACATCGCCCGCGCCCCCGCCGACGCGTTTACCGCCCTCGACAATGCCGACCTGACCTTCGGCCGCGTCCGCGACGAGTTTGGGAATGAGATCGAGCTCACCAAAGCGCGGCAAGCCGTGCTGCTGCGCTCAAAAGACCGCGCTACACGCCGCCGCGCCTACGAAACGTTTGGCGAGGCATATCTCGCTCATCGCCACACCTTGGCGGCGCTCCATGGCGCGTCGGTCCGGGGCGATGTCTTTCACGCTCGGGTGCGGAATCATGCCTCCGCGCGTGAGGCCGCGTTGTTCGGCGACAACGTCCCGACCGCCGTGTACGACACGTTGATCTCCTCGGTACGTGCCGCCCAACCAGTCCTCGCCCGGTATCTGGATTTGCGGAGCCAAATCCTCGGTGTCGACGATCTCGCGGCCTACGATCTCGTGGTGCCGCTGTCACCCGAGCAGGAACCCCAGCACACCTATCGCGAGGGTGTCGATCTCGTACTCGGCGGATTGGATCTCCTCGGGGCAGAATATGTCGCCGATCTCCGTGCCGGCTTTGGCAACCGCTGGGTCGACGTCCACGAAACGAAGGGGAAACGTTCCGGCGCCTACTCCTGGGGCGCTTACGCCGCGCCGCCAGTCATCCTGATGAACTGGAACGGCACGATGAACGACGTTCTCACCCTGGCCCATGAAGCCGGTCATGCCATGCACAGCTACTACTCCGATACCAAGCTCCCCTTTCACCAGGCCGGGTACTCCATTTTCCTCGCGGAGATTGCCTCGACCGTGAATGAGGTGCTGCTCACCTGGAGCCTACTGGAGCGTACCGCAGGAGAAGACGTTCTGGGGCGGTTCGCGATTCTCGACCGCTTCGCCGAAACCTACTTCGGCACCGTGGTGCGCCAGACGATGTTCGCGGAGTACGAGCAGCGCGTGCACGCTCTCGCCGAATCGGGCCAGCCGCTGACGCTCGAAGTCCTGAACGCGATCTACGCCGAGATCTCCGCGACGTATCTCCCCGATGTGACCGTTGACGAGCGAGTGCGCGTCAACTGGGCGCGGATTCCACATTTCTACCGCGCATTTTATGTCTATCAATACGCGACGGGATTGTCGGCGGCGATCGCCATCACCCGCGCCATCCGCGACGAAGGCGAACCCGCGCGCGAGCGCTACCTGCAACTCCTCGCCTCCGGCGGCAGCGATTATCCGCTGGCCCTCCTCGCCAGGGCGGGAGTCGATCTCACCTCTCCCGCACCGATCCAGGCCGGGCTGGCGGAGTTCGAAACCGTCATCGCCGAAATGGAGCGCATCGCCGCTTCCGGGGCGTTCGACCAAGCGCAAGTGGCGAATACGGCTGGGCGCAATGGGAACGCAGACAGGATCGGACGGGCGGGACTGGACGCCTGAGCGCGGCGGCCGGTGTGTCATTCCGAGCTCAATGCCGCGGCGCCCATGTAAACACCACTCCCCCCAAGCTCTTCTTCGATTCCCAGCAACCGGTTGTACTTCGCCACCCGGTCGACGCGGGACGGCGCGCCAGTTTTGATCTGTCCCGCGTTGGTCGCCACCGCGAGATCGGCGATGAAGGCATCGCCCGTCTCACCGCTGCGATGCGAGATGACCGCTTTCATTGCGCTGCGCTGGGCCAGGGCGATCGCCTCCAGCGTTTCGGTGAGCGTACCGATCTGGTTCGGTTTCACCAGGATCGCGTTTGCCGCCGCCTCGCGAATCCCGCGCGCCAACCGCTCCGGGTTGGTCACGAACAGGTCGTCGCCGACGAGTTGAACCTGGCCCCCGATGCGCGCCTGCAGCGCGCTCCAGGTCGACCAGTCATCCTCGGCCAGTCCGTCTTCGATCGAGGCAATCGGGAAACGTGCTGTCCAATCGGCCCAGAACTCGACCATCTCATCGCCGGAGAGTGTCCGGCCCTCGCCCTTCAGGACGTACGTATTTGCGTCGCTGTCGAAAAACTCCGTCGCCGCTGGATCGAGCGCGATGACGAGGTCTTTGCCGGGCTCGTATCCGGCGCGGGCGATCCCTTCGAGCACGGCTTCCAGCGCGGATTCGTTGGAAGGCAGGCTGGGCCCGTAC
>JACCXM010000411.1 GCA_013697005.1 Chloroflexia bacterium | reverse complement strand
GGTACGGACGATGGTCCGCACCGAATCTGGCCGCGCGACTGCCGGCGCCGCAACCGCGTGGTCCGACCGCTGCTCCGGCAGCCGGTTCGCCATGGTCCGGAACTCCAGCTCGCGAAAGAGCTCGATGATCGCCTCGCGGTCGTAGTTGCCGACGTGGCTGCGATCGAAATCGATGTCGATCGGCAGGTCGCGGACGATGGTTGCCAGCCGTTTGCTGCGGCGTGCCTCATCGACGCCGGCGGCCAGGGCGTTTTTGGCCCGGGGCGGGGTGATCTCGTCGAGGTGGGCGATGATCTGCTCGACGTCGCCGTACATCCCAATCAACGCCTTGGCCGTCTTTTCGCCGATACCGGCGACCCCCGGAATGTTGTCTGAGGTATCGCCTACCAACGCCTTGTAGTCGGCGACGTGTTCGGGACCGAACCCGTAGCGGTACTGCACGCGTTCGGGATCGAAATAACGCAGGTCCTCGAATCGTTGCGCTCCCGGCAGCACCACGGTGGTGTTATCGTCGACCAGTTGCAGCAAATCGCTGTCGCCGGTGACGATGATTACGCGGACATTGCCTTGCTCGCCGCAGATGCGGGCCAGACTGCCGATAACGTCGTCTGCTTCGTATCCTTGCCGCTCCTCGATCGGAATGTTGAGCGCGTCGATGAGCTGCCGGATTCGCTCGATCTGAGGCCGCAGATCGTCGGGCATGGCGGCGCGATTCGCCTTGTAATCGGCGAACTCCGCGTCGCGAAACGTCGGACCGCCTTCCAGGGCAATGACGGCGTGGTCCGGGTTTTCACGTCTCAGCACGTCGAGCAGCATCGAGGCAAAGCCGAAGACCGCGTTGACGTTTTCCCCTTTTGATGTCGTTATCTCATTCCTGATGGCGTAGTACGCCCGGAAGATCAGGCCATACCCATCGATCAGGAGCAGCAGCGGTCGGTCATCGGCGGCTCGAGTCGCCTCAGGTGGCGATTGGTCAGACACGTGCGCAACCTCCTCGTATCATGACCAGTATCGCCGATCGCATGGTGTCCGTACGGGCAAGCACCGCTGAATCTGGGCTTTCCGGCGCAACGCTATACTTCAGGAAGATACGAGGAACTGGCCCGGCATGGTCGCGTCATGTGTCCGGCCGAACCGCGCGCCCCAGGAGTTGCGTCAACTGATGGATCCCGCTGCCGTCCAGGGAGTTGCCCGCCTGGTCGGTGACAACGTCGAACGCGTTGTGGTCGGCAAACGGCACGAGGTGCTCCTCGTGCTGGTTGCCCTATTGTGCCGCGGCCATGTCCTGATCGAGGACGTCCCTGGCGTCGGCAAGACCGTGCTGGCGAAGGCGGTCGCGCGCTCGATCGGCTGCTCCTTCAAGCGCATCCAATTCACACCGGACCTGTTGCCGAGCGACGTCACCGGGGTCAACGTCTTCAATCAGCAAACCAGCCGCTTCGAGTACCGGCCCGGGCCCGTCGTCGCGCAGCTCGTTCTCGCCGACGAGATTAACCGCGCCACCCCCAAAACCCAGGCTGCCTTGCTCGAAGCGATGGAGGAGGGGCAGGTCACCGTCGATGGTGTGACCCATATTCTGCCCGATCCATTTGTCGTGCTGGCGACCGAGAATCCCATTGAGTACGAGGGTACGTTTCCGCTGCCCGAGGCCCAGCTCGACCGGTTTTTGATTCGGATGGCCATGGGGTACCCCGGTCGTCATGGCGAGCTGGAAATGCTGGAGCGTCAACATCGCGCGCATCCCCTTGAGGACCTGCGACAGGCTGCGAGGCTGGAAGACCTGCTCTCGGCCCAGGCGGCGGTCAAGGAGGTCCATGTCGCCCCTCCCATCCGCGAATACATCGTCTCGCTGGTGGAAGCGACGCGCAAACATGACGACGTATATCTGGGGGCGTCGCCGCGAGGCTCATTGGCGCTCTACAACGCAACGCGGGCCTGGGCGGCGCTGCATGGCCGCGATTTCGTTACCCCTGACGATGTCAAGGTGCTGGCCGAGCCGACCCTCGCCCACCGCGTCATCGTCAATCCCGCGGCCCGGATCAAAAACGTCGACAGCCGCGTTGTAGTCGGTGACGTGCTGGCCCTGGTCCCGGTTCCGGGAGCGCAACCCGTAAGCCCCGCCGGGCGTGGCTGGGGCGTGCGCAAACCGGGTACCTAGCTCGCGTTCCGGGTGGCCACGTGAACGGACTGAAAATCGTTGTCCTCTTCGTCGCGGTCTTCGTCGCTGGTCAGATCACCGGCTGGGGTGTCTCCGACCATTTGGCGCTGGCGCTACTGGTGCTCCTCGTCGCGGCCTGGGTCTGGACGCGGTTGAGCCTGCGCGGCGTCTCGGTGGCGCGCAAAACCGGGGCCGCTCGCGCGCAAGTCGGGCAGTCGCTGCATGAGACTTTGGCCGTGCGCAATGCGGGCCGGCTCGGCAAATTCTGGGTCGAGCTGCGCGATCGTTCCAGTCTGCCAGGACATGATCCTGGCCGGGTCGTGAGTGTTCCTGGCCGCTCCGCGGTCGAGTGGGAAACGCGAACCGTTTGTGTCCGTCGCGGCCGCTATCATCTCGGTCCGATCGAAGTTCGCTCGGGCGATCCTCTGGGTATCTTTACCAGTAGCTTCGCCTATCAGGATTCGCCGGAGGTCATCATTTATCCTGCGGTGATCGAGCTGCGCGAAGCCGGCATTCCGGAGGGGGCGCTGTCGGGCGGCAGTGCCCTGGAGCGACGGACCCCCCACGTCACACCAAATGTCGCCGGCGTGCGTGACTATTCCACGGGTGATGCCTTCAACCGGATATCCTGGTCAGCTACGGCCCGGCTCGGCCGGATGATGGTCAAGGAGTTCGATCAGGATCCGACGGCGGATGTCTGGATCGTGCTCGATCTTCATCAGGCTTCGCATCGCCCCGCCACACGCGGCGTCAATTGGGCGCCCAGCGCGCAGGGCCAGTGGCCCGCCGAAGCCTGGCTCGATTCGACCGAAGAGTACGCCGTCACGGTGGCCGCGTCCCTGGCGCATCGTTTTCTTCAGGAAGGACGGAATGTCGGACTCGTCGCCTCTGGCGCCCACCCGGAGACGATTCCCGCCGATCGATCCGACCGTCAGTTGATGAAACTCCTGGAGAGTCTCGCCGTCGTCCGCGCCGACGGCGCCTCGCCATTGGCCGAGCTCCTGGTTTCCGAGGGACGCCGCTTTGGACGCCATGACTTCCTGACCGTCATTACCCCGTCCCTGGGAGAACGCTGGGTGGCCGCGCTCGCGGAAATCGCCCAACGTGGTGTTCGCGTCTCGGCCGTGCTGATCGAGCCAGAGACGTTTGGGTCGAGTCCATCCTCGTTGTTGACCGTCAGTGCATTGGCGGCGGCCGGTATCCCCGCCCACCTGGTCAAATATGGCGAGCCGATCGCGCGCGCGTTCTCCGGTCCATCGATCACGATAATGAGGGGCGCCCGTGGCTAGTGTCGCGCGGCCGCTACCTGCTACGCCGCGGACCCGGTGGTCCCTGACCGGGTCGCTGCGGCGTCTGACTCCAGCCGAAGGTTGGGCCAGTGTTTTCCTGCTCGCGATCGTGGTGTTGGGTAC
>JACCXM010000405.1 GCA_013697005.1 Chloroflexia bacterium | reverse complement strand
TCCGGCGGCGCGCGCTCACCTGCAAGTCGTTGGCGAGCGCGACGACCTCGTCGCGCGCTAACAGCATCCCCTCGCCGATCTTCCCATCGACCGCCTCGTCGCCAAGCGCTTCCCGCATCGGCAGTTGCCAGCGCGCGATCGCATCCAGTGCCGCTCGCCGCCGGCCGAGGTCGTGCCGGCGCCAGACCGCCTCGGCCGCACCGAAGAGCAAGAGCGCGTCCCGCTCGGGCTCCGCTCCCGCTCCGAACTGCCAGGCGACGTCCGCCAGACCCAGCAGCACCGCCAGCATCAGCGCCTGGTTTTCATGCTTGATCGTCAGGCGGAGACTTTCGCGGTAGGTATCGAGGGCGGAAACTGGCTCCCCCAGATCGGCCGAGACGGCCCCGAGCGAGACGAGCGAATAGGCAACGCAGCCTTCGCACCCTTTTCGCTGACGCGTCTCCATCCCCTTCAGCAGACTGGCGCGGGCGTCCTCCAGCCGGCCCAGGAGGTGATCTTCGATCCCAAGCCTGGTCCACCCCCACGCCGTCCACTCGTCGTGGCCCAGCGGCTCGAACGTGGCGACGGCGCGCCGCGCCAGGTCAGCAGCCTCCTCATGGCGGTCCGCAAACACGCCGGTGGCCCGGCTCAGGGCGGCGAACCCGGCGCCGGCAGCGAGCGGCTCGCCCAGGGTTTCCCCTATCGCCAGTAGCTCGCGCGCCCATCGCATGGCCTCGGCCACGTCGCCCCGGTCGAAGGCGAACGTGCCTGCCCAGAAACGGAGAAACCAGCGGCTGGCCGGAATCGAAGAGGAGTCGACGGTGATGGCGCGGGACACCCGGCCGCGGGCCTCCGACACCATCCCCCGTATTTCCCAAAGCTGGGCCACGGCATTCGTCAAGCGGACCGTCAGATCGTATTCACCGGCGGCCAACGCCCAGTCGAGCGCGGCACGCACGTTGTCGAGATCCGTTTCCTCTTGCCGCAACCAGACCTCGGGATCGGGTCCGAACGTGAGCGCGTCCAGCGCTTCCGCCAGGCGAACGAAGAACCGTGCATGGCGACGCCGGACCGGTGGTTCTTCGCCTGTCTCGCGCAGCCGATCGAGCCCAAAAAGACGAATCGGCTCCAGCATCCGGAAACGCGTGGTGACGTCGTTGGACGGGGACGTATCCTCGACCAGCAGATGTTTGCGCACCAGCGTGGCGACGGCGCCGATCGTCTGCAGATCGAGACCGCGCATTGGCTGTTGGGGGTCAAATGGCTCATCGGGACTGGGATCCGCCGCACCACCGATCACCGCCGCCGCGGGCAGCGTGAAGCCCGCCGCGAAGACGGAGAGGGCACGAAAGAGCACCCGCTCATTGTCCGGAAGAAGGCTGTAGCTCCAGTCAATCGCCGCGTCCATAGTCTGGAAGCGAGGCGGTTGGTCTCGCCCGCCAGCTGCGAACAACGGGAGCATGGCGTCTTTCAAGAGCGCCAGGATCGCGGCTGGTGACAACACCTGTGCCTGCGCCGCCGCCAGCTCGATTGCCAGCGGCAATCCGTCGAGACGATGGCAAATCTCGGCGATTACGGCCAGGTTGGCGCGGCCGTCCGCCGTCTCCGCGGCGGTGGTCAAATCGGGGCGTATTGTGCGTGCTCGCTGAATGAACAGGTCGATTGCCGGGGACTGCCGCGCATCGGTTTCGCGTTCGGTCATGTGCCACGTCGCCGGGTCGGGTCGCGGCAGCGGGGGCACCGGTATGACGTGCTCGCCACTGACGCGAAGTGACTCCCGGCTCGTCACCAGAAACCGGGATTGCGACGAGCGCCCGGCGAGGTCCGCCAGGTCTCCGGCAGCCGCGAGCAGGTGCTCGAGATTGTCGAGGACGATCAGTAACTCCTGCTGCTCCAGATGCGCGGCGATCCGCTCTGGCAGCGACCCCGCATCTCCGATCTCCAGCAGTTGCAGAGCGCCCGCGAGGGTGGGCAAGACCAGTGCCGGGTCAGTGAGACCATCGAGTCGCAGGAACAGCACGCCGCCGGAGCGGCCGGCCAGCAGCCGCGCCGCCTCGATCGCCAGCCGGGTCTTGCCGACTCCGCCGGGACCAGTGAGGGTCAACAACCGGACGTTGTCCGTGGCGAATGCGTCCTCTATCGCCTGAATCTCGAACGCTCGGCCCAGCAACGCCGTCGCCGGTTCCGGAAGTGGTGCATAGATTGAGGACCCTGGGGTAGATCGAGGACGGCGCCGCGCCGCATCGAGAAACCGCTCGCGCTCCGCCCCCGAAAGCCCCAGTCCCGCGGCGAGCATCTGGGCGGTATCGCGCCGGGGGCGCTCATTAACGACCCGCTCCAGATCGCTGACGGAGCGGACGCTGATCCCGGCGCGCTCTGCCAGTTCCTGCTGGGTCAATCCCGCCGCGATGCGCAGTCTTCGCAGCAACGCGGCGAACGCACGCTGATCGCCTGAATTCATCGGCCCCGCCTCGATCGCGAATGGAGTGTGGTCGCGCGGCGGTCACGGCTACCAGGGCTTTGAACTCTATTGTGACGCATTGAGCGAAAAGATGTGGGTGAAGCTGTGGGCAATCCTGTGGATTGTGCATGGGATTCACCCGCGCCCTCCGTTACGCTTCCGAGTTGGACGCGCCGGCGTGCTCTCCGGTGGCAAGAGGCGTCTCCAGAGGTCCAGCCGGGTCGGCCGCACACCAATTGAGGAGACGATCGCCATGGACCCACATCGGTTTGACTCGTGGACGCGGGCGCTCGCGGCGGGACTCCCGCGGCGGACCGCGCTCAAGGCGTTACTCGGAGTCACTCTCGCCAGCGGCGCCGCGCGGGCCGCGGTCCGCGATGTTGATGCCGCCGGCAACTTCGGCGATTTCTGCGGCGCCCACGACCCGTGCAACTCACCGTTGGTCTGCATCAACACCCAGTGCGACAACTGCCTCACCTCGGGCACCTGTCAACAGGGCTGGTGCTGCGCCGGATGCACCTGCTCCGGAGCCCTGTGCGTCAAGTGCAGCGGCGCCATGAGCGCGCTTGACGTCCAGGGGTGCAGTAGCGGTGGGAATGGAGGAGGGAAGAAGAAAAAGAAGAAGAAGGGTAAGAAGAAGAAGCATTAGCGGCCGCGTATGTTCCATCGCCTAGGAAATGCCGCCATCGACGCAGCACGCTTCGATCGCATCGCCCGCACACTGGCCGTCTCCCCATCGCGGCGCGGTCTCCTGAGGGTCGCCGTTGGCAGTCTGCTCGGCCTACTCGGCTGGGATCACGCCAATGCCAAGAAAAAGGGCAAGGGCAAGTAGGGCAAGAAGGGCAAGCCCAAGACGTGCGGCGCCTGTGGCTCCTGCCAGAGCTGCGTCAATGGCGCGTGCCAACCGAAACCAAATGGGACCGCCTGCGGCGGAACCTGCGAGGAGTGCCGCAACGGCGCCTGCGCGCCCAAAGACAACGGCACGGACTGCGGCAAGGGAAATACCTGTCTCGACGGGATGTGCGGCTGCCTCACACCCTGCGGCAACGGTCAGGTCCTCGACGCCAATTGCGAGTGCATCTGCACCACGCAAAGCTGCAGCGGCGGACGCTGTGACGACGCCACCTGTCGACTCGCCGGCACCGACCAGTCCGATCAGAAGTGCGGCTCCGGCGGCGCTGAATGCATAGGCCGCGGGACGGACGCGCAGTGCACGCAGGGCGCGTGCGTCTGCAACTCCGGTTTCGAGTCCTGCGACGGCAACTGTGTCCAGAGCTGCACCGGCGAGTTAGTCCTGGATGGCAACTGTCAGTGCGTCTGTCCAGACAACCGTGAGCCCTGCGGCGGAGATTTCTGCTGCCCAAGAACGAAGATCTGCGTCGACCCGGACAACAACACGTGTGTTACC
>JACCXM010000393.1 GCA_013697005.1 Chloroflexia bacterium | reverse complement strand
GTACTACGGCGAGCTGGCCCATCATTTCGCGATAGCCGCCCCCGCTGGCCATGCGTCCAAAGCCGCCGACTACGCGATCAAGGCCGGTGAGCGGGCGACGGCCCAACTCGCTTGGGAAACGGCTCTCCAGCACTACGAGCGCGCGCTGCATGCCATTGACTTGCAGGCGGCTCCCGATGCTGCCCAGCGTTGTGACATCCTGCTCGCGCTTGGTTCGGCGCAGTATCACGCGGTGCTCGATGTCAGTGAATCGCCCGAAGGCAGGCACTCGTTCCTGCAGGCCGCCGAAATCGCACGGACGATCGGTTCTCCAGAGCGGCTGGGGCACGCCGCGCTCGAATTCGCCGGTCTCAACGTGGTGCGGACGGCCGGCGGTGTCCAGCAGGTGCAGCTCCTCGAGGAGGCCCTCGCCCTGGCTCCGAGGGAGGACAGCGCCCTGAAAGCCCGTCTTCTGGCTCGGCTCGCGGTGGACTACCGGGTCATTCCTGGCTCGTCCGATCGGATCGCCACGCTGAGCAATGAAGCGCTCGCCATGGCGCGGCGCCTGGGGGACCCGGCGGTGCTCACGTTCGTCCTCATCGCCCGGCGCGTCGCTATCTGGGGACCAGACAACCTAGATGAACGCCTCGCCACGGTGGCCGAGGCCCAGAGCGTAGTGGACACCGCGGTCGACCCCTATCTCGGTTTGTGGCGACAGCTCTTCAGTGCGATCGATCTGTACGAGTCCGGTGACAGTCCGGGGTTCGATCGGGAAGTCGATGCCTTTGTCGAGGCGGCCAGGCAGACACGGGCCCCGTATTTTTTGTGGTTTTCTGCCATCTACCAGGCGGGCCGCGCGATTAAAGAGGGCAATTTCGCGGCCGCGGAGGCGTCGGTGCCGGCGCTGGGCGGCGCCTCACAAGCCCTCGTGGCCATTTATTTTCGCACGCTGCTCCTCTTCCTTCTGCGCCGCGAGCAAGGACGGCTGCACGAGATTGACAAGCCGCTAGACGTTGTCATCGATCTTACGCGAGAGAGTGTCAACCCCTTTGACCGGCATCGCGGGCACGTTGCCCAGGTAATGCGCATGATCCTGCTCGCTGAATCCGACCGCGCTGAAGACGCGCGATCGCTGTTCGAAGCGTTCGCGAGCCAGGACTTCGCCGACCTGCCGAAAGACTCGTATTGGCTGGCGACGTTCGTTTTGCTCGCCGATATCTGCGTCCTGCTCGGGGACCGGAAACGCGCGGCGATGCTGAATGAGCTGCTCCTCCCGTACGCGGCCCGCAACGCCGCTGCGGGTAGCGGCGCCATGTTCTTCGGCGCGGTGTCCTATTACCTGGGACTCCTCGCGACACTGCTCTCCCGCTGGAACGACGCCACGCGGCACTTCGACCATGCGCTGGCAATGAACGCACATATGCGCGCCAGACCGGCCGTTGCCCATACCCAATATGCCTATGCCGAGATGTTGCTGCAGCGCGACGGCGCGGATGATCGGGAGCGGGCTCTTTCACTGATCGGCGAGGCGCTTGGGACGGCGGAAGAACTGGATATGACCCGCTTGGCCGAGCGGGCGTTGGCGCTCAAAGTGCAAGTCCAAGGTATCCTCAAGGCGTAGCACAAGAGTCACCGCAAAAACCGTGCGTTCTCCGAAAAATTGGCAGCGCCGTTTGACGGCGAAGAGGAGCAAGAGTACTCTAGCGACACCAGATAACTTAGGTGCAGTCCGGTTGCATCGTTTGCTCGAGGAGGTGTGACGATGGATCAAGTCTGCTTGGTGCTGCCCATTCTTCCCGGCAAGACCGAGGACGCCCGGGCTTTTCAACGCGAGCTGGATACCGAGCGCAAGGACGACTACGACCGTTCCGAACGGCGTATCGGGATTCCCAAAGAGGTCTGGTTCATCGCCAGCCTCCCCACTGGGGACCAACTCGTCGCCTACATCGAGAGCCCGGACTTCAATGGAGCCATCAAGATGTTTGTCGAATCGCAAGACGAGTTCGACAATTGGTTCAAGCGGCGCCTCGCCGAGGTGACGGGCGTCGACATGAACAACTTGCCCCCTGACATGCAACTGCCGGAGCTGGTCTCCCGCTATGAGGCCTGATTCGCACCGGCCATGAACGCACCGCGTGAAATCACACGCGGACACCTGAGGAGCCGGCGAGCCCCTCACCCGATCGGGATCATCACGCACCACCAACGAAGGAGGTACGCCTTGATCGTCAGCGAACCGACTATGGGTAGCGCCACCGCGATTCTCGATACCGAGACCGTTGCGACATTGCAGGCGGGGCTTCGGGGTCAACTGTTGCGTCCTGGCGACGAGGGATACGACGCCGCTCGCCAAATCTGGAACGCCATGATCGATCGCCACCCGGCGCTGATCGTGCGCTGCGGCGGGGTCGCCGATGTCATTGCCGCCGTCAACTTCGGTCGCGACAACGAACTCCTCGTCGCCGTTCGGGGCGGGGGGCACAACGTCGCCGGCAACGCGATCTGCGATGGCGGTCTGGTCATTGACCTCTCCCCGATGAAAGGCATCCGCGTCGATCCCGTCAGCCGCACCGCCTGGGCGGAGGCGGGCGTCACCTGGGCCGAGCTCGATCACGAGACACAAGTTTTCGGGCTGGCCACGGTTGGCGGCACGATCTCAACGACCGGGATCGCCGGTCTCACCCTCGGTGGCGGTTTCGGCTGGCTGTCGCGTCACTATGGTCTGGCTTGTGACAATCTTCTTGCCGCCGATGTGGTCACGGCCGATGGCCGGTTCCTGCGCGCCAGTGCGGAGGAGCACCCTGATCTCTTCTGGGGGCTGCGGGGCGGCGGGGGAAACTTCGGCGTGGTGACCTCGTTTCAGTATCAACTGCATGAGGTCGGTCCCACGGTCTTGGCCGGGCCGATCTTTCATCCTCTCGACGCCGCCCACGAGCTGTTCCGGGTCTTTCGCGACACCGCCGCGGCCGCTCCGGACGCCCTGGGTGGTATGGCGGCACTCTTGACCTCACCGGAAGGTGTGCCCCTTTCCGCCCTCGTTCCGGTCTTCAGCGGACCGCTCGAGGAGGGGGAAGCAGTACTACGACCGCTCCGCGAGGTCGGGTCTCCAGTGGCCGATCTGGTCGGTCCCATGCCGTACCAAACCATTCAGACCCTCCTTGATGGGGCGTTCCCGTCCGGTCGCCGCAATTATTGGAAATCGGGATTTCTGCGGGCGCTCGACGACGCGGCGATCGACGTCCTGGTCGAGCACTTCACCCGAGCCCCCTCGCCCTTTGCCGGTTTCGGCATCGAGCTCTACGGCGGGGCCGCGAACCGGATCGGGCCGGAGGAGACCGCGTTCCCGCACCGGGACTCCCCCTTCAACATCCTTATCTTTACCGCGTGGGAGGATCCCGCGCGGGATGAGGCCAATTTCGGGTGGGCGCGAGATCTCTGGGCGGCGCTGCAGCCCGTTGCCGCCGATGGGGTCTATGTCAATTACCTCGGGGATGCCGAGGCCGAGGGCCAGGACCGGGTCCGCGCCGCCTACGGCGCCGCCACCTACGAGCGGCTGGCGGCCCTCAAGCGCGCCTACGATCCGGCCAACCTCTTCCGCATGAATCAGAACATCATCCCGGCGCCGGCTTAGCCCATCGCAGACACTGCCGCCAGCCGGGACGCTTTCCTCCTGAGCTAGTCGGCGGGCCCAGCCGCCGCGGACGCAACGTTAGAGCGAAGCACGGTCGTGTCTATGACGGCGTGCGCGGTGGACGGTCCACTGACCACCCACCGCGCTTGGCGATAAACCTTTGCGCCTCCGGGATGCCTCATCCGTGAGACGATGTTAGACAGCGCCGAACGGGGCGTTCGCGATCCGGTCGTCGCTGTTGGGCGTAACGGACGCATCCTGAGCTGACAGGGGAACGGTCGCCAGGTGGGCCGACTCCCCGCGCTCGCCGCTTGCGAGTGCGGCCGCCAGATACTCCGGCAGGGAGGCAGGGCTCGCCGCGACGCTCACTTCGACCACGATGGTCAATGCCTCCTCCTGCATGCTCCCGAGGTCCACGGAGAGCAATGCTCGCTGGGCTGCGATCGCGCGGTTCGCCTTCGCCGGTGACATCGGCGCGATCGCTTGCTCTGGCGCCCACCGGACATCGGCCGGGACCAGGCTCGTTACGGCGGTTGGCGCTGCCGGGAGCGCGTTGATCGCGCGGCTTGTTTCCAGCGAGGCATAGCCGCTGGTCTCGTCCCAGGAGGGAAGCGCCGGCGCGGCGGAAAAGCTTTCCTCTTGCGCGCGGACCGCGGCTGGCGCCACCAGGACAACGCTGAGCATCGCGGCGAAAGCGAGAATCGTTTTTCGGGTACGACAGATCATGGGCATCATGCGAACCTTTCTGACCTTCCAATATGTCATTTGCGACTGCATCCGCAGACGCTGCCGTTGACGTCAGCGGCATGAGACGAGCATGCGCCTCCGCCGCCGGAGGCGCATCGGTACAGATACGATGTGGTGTACGGAGTTTTCAGTACATTCGACCGCACGAGTATCCCGATCGGGACAACAGGAGGAGGGAGGCGTCCACGGCGCTTGTGCGGTCCATGCACGTCGCGGAGAATGGCGAGGATCTTCTTGATGAGCGAAGCAGCCGTAGTCGGCCCTTGTCACCGCATCGCTGATCCGACCAGCCGAGGAGTGCCGCATGGCCGCGACCGTTGGTCCGGTTCCTTTGCCCCCAGAGCGCCTCGTTGCGGCTGCCGCCGTGATGGGGCGGGCATTGGTGGACGATCCGCTCATCATCTACATCCTGCCCGACGCGCAGCAGCGGGCCTCGGGCGTTGCCCCGATGATGACCATGTTCCTGCGCATTGGGCTGGCGCACGGCGAGGTCTGGGTGACGCCACCCCCGATCACGGGGGTCGCCTGCTGGCTCGCTCCCGCGCATCCCGCCCCGACCCAGGAGGATCGCGATGCGGCGGGTTGGAGGGAGGTCGCGGACGTATGGGGTAGCGCGGCGGTGGCCCGCTACCAGGCGTTCGTCGCCGACATGGGTGGCGTCGTGGGGTCGCTTGCTCCGGAGCCGCATTGGCATCTCGCGTGGCTCGGCGTCGAGCCGGGGCACCAGGGCCAGAGCATCGGGAGCACCCTTGTGCGTCAGATGACGACCCACGCCGATGCGAAGGGGATTGCTTGCTGGCTGTTCACCTTCGCCCCGCGCAACGTGCCGATCTACGAGCATATCGGCTTCCAGGTGACGCGAGATACGATCTTGCCATCCTCGGGTCTGCGGCTCTGGGTGATGGCACGCCCGCCACTCGTGCAGCCATGAGCGGCTCACCAACGGTCCCGCACGATGCACACGGGCGTGCGCCGGTGGAATCACCCCGTGCCTTCCGAGTCGACCCGGTTGTCTTCTGCAAGCTGCAACTGGTGATGTTCTTCGACGGCATCCGTTCCGAGCGCCAGCTCATCGAGATGGCGAGTCTGAACCTATCTCACCGCCAAGCTCATCATGAACCGTGAAAGGAGATCGCCTCCCGTGGTTGGCCGTCCCTGGACGTATATGCCGTCCGAACCATCGACGATCGCCGTCGACCGGCCGTTGTACGAGCGGATCGCCGCGGAGACCGCGGGCCGTGCATTGACGCACCGGCACATCGTGCCCATCCGGGCGGGATATGCCTGGCCGATGAAGGCCGGGCAAGTCTGCCGCATCGTCGCGGTCGAGGGGCCCCAGGTGGTCGATTTCAACGCCTGGAATCGGCACAACCCGCGCGAGCGCTTCTGGGCTGCGCGCACCCGGCAGTTGGAAAGCACGCACCTTACGACGTTCAACCGGCTCTGGTCGGTGCTTCCCTACCTGCGCCCGATGCTGACGATCACCCGTGAGACGATTCAGTATGGAGAAGACGCAGACGGCGGCCGCTGCCACGATTTACTCGGCACGCGCTGCGATCCTTACGTCACCAAGCTCCTGATGGGCGAGTCATTTGATTTCAACTGCCATTCCAACCTGACCCGCGCCGTTCTGCCCTGGCATCTCAACGAGTCCGACGTCCACGACGTGCTCAATATCTTCCAGGTCACCGGGCTGAACGAGGACGGTCTGTATTTCATGAAAGCGAGCCCGGCGAACAAAGGCGATTACTTCGAGTTCCTGGCCGAGATCGATCTGCTCTGCGCGGTTTCGACCTGTCCCGGCGGTGATCTCTCGGTGCCGCTGTGGGGACCGGAGGCCGGCGATCCCCTCCCGACCTGCAAACCGATCGGTATCGAGGTGTACGATCTGCCTGGAGAACTCCTCGCCGGGTGGTCGTCACCATCGCCGTCGGACTATGACGGGTTCTTCGGTCTCAGGCAGCCTGTATGAGGTCGCCAGCGTGCTCCTGTGAGTGGCGCGACAGGCGACGTTTTCCCTCACCCCAACCCCTCTCCCGTCGAGCCGGGAGAGGGGCTCGTGTCGGGTGCAGACTGATTGTCAAGGAACAACCTCCCCTGTCAAGTCGCGCCGGGAGAGGGAGGCAGGGGCGACATCGCGCGTCCGCCGCCGAGCATCAGGAAGATTCCCAGTAACGCCAGGACCACGCCAGCAGCGACGCCGTAGGCGGGCAGCCAGCCGTAGCGCTCGGCGGTCCAGCCGAAGAGCGGGAAGGCCCAGATCATCGTCACCGAGTAGAGAAACCCCTCCACCGAGAGGATCGTGGCGCGTTGCGCGGAGG
>JACCXM010000346.1 GCA_013697005.1 Chloroflexia bacterium | reverse complement strand
GTGCACGGGCGCGAATACGCGATCAACGAGATTCCCGGCGACGACGATGATGCTCCCGACGTCGATCTCAGCCTAGACGCCGTGGTCGTGTGCCTCCTAACCACCGCCCCGCCCGGACGGGCTCAGTGCCCGCCACGTCGAGGTGGCAACGGTCATCTCGTCGGAGGCGCAGCAACTCGAATTTGCCACAGATCCGTCTGCTGTGCGGAACATCGTGATCGTCATTGCCGCGTTTGACATCCCCGCGGTGCTGCCGTGCTGGCTTGGATCGGCACCGGGTGGTCGCGAGCAGGGGTACTGGCAGGACGCGCGCACAGCGGCAGACCCGGTAGTTCCGTCGGGCGGATGCCACCTGGAGGCAACCTCGGCCAGGCGATCAACGGAACCAGCAGGCGCTACCGTGTCCACCGGCGGCGGCACGACTTCGGTCGGTACGCGATCGAGGGCGGGCGACCTTCCGCCTTGATTTGCGGATCGGACTGGGGACGGACACCCGGTGCCCTTATCCATGAGGTGTGGCATGACTGTGCAAAGCGATCGGGTCGCTGCGTTCCACCGCTTGCATTCTTCGGGTTGCTTCGTGATGCCGAACCCGTGGGACGCCGGGAGCTCGCGTGCTCTGGAGCAGCTCGGCTTCAAGGCGCTCGCGACGACGAGTGCCGGTCTCGCATGGACGTTGGGTCGCGCGGACAACCACCTCACGCTCGATGAGACGCTCGAGCATCTACGTGTTGTCGCGGACGCCGTGGACGTCCCTGTCAACGCAGATTTCGAGAGTGGCTTCGCGGTTGATCCGCAGCAAGTCAACTTGCACGTGAAGCTCGCCGCGGCAACGGGGATCGCCGGGCTCTCGATCGAGGACTCCACGGGAGACAAGGCGCATCCACTCCATGAGTTCGGTTTGGCCGTAGAGCGCGTTCGGGCCGCGCGCAAGGCGATCGATGAAAGCGGCACGGGAATCGTTCTCACGGGTCGATCCGAGGGGTTCGTTGTCGGACGTCCCGACATCGACGAGACGATCCGAAGGCTGCGCGCGTACGCCGATGCCGGCGCCGACTGCCTCTACGCTCCGCGGATCGAAACCGTCGAGCACGTTTCGGCGATCATCGCCGCGGTGTCACCTAAGCCGGTGAACCTGCTGATCAACGCTCCCTTCATCACCGTCGCGGAGGCGGCGGCACTCGGAGTACGGCGGATCAGCGTGGGGGGCACGCTCGCGCGCTCCGCCTGGGCTGGATTCCTGAACGCAGCACAGGAAATGGCGGACGCGGGGACGTTCTCCCGGTTCGAGCGGTTGCCGGACGTCGACGCCCTGTTAAGCCGTCGATAGGCATCAGCGAGCCGCACCGGCATTCCCTCTTCCCCAGGATCACCGCCTCTGTGCTGCTCATCGGCTGAGCCTGAACCCGGCGGGCGCGGAGGCGCTGGCGCCATCGCTTGACGCCCGGTCTCCCAACAGCGTTGGCACAGGCGTGCCGTCAAAGGCGTTCGCAGTCTCGCCTGGCACAGATGATCGCTGTGGGGCTGGGATCATCAGTCCCGCATTATCGAGCGTGTGAGCTGACGAAGTCGGTCTTCCCTACGGTGATTGCTGCTGCACGTGGCTGCGCCGTGCCAGGTGCTCCGATGGACCATCTAAGTGTCGATGGTGGAGTTCGCTGACACTGTCTCGATTGATCGCCCGCTTCGCTTCGGCGCGGGTGATGGAGGTGGCGTCACACTCTGAGGCACCGGCCATCACATCGAGGGCCGCGCGACGGGTCGCCTAGACAGACTTGGGCGGTGAGGAGGAGGGTGGGTCACGTCCAGCGGGGATCGGCTAGTCCGAGTGCCGGGGAGAAGAGGGCAGGTTCGGTGACATTTGTGGTGATTGCGAAACCGCCGTCTCGTGAGTTCTACGAGCAAGTTCAATCAGTGTTGGATTTGAAGGGCAACCCGCCGCCGGGGCTGTTGGTGCACACCGCCTCGGAATCTGAGGACGGCGTGCAGGTGGTCGGCGTGTGGGAGTCTCGAGAAGCCGCAGAAGAGTTTGAACGCACCCGGCTGTTTCCTGCTATGGAGTCTTCCGGTGCGACCGGTCAGGGTCGTCCTTCGGTGCAGCAGCTGGAGCCCTTCAACGAGTGGATTCGCGGCATCTAACAGCGGCGGCGCACCCGGCACAGACTCGTGCCCACGGCGCTTTCGCCAGCGCGCTCGCCTCACGTTACAACGTGCGCGCAACGTCCTGAGG
>JACCXM010000330.1 GCA_013697005.1 Chloroflexia bacterium | reverse complement strand
CCGATGAGGAGACGGGCGCGAGCATTCTCACCAACGGGGAACGGCAGGAGGCGCTGGCCGAACTGGAAGACGTCGTCGAGGGAGCGGGGGCACCTTTACATCGCATGGAGCATGTGCTCCACCCGTGGGTCGCCTTCGCTATCATGCCGCTCTTCGCCCTCGCCAATGCCGGGGTCAGGATCGAGGGAGACCTAGGGGCGGCGTTGGGCAACCGCGTCACGCTCGGGGTCATGCTGGGACTGGTGCTCGGGAAGCAGCTAGGGGTGACGATGGCGGCGTGGATGGCGGTGCGATCGGGCGTCACTGACCTCCCAGAGGGCGTCGGGTGGCGCCACATCTATGGGGCCGGTTGGTTGGCCGGCATCGGCTTCACCATGTCGCTGTTCGTAGCCGACCTGGCCTTCGCGGGGGACGACGGAGAGCTCTTGACCGCCGCGAAGCTGGGCATCCTTGTCGCCTCGCTCATCGCCGGTGTCGGCGGGTGGCTCATTCTCCGCCGCGGTTCGTCTATACTGCGCCGCTAACGGGGCCAGCTTGGCCCAGGGGTGCCGCGTACCCTCTACCCGCGCGGCTGACGGGGTGGGACTGCCAATTGGCGGCCCCACCTATTTTGAGGCGCGAAGAGAGCCATGTCCGAACTCACCATTGATCCGTTTGGCAGAACCAAAGAGGCGCCGGTCTTGGCTCTCCCCGCGCAACGACCCCACGACACGTGCCACGCATTTCAGGCGGCAACGCGGTCAGTCCGCCCGTACGCACTCTTGCTCGTTGCCATCTTCGCGTTCGTCTCCCACTCCGCGTCGGCGCAAACGAGCTCGGCCGGCAGCGGCGCGGTCTACGTCGTTCCCATCACCGACACGATTGACCTCGGCCTGGCGCCCTACCTGAGCCGGGTGCTCGACGAAGCGGAAGCAGCGGGCGCTGCGGCGGTACTCCTGCAGATTGACACCCCGGGGGGTCGACTCGACGCCGTTCTGCAAATGCGCGACGCGCTGCTCGGCAGTGGCGTCCCCACCATCGCGTTCGTCGATCGCACCGCCTTCTCGGCCGGAGCTCTCATCGCCATCGCCTCCGAGGAGATCTACATGGCGCCCGGCGCCGTCATGGGCGCGGCAACCCCGGTCGATGGCGTGACCGGCGAGACGGCCACGGAAAAGATCGTCTCTGCGGTGCGCACGACCTTCAAGGCGACCGCCGAAGCGCGAGGTCGCGATCCGCTCGTGGCCGAGGCCATGGTTGATCCGGACGTGAGCATTGAGGGTCTCGTCACGCGCGGGCAATTGCTGACGCTGACGGCAGCCGAGGCCACCACGTGGGGTTACAACGACGGTGTCGCCGCAAATCGCGCCGAGGTCCTGGCCGCCGCAGGGCTCGGGGATGCACCCGTCATCGAAACCGAACCAAGTCTGGCCGAGAGAGTGGTCCGGTTCATCACCGATCCGGTTGTCTCTTCTTTGTTGATCATCGCCGGCGTGCTGATCCTTATCGCCGATCTCTTCGTCGAGGGGTTCGGGATCGGCGGCATGGCTGGCCTTGGGTTGCTGGGGCTATTTTTCTGGGGGCATTTCCTGGCCGGTCTGACCGGCTGGGAGGATCTCGCTCTCGTCGTCCTCGGACTGGTGCTGATCGCCGTCGAGATTATCATCGTGCCGGGATTCGGCGTCCCGGGTCTTCTGGGGTTGGCCGCCCTGCTTGGTGGTCTGTTCCTGGCGATGCTGGGCCGGGAGATCCAGACGCCGGAGGGGATCGAGCAGGCCGGCCTGACCATCCTCGCCTCGTTCATCGGCATCGTCATCGGGCTCATTGCCATAGTCGCCTTTCTCTCTCGCGGCCGGCGCCTTGGCCGTCTCGTCCTCCAGTCCACGGTCGGTGGCGTCGAGGTTGCCTCTTCTCCCGCCACCGCTGGTTGGCTCGGCTGGTTCGGCTCCTCCGCGAACCTGCCTCGCGGGTCGCAACAACGCATGCTCGGTGAGAAGCACGCTGAGCCGACTGGCCACCTGGTCTCCGCAGGGTCTACGGGTGTCGCTCTAACCGACCTGAGGCCCAGTGGGATCGCCACCATCGATGGGGAACGGGTCGATGTGGTGACCGAGGGCGAACACATTTCGGAGGGCGAGCCCATCGAGGTCGTGCTCGACGAGGGCTACCGCCACGTGGTGCGACGAGTCACAACGTAAAGGCGGAGACACCGCCGCGCGAACTATGACCGGCGAAGAGGCCGGCGAAGGGATGTTCCATGGATACCAGCACCATTACCCTGGCCGTCATTGCGGTAGTGATCCTCATCGGCCTCGGATTGTTTTTTCACTTCGTGCCCATTGGCCTCTGGATTACGGCGTTGTTCTCTGGGGTGCGGGTCGGTCTGGGCACGTTGATCGGGATGCGGCTACGCAAGGTCAACCCCGCTGACATCGTCCGGCCATACATCAGCGCCAGCAAGGCGGGGCTCGATCTCGATGTCGGGCAGATGGAAGCCCACTATCTCGCCGGAGGCAACGTCGGTCGGGTCGTGACGGCCCTCATCTCCGCCGACCGCGCCAACATCGACCTGCCCTGGCAGCGAGCCACGGCCATCGACCTCGCGGGACGCGATGTCCTGGAAGCGGTCCAGGTCAGCGTCAATCCGAAAGTCATCCAGACCCCGCGTGTGGTTGCGGTCGCGAAGGATGGCATCCAGGTCATCGCCGTGGCAAGAGTGACGGTTCGCGCCAATATCGAGCGACTGGTCGGCGGCGCGGGCGAGGAGACGATCATCGCCCGCGTTGGCGAAGGTACGGTCTCCTCGATCGGATCGGCCGACTCACATAAGTCAGTGCTGGAAAATCCGGATCAGATCTCCCGCCTGGTGCTCGATCGCGGTCTGGATGCCGGCACTGCCTACGAGATTCTCTCCATCGATATCGCCGACGTCGACGTGGGGCGCAACATTGGCGCCGAGCTGCAGACCGACCAAGCGGAGGCGGACAAACGGATTGCCCAGGCTAAGGCGGAGGAGCGGCGCGCAATGGCGGTTGC
>JACCXM010000319.1 GCA_013697005.1 Chloroflexia bacterium | reverse complement strand
TACTTCGCGCGTTATATCGTGGTCTCCCACGGCAACTTCGATATTGTCGACATCGGCACACCAATTGTTCTCGACGGCCAGGAAGTCAAAACCGGTGACATTCTCCATGGCGACGCGAACGGGGTCGTGATCGTCCCGCGTGAAGTGCTCGACGGTCTCCCCGACGCAGTGGCGGAGGTGCGCGCCCGGGAGCGGGCGACGATGGATTTCATCATCAGCTCGGAATACACCCTGGCGGCGGCCCGCCAGCGGGCAGGCTACTGAACCCCTATCAATCGGCGGCGCTAATCACGAGGTCCGGGTCGGCGCCGAGGTCGCGCAACGCCTCGATCGCGCAGTTGCGGCCTGGCGCGCCGAAGACCGCGCCGCCGGGCCAGGCGCCTGAACCACAGAGATAGAGCCGGTCGACCGGGGTGCGGTAGCCGCTATAACCGGGCACCGGGCGGTACCCGAACATCTGATCCGGCAGAATTTCGCCGTGGAAGATATTGCCGCCGGTGATGCCGATGATGCGCTCGATATCGGGCGGTCCCAAGACTTCGAGGTGCTCGATGGCGCCGGGCAGATTTGGCGCGAACATTGCGAGCGTTTCGATGATATTGGCTCCGATCTCATCCCGGCGTTCGTCCCAGGTGCCTTCCGCCAGATCATACGGAGCGTATTGCACGAACAGACTCATGGTGTGCTTGCCGGGTGGGGCGAGTCCATCCTCCGTGGCGGTCTGAATGTAGCAATCCATGAAGGGATGGCGGCTGGGTTGACCGCGCTTGCAATCGTCCCAGGCGGTTTCGAGATACTCCAGTGACGGGTTGATGACGATTCCGCCGGTGTGCTGCGGGCCAATCGCCGTGCCCGGCAGGGCGCTGAAATTCGGGAGCTCACCGAGCGCCATCAGCACTTTCACTACCGAGCCACTCACCTTGATCCGCCTCACGCCCTCCGTGAATTCATGTGGCAGATGGGACTCGCCGACCATGTCCAGGAAGGTGCGGGTGGGATCGGCGTTGGAGAGAATAATGTCCGCGCTGTAGTGCCGGCCGTCGATAGTGCGGACGCCCTTCGCCGTGCCGTCCTGGATTTCGATCTCGGCAACTTCGCTATCGGTTGCGATCGTCACTCCATGCTCGACGCCAAAGGCCGCGATCGCCTTCGGGATGCTGCCCATCCCGCCGCGCACGAACCCCCACGCACCCTGGTGACCGGCGATGCTGCCGATCAGGTGGTGATATTTGACATACGCGGTACCCGGCGTCATGGGACCGGCGTTGACGCCAATCACCCCGCCGGTGGACAGTGGCGCCTTGATCTGGTCGGACTCGAAGTATTCGTCCAGCAGTTCGGCGATGCTCTTGCGGGTCAGGGTGCGCCAATCTTCCTGTCCCTGCGGTCCCGCGAAGCGTGCTTCGATCTGGTCCCAGGTCGGCGCCGGGAGGAGTAGGAGCGGCCGCATGCGTGCGACGATGCGTTCCCACATCTCCCAGTAGGCGTCGTAGCCAGCAACGTCACGTTGCGAGAACTTGGCGATCTGCTCCCGTGTCTTGTTGCCGTCGAGGAAGCTCATGAAGTAGGAGCCGTCCGGAAATGGCACGAAGTATTGCGGGTCGAAGGGGCGGACATCGTACCCGTGCCGCTCCAGCTCCAGATCCTGTATGACCTCGGGCAAAAGCAGATTGCAGACATAGGAACAGGTGGAGAGCTTGTAGCCGGGAAAGTGCTCCTCGGTCACGGTCGCGCCGCCGATGATCGCGCGCCGCTCGAGCACGAGCACCTTTTTCCCGGATTTGGCCAGGTAGGCGGCGGCGATCAGCCCGTTGTGACCCGAGCCGATGACGATCGCGTCATAGCGAGAGCCGTCGGGGGGCAGATCGCCACTCGGTTTCGTCTCCCCGGTCACCATGCGCGATCCTTTCCCCTGCGCTGCAAACGCGCCGAGTGCGGAGCGCGTTTACCCGCCGCCCTGGCGACCCAGAGTGTCGCCCAGGGCGAGCGCGGGGGCAAGGTCCAGCGCGGTCTCGCCGGTGAGCAAGGCAATGTCATCGCTCGCTGCTGGAGGGAGGAGATACAGGAGCAGCACCTCTTCCGAGGCGGCGGGATCGATGGCGATCGTATCGGCCGCGGCGCGGGCGGGATCGAAACCCGCCAGCGAGGCGATCACATCGGTACCGCTGTCGAGCTCGGCCACAGCGCCGGTACCACGATCGAAAAGCCGGAACTCGTTCATCGCCACCGATACCCGAGCATCACTCTCATTGGTAACGCCGACGATCAACAACAGCCACTCACCCGATCCCGGTGGAAGTCCGTAGCGGGGAAGGGTATCGGCGCGCAAAGCGGTCTCGACGTCCAGGCGCAGCGGTCCGACGACGATTTCCGAGGACGTCGCTTCGTCGGCGGCAACCGTCGCGGGTTGCGGTGTTTCCGCCGGCCGCGGAGTCACCGCAGTCTGCGCCGACGCGACGGTTGGTGCAGGGGTCGGAATAGTGGCCACGGTCATAGTTGCGGCCGGGGGTGATCCCGTGGCGGCGGCAATGGTCGCGGGAGATGCGGCGATAATTGCCGCCGGCGCGACAGCCGGTGTTTCTTCGGCATCAGCCGATTGCGCGGCGGATCCGCCAACACCGATAGCAATCGCCGGGGGAGCTTCCGGGAGTAACGCGGTCTCGGTCGTTTCGACTGGCGAGGATGGCGCCGCGATCGTTGGTGGCGCCGTCATGACAGCCTCCGCACCCTCGCCGGGCGGCCTCAGGTTCAGCCGGCCAGCGCCAAGCGCCGCCGCCGTTGCCAGGAGGACAGTCAACGCGCCAACGCGCAGCACCAGCCCCCAGGGCGATTTCCGCCGGTGGCGGGGGAGGAGTCCGGTTATGGGAAAGGAATTCGTCAGGGGACGCGGCGGCGGCGTCGAAGGGACACGGGCAATGCGGTCCGGCGGTTCGATCGGCGGCCAGGAAACGCTACTGGCAGCTTGGGCCGGGGCGAGCCATTCCTCGTCGTCGCTGCCGGCCAGAACATGGTTGTCGCCGGTATTGAGTCCTTCAGGATCAGCATCATCGTCCCAGAAACCCCCGAACGGTGTCGTGGGCGCCGCCGCGCGGGCTCGTTCCATTCCCGATACCGTGTCAGGCGCAATCCGGCGCACGCCGCTCGGCGCCAACATGGCGATGATGTGTCCGGCGGCGGGATGGCCCTCACGCATCCGCAGGGGCACGCGGAGCGGTTCGTCGAACAGGTTGCCGCCGGGCATGGCGACGAACAGATCGAGCACGCCGTCGCGGCGGAGGACGGGTTCCGGCCGCAGCCATTCGCGGGGAACATCGAGCACGAGATCGCCGCCGCGGACAAATACCACGCGACGGTGCGTGACGATCATCCTGGCGGCGAGGTCGAGATCGTCGCCGACGAGGTGTACCTGTCCTTCCCAAACCACCCCATCCGCTTGCAACGCGCGCCAGATCGCACCGCGCGGCCGGCCAACGGGGGGCACGGCACGCGGTGATTGGTGGTGGTGCTCATCACGGTTCGGCATGCCAACTTCCCTCGACGTTCATGCCGCCGCTGCTGTCGCTCAGAAAAGAAAAGGTGAGCAACGCTTCGGCAACGCGATGTAAACGCGGGGAGAAGGCGCGAGCCATACACGGATGTGTGCACGTACGCCCTGTACGTACAGTTTATCATAGGCTCCATCGTGCGGCAGTTGGCGCCGGCTTCTTGACATATGTGGTCACCGCCTGACAATCTCCACGAAGAAAGAAGGATGGAGACTTATGCCGCGTGGAACGATTCACCGAGGAACAATCGGGGTCGATCTCGGCGGTACCAATCTGAAACTCGCGTTACTCGATGGAGACAACCAGATCGTCGAGCGTGCGATCGTGCCCACCCAAGGCGCCGAGGGACATGACGCGGTGCTGGCGCGCATCACCGATGGTATTGGCCGTTTGCGCAGCGCGGCGCCAAGTCTCGATGTCGCTGGGATCGGCGTCGGTGTTCCCGGCGAAGTCGACATGGCACGCGGGGTGACGATCGAGCTTCCCAATCTCCCTGGGCGCTGGGTCGACGTTGCGGTGGCCCAGCCCATTTCGCTTGTGTGTGGCTTGCCAGTTGGGGTGATCAATGACGCCAAGGCATTCGCCCTGGCCGAGCTCAGGATCGGTGCGGCCTCCGGGGCCGGCACCGCGCTACTCGTCACCGTCGGCACGGGAGTCGGCGGCGCGGTGATCGCGCACGGTCAGATCGTGTATGGCGTCGGCTCCGCCGCCGGTGAGATCGGGCACCTGATCCTGCTGCCAGGGGGGCACCGTTGCACCTGTGGCAACCTTGGATGCCTCGAAACACTCGCTAGCGGTCCGGCAATTGCTGGCGAAGCGATGCGGATGATCGTGCAAGGTTTCTCAACTTCCCTGACTGATCTGAGCGCCGGTGATCTCAACGCCATCACCCCCGAGCTGGTAGCGCGCGCGGCGGACGAGGGCGATGCGGTGGCGATCGATATCGTCGATCGCGCGGGGAATTGGTTGGGGATCGCCTTGGCTGGGGCAATTGCGTTACTGGCTCCGGAAGTTGTCGTCATCGGCGGGGGAGTGGCCCCTGCCGGCAGCCGCTACGTTCATGCCGCCGTGGCGTCCGCCAAATCGCATACGGGCATACTCGACGTCAATCGCGTCGACTTTCGAGATGCGCGTTTGGGCTATGACGCCGGGGTCATTGGGGCGGCGCTGTGGGGCCGCGACTACGCGATGGAGCACGGCGCGCAGGTCTGATCGTGCCGCCACAACTGTGCGGCGACACGGACCCTGCAGGAGTGGCAGGTGGCGATGGCAGGAGATGCGACAAGTCGCGTGGACCTCTATCCCGTTCCGCCCCGCGGCGCGGGCGTCCGCATCTCACCAACCGTCGTTTCGCAATTCGTGCGTCTCGATCAGTGCCGGCGCTATCTCCGCCTGGCGCTGCATGAGCGAGCCAACGGCTCCGGATTCATGCGCGATTACGATGTCGCGCCACAGGAAATTCTGCCGCTCCTGACCCGCTCCGGCGCCGAGTTCGAGGCGGCGGTCGAGGCGAGCGCGACGCAGCGATTCGATACATGGAATTGTGTCCCGAAGCACGGGACAGGTGATCGGCCGCCCAATAATGACGACCTGGTGAACGCGGCGCGCCAACTGCCAATCGGGCAGGTGCGATTGTTCTTCCAACCTCGGCTGCGGGTGGCGCTGCATGGTTGGGAGTTCACTGGTGACGCCGATATCGTCCGTCTCGAACGCGATGGCTTTGCGGCGTTGCACGTTCTCATTGCCGACATGAAGTCCACCACCACGGCCAAAGTGGAACACCGGTTGCAAGTGGCGTTTTACCGCGAGATGGTGGAGCGCCTGTTTGCCGAGTCGGGTGTGGACCACGCCGCCATCGTCACGGGCATCCTCTATCGCGGCGGCGCGGTGGGTGACGATGCGCTGTCTCCTGAGGAGCAAGACCGGATCGGTCTCGAGCGCTCCGAGGCGCTGCGGCTGTTTGGCGCCGAGGACGCGCAGTTCGAGGAGACCCGGGACCCGGACGCGTACCGCGATGCGATTCGGGGACTCGTCACTGGACCCACCTCGGTCGCCTCCATCGTTGCGGCAACACCGTTTGCCGCTGTGCCGTGGCATCTGACGTACAAATGCGATGGGTGTCTGTACAACGGGTTCTGTATGAAATGGGCGGCGGAGCATGATGACCTTTCGCTGCTGCCGCACCTCACCGAACATGAGAAGACGGGACTTCAGCGTGCGGGCATCGCCACCACGCGCGACCTGGCGACCATCTTCGAACCCGCGCTCGATGCGACATCGGGTAAGCCCGATTTGCGCGTCCTAAGTCCGGCGCCGGGTCGGGAGATCACCGTCCAGCGCATTTCACGCACCTGGCCGGTCGGACCGCGTCTGGAGGAGTTGGCCCATCGCGCGCGTCGCCACAGGCATTGGCAAGGCGACCCCATAGAGGCGCTGTCGTACATTCCGAGTAAAGGCTACGGATCGCTTCCGTATTCCGACGAAGAACACAATCCCAATCTGGTCAAGGTCTTCATCGATGCTCAGCACGACTACCTGCTGGACCGCCTCTACCTGATCGGTTCGCTCGTCGTTGGCAACGAAGAGGGTAAGGCTGCTACGACGCGCCGTCGGTCAGTGGTCACGATCGCCGGTGCGCCGCCAGACGAGAAGGCGGAACGGGAAATGCTGGTGCGCTGGATCGACGGTACGATCCGCGCCATCGCGGAAGTCGCCGCTCCGGACGAGCGGGGCGAGCCGACCGCGCCGATTCATCTGATTTTCTACAACAGCTTCGAACAGAAGCAGCTCTTGCAGGCGCTTGGCCGGCACGCGCGGGATATTCTGACGGCAACACCGCTGTACGACTTCATCACCCAGCTCGCGGCCTTCGATTCGCAAGTAGCGACATTTCTCGATCGGGAGATTCGCGAGCTGAAGAACTACCCGCTCGTCTGCCAATCGCTGCAAGCCGTGGCCTCGACCGCGCGGCCGAACGGGGTCTGGTTCGACTGGAACGAGGGAGAACGGTATCGCGAGCTTTTTCGCGAACGCATGTTCGACTCGCTCGGGCGGTTCGACCGGGACTCTGTCGAAGGAACGACACAGTCACCTTGGGCAACCCGCCGCGCCCGTTTCAATAGTCAGATTCCACTTGAATACGCCTACGCGGCGTGGGGCGCACTTCCGGCGCCATTGGCGGGGGAACGAGACCCCTATGAGCCGCACCGGCAGGCGACGGTTCCGTTGCTGGAACGATTTCAAGCTCGTCGTTTGGAAGCGCTCGAGCATATCGCGAGCGACTTCATTGGCAATCGCGATACGAAAAAATCCCATTTCACGATTCCCGATCTCAGCGCGTTCGATGGCAAAGCGGTGGGGTTGGCGGAAGCGCTGCAGGAGTTCGTGACGATTGAGCGGCATGTCGATCTGGCGGCCTGGAAAGCGGCCCGGCTGGCGCCCCCGGAGCGGCGCGTGCTCGCCGGTGACACGCTGCTGGTCCGGTATCGGGAGGCAGATCAATCGCCAGGGGTAGCCGAGACCAATCAGGAGAACCAACGCCGCGCCGAGCTCTATACCAAACAACGTGAACGATTCCGAGCGGCGAATCCCGATGCCGAGCGCATTACGATTCCGAAAGCGGACCGGGATCTCTCGCGGGCTCTGCCGATCGATGCCCCATTCCGGCTCCAGATCGACGTTTCCGCGATCGGCGTCAGTCTGGACGATGCGCTCGCGCTCTCGACGATGAAGGATGGCGACCGGGTCGTCATCGCGCCGCGCTGGATGCAGGATGAGCGCCTGCCGCTCCCCGATCGCGTTGATCTGACCCCCACGGCGAAGGCGTTGCTCTACCGCATGCGACTCGCCATCGAAACGATCGATGTGCGCAGAGACGTACAGGGAAATGCGATCGAAGCCTGGCTACACGCCACGATTGCGCAATCAGCGCAAAGTAACGATCCGCCTGGATTTCTCTTTGGCAGTCACGATGAGCCGCTGCGCGACGGGAATCTGTATAGCATCGACTCCGATCCCAACGACATCTTTGCCTTCTGGACGGCGAAGGTCGTCAAGGGACTTCTGGACGGGCATCGCAATACGTTGTTTGAGCGGGTGCGCGTCGCGAACACCGCGCCGCTTCCGTGGCCGGCGCCCGCGCGCGAAGGGCAGGCGCGATTCATGAGCGGATTGCAGGCGATGTCCGCGGCCGGCGCCGGGCCCGACTTTGAACCGAGCAAAGTCGAGCTCATCGGCGAGCACGGCGATGCGCCGCTGCTCCTGGTGCAGGGACCACCAGGCACCGGTAAGAGCTTCACGACGGCGTTCGCGGTACTGGCGCGCCTGCAGGGGGCCATGGCCGCGGGGCTACTGTTTCGGGTGTTGATCGGCGCCAAGACCCACGCCGCGACCGATGTCCTGCTCGAAAATCTGCGCCGCGCCCAAGACGTCTTGCGCGACATGCGCCAGATTCAGCCCGATCTCTTCGCGTCTTGGTTTGATGAACGATTGTTGAAGATTCCCGTGTTTCGGCTCCAACCGCGTGCGGACGTCGCCGCGGGAGTAACGGCGATGTATGCCAGTCGCGGACGGGGCGCGGGGCACGCCAGGGTGTTCGACGTGATCGCGGCGGAAGATTACGCGGTCGTGGCGGCGACCCCGGGTGGTGTGTACCGCGCGGCTCAGGAGGCAAGCGGCGGCATATTCCGTCGCCAGGTCTTCGATCTTCTCGTGCTCGACGAGGCATCGCAGCTCAGTCTGCCCGAATCGATCATGGCGGCGCTGGCGCTGAAGCCGGATGGACCCATCATCATCGTCGGCGATCACCGCCAGATGGCGCCGATCGTCAGCCACGATTGGGAAAACGAGACGCGGCGCACGTTCCAGGATTACGCCGTGTATCGCTCGCTGTTCGACACAGTACTCGCCGGGCAGCCACGGATGATCCAGTTTGAACAGAGTTTTCGGCTCGACCGGGACATGGCCGAGTTCCTCCGCCGCGGCGTGTACGCGCAAGATGACCTTGACTTCCACTCATCACGAACGGGACGGCTTCATGGCGGGAACTATCACGATCCGTTCGTCAGGGCCGTGCTCGATCCCGACTACCCGCTCGTCGTCATCGTCCACGCCGAAGCGGAAAGCCAGCTTCGCAACGATTTCGAGCGTGATCTCACCGCGCCCTTACTGTCCGCGTTGCATGAGGCGGGCTATCGCGTGCGCGACGGATTTGGAATGGTGGTGCCTCACCGCGCGCAGCGGGCAAATCTACAGGAGACGTTGCGGAAGGCGTTTGTGGGGACTGAGGATCCCGACGAGCTGGCGCGGGCCGTCGATACCGTGGAGCGGTTTCAGGGCGGCGAGCGCGATGCCATCATCGTCTCCGCGACCGAAAGCGATCCGGCCTATCTCCTCGCCGCGGGAAAGTTTCTCTACGACCCGCGCCGCTTGACGGTTGCCATCAGCCGGGCCCGGGACAAGATGATTCTGGTTGCCTCGCGCTCGGTCTTCGATCTGTTCAGTCCCGACGAAGAGACGTTTGCCAACGCCCAGCTCTGGAAAGATCTGCTGCACCGAACATGCACCGTCTCGCTCTGGCAGGGAGAGATCGCCGGAAAGCAGGTCGAAGTCTGGGGCAATCCGCCACTTACGAGGGTGATGGGGTGATTGGAGGCACGATGGCTGACCCCGACCCGGCCATTGACCTCGAGTCCGAGCCAACGTATTGAGCGACCGACGCCGGCTCCAAAATTCACGGCCTATCACCCCATGACCCCATCACTCAATACGTGTTCGAGCAGGGCCATGCGGATGAACACCCCGTTGTGCGCCTGGCGGAAATAGGCGGCGCGGGGATCGGCGTCGACTTCGGTGGTAATTTCATCGACCCGCGGCAAGGGATGGAGCAGGATCGCGTCCGCTTTGAGCCGGCGCATGGCGTCGCCGTCTAGCACATATTGGCCACGTGCCGCTTCGTATTCGCCCGGGGTGGTGAAGCGCTCTTTCTGCACCCGGGTCTGATAGATGACGTCGATGTGGGGTAGGACGGCGTCGAGGTCCGGTTCGTCGCGAAATGGAATCCCGGCGCCGGCAAGCTCGGCGCGCACATCGCTGCCCATCGGCACGGCCGGTGGAGAGACAAAGATGAGCTCGGTGCGCTCCGTCAAACGCAGCAGGCGCGCAAGGGAGCGGGCCGTGCGCCCGAAGCGCAAATCGCCGACCAGCGCCACCCGCAGTCCATCAATGCGGCCTAATTCGTGACGGATGGTGTAGAGATCGAGAAGCGCCTGTGAGGGGTGCTCCCCCGGTCCATCGCCGGCGTTCAGAATCGGTACGGACGATACCGACGCGGCGCGGTGCGCTGATCCCTGTTCGTGGTGGCGCAGGACGATGGCGTCGGCGTACCCCTCGACGATGCGGATGGTGTCCTCGACCGACTCCCCCTTGATGGCGGATGAAAACTCGCGCGCATTCTCGGTGGAGATGACGTTTCCACCCAACCGGTGCATTGCCGTCTCGAACGACAGCCGGGTGCGTGTGGAGGGCTCGTAGAAAATCGTGGCCAGGGTGTACCCGGCGAGGGGCTTCGACTGGCGCGGAAGCGCGCGCATACGGTCCGCCGCGGCGAAAATTCGTTCCAGTCCCGGCCGGTCGAATTGACCGACGTCGACCACATGCTGAATGCTGGCTCCTGGACTGCGAACCACCACTACCCTCCGGTGGCCAGTATATTGCCAACCGGCCGCACGCTCGTGCCGGCGCCGCGGTGATGCCGCCACGTCGATGGAGTTGCTGATTTTGGGTCTCCTGGTTCAGGTAAGCGAGCGAGTTTGGGTCTTGCCCGGCGGGGTGAATATCGGAGTTCTCAGGAGCGACGCGGGGCGTGTCGTGCTCGTCGATACCGGTCTCAACGACACCAGCGCCAAGAAAGTCATGAAGGCGGTTCGCCTGGAGCTGGGGGTGGAGATTGCTGGCATCCTCACCACTCACGCGCATGCCGATCATTTCGGCGGCAACGCGACCGTCGTGAACCGGACCGGGGCGGTGGTGCATGCGCCGGTCTTCGACGAAGCATTCCTGCGCTACCCGCTCTTGCAACCGGCGTTGTTGTTCGGCGGCGCCGATCCTGTCGATTCGTTGCGGGGAGGTTTTCTGCTCGCGGATGCCAGCCCGGTCGATCTGGTGGTGCGGTCCGGTCCGCACGAGATCGCGGGAATCACGGTCGAAGCCGTACCGCTGTTCGGACACTCCCCGGGGCAGCTCGGGTACGTCATGGAAGACGTCTTCTTCTGCGCCGACGTCGTGCTGCCCGAGCGTGTCCTGGATAAGTACCGCATACCCTATCTCTTCTCATTGACGGATCACCTCGCGGCCATGGAGACCGCGCGCGGCGTGGCCCATGGCATCGCGGTGGCGGGCCATGGGCCGATTTTGAATCCGGGGGAGCTGGCAGCGTTGATCGATCTGAACGTGGCACTGACGGAGCGCGTTGCTGACGCGGTACTGGATTTGGCGGCCACGGCGCGGTCGGCCGGGTCAATCCTGGAAGCGCTCATGCAGCAATTCGGCGCCCCCGTCATCGATGCCCCGTCGTACTACCTGTTGCAGCCAACCGTGTTTGCATTCTTGAGTCATCTCCACCGTACTGGCCGCGTGGTGCACGAGGTCCGCGACGGGCGTTCGCTCTGGACCCGCGTCTGATCGCGAGCGCCGTTTTGGTACGATGCGGAAATCGACTATCACCGTGTCCAGTCACCAGGATGAAACGAATGTGTCGGAGCTACTGGCTGAGCTCTTTTCCTCCCGCGTGCGGGCGGCGGTCCTCGCCCTGCTGTTACCGCGGCCGCACCTGGCCTTCTCATTGACTGATCTGTCGCGACGCCTGGAGTTACCGGTCAGCAGTTTGCAACACGAGTGCTACAAGTTGGCCAGACTCGGGCTGCTCCGAGATGAAAAGATGGGCAATGCCCGGTTCTATTGCCCCGATCCGCGTTGGCCCTTGCTCGAACCACTGACGGCGCTCACCGTTCGCGATATGCCCCTCGAGGAAGCACTGGCAGGCGCTATCGAGCGCGTCGTCGGGATAGGGGAGGCGTGGGTGGCGGGAAATGTTTCCGCCGCGGCGGAACCGGTATATCTGGTCGTGGTCGGCGGACTCGACGTTGAACAGCTCGATGGCGTTTTCGATCGCGCCCGGGTTGCGCTCGACCCGCTGGCGGGAACGGGCCGGGTCGAGTTGGCCTATTTCCGGCCAGAGGACTGGGAAGCGAGAGTCGCGGTCAATGAACCGTTTGCCGCCAAACTGGTGGCGGACACGTTGGTCGTTCTGCGCGCAACTGGCTAGTCTGTCATGATCGCATTGGGCAAGAATTCAAACCGGGGAGGAACCGAGCGTGGAGATGTTGAGCGAGCCGGCATTCTGGACAGCATTGCTGACCTTGACCGCGCTCGAGATTATTCTCGGTATCGACAACATCATCTTCATCTCGATTCTTTCCGACCGGCTCCCTGTCGCGCAACGGGGAACCGCCCGCGCGACTGGACTCCTGCTGGCCATGCTGATGCGTATAGGACTGCTCTTTTCGATTGGCTGGATGCTCGGTCTCACCGCACCGCTCTTTAGCGTTTCAGATCATCCCTTTACCGGCCGCGACCTGATCCTGGCCGCGGGTGGGCTCTTCCTGATCTACAAGTCCACGACGGAGATTCATGCCAAACTGGAAGGTGAGGAGCATGAGCGTGCGGCAGGTCAGAGCACGGTCTCGTTTGCCAGCGTAATCGTCCAGATCTTGCTGCTCGATATCGTGTTCTCGCTTGACTCCGTGATTACCGCCATCGGCATGACGAACAACATCATGATCGCGGTGATCGCGGTGGTAATCTCCGTCGGTATCATGCTCTTTGCGGCCAGACCGCTGAGCGACTTCGTCAACCAGCATCCCACGATCAAGATTCTGGCGTTGAGCTTCCTGCTGTTGCTGGGGATGACGCTGGTCGCGGAAGGATTCGGTCAGCATATTCCGAAGGGTTACATTTACTTCGCCATGGCGTTCTCCGTGTTCATCGAGCTGTTGAACATGCGGCTGCGCAAGAAGAGCGAGCCGGTGCATCTCCATCAGCAGTTCTACAACGAGGACGTGGTGGAATCGGCCAGCCGCGCCGGGTAATCCGGCGCTCATCTGACGCGCGTTGCTGTGGATCAGTCGTTTCGTGAACGGATACCGAAGGAGGAGTCAATGACCGATTCCTGGGGGACCAGATTTGACCAACTCAAAGCGCGCATGAAGGATGCGGTCGCCAATACCGAGGGTGAGATCGACGCCGATTCGGTTGTTACGCGCTTGCGCGAAGCGGCCAGTCAAGCCGGTGCCGAGGTGGATACCGAGGCGCTCAAAGCGCGGGTCAAGGAGGTCGTCGGCAAAGCCGAAGGCAAGGTCGATGCCGAAAAACTGCGGCGATGGATCGACGACGTCGATCGCGACACCCTGAAGGGTTGGCTGCATGATGCCAAAGCGATGACCACCAGCGCGGCGTCGGCGGTCGAGACCCAGGGGGAGCGGCTTGCCGAGCAGGCGCCAGGCGCGGTCGATAAATGGCTCGGTATGGCCAAGGAAAAGCTGGGCGACTTGACGGGCAACGAGGAACTCGCGCGCGAAGGCGAACTGGAGCATCTGAAGGGAGACATCAAGGAACGGTTTGCGAGTGCCGCCGACTCTGTCGCGGCCGAGGTCAAAGACGCTCCCGGTGGGGCCTCGGCAAAAGACTAGGAGACTGGCCTAACCACGCCGCCGGTGTACTTGTCAGAATTCATGATATCCACCATGCTCCCTGAAGAATCGCCACGACGGCGCGGTTTCACGCCGCCGTGGTGAATGATGGGAGTCCGATGAGTCGACGACTGTTTCAGCTACCGGGGCGCTCCCGGCGTGACGGGCAGGAGCCCGCGGCGGGGACCCTGCTCACCGACCAACAGCACACCCTGATCGAAAACGAGCTGGGTCTCCTGGGGAGGCTCTCGGACACGCGCGCGCGCTACCCGGCCAGCGAAGACGATCAAGCGGCGGTCCGCCGCGCGGCGGAACACCTCACGGCGCTGTTCCTGTTGGTGGTCGTCGGCGAGTTCAACGCCGGCAAGTCCGCCTTCATCAATGCCTTGACCGGGGCCGAAATCATGCCGGAAGGGGTCACGCCGACCACGTCCGTCATCAATGTCTTGCGCTACGGACCCGAGCCCGCCGTAACCATGCAATCTGATGGCGTGATCGTGCGCGATTATCCGGCGGACTTTCTGGACGAGATCACCGTCGTCGATACACCCGGCACCAACGCGATCATTCGCGAGCACGAACAGCTCACCCAGGAATTCGTGCCCCGTTCCGACATGGTCCTGTTCGTCACGTCCGCCGATCGCCCATTCACCGAGAGTGAGCGGGAGTTCATGGAAACGATTCAGGATTGGGGTAAAAAGATCGTCGTCATCATCAACAAGATCGATCTTTTGCGCGATGAAGCGGGCGTCGCCCAGGTCACGCAATTCGTCAGTGAGAATATCGAGCGTCTGCTCGGGTTCAGTCCGGAGATTTTCCCGGTTTCTTCCCTCCTCGCGCAGCAGGCGAAGGCGCTGGGCGAACGCAATCCGGAGGAGCGAACGCGTCTCTGGGAGACCAGCCGCTTCGGACCCCTGGAGGACTATGTTTTCACGACCCTCGATCAAGAGGGACGAATCCGTCTGAAACTGCTCAGCCCGCTCGGGGTCGGGGAGCGGATCAACGAAAAATATCGGCAGATTACTGACGAACGGCTGACCGTGCTCCGCGACGATCTGGCGACTATCGACAACATCGATCGCCAACTTGTCGCCTATCAGGAAGACATGCGGCGGCAATTTGGCTACCACCTGACCCGGGTCGAGAACATCATCGCCCGCATGCTTCAGCGCGGTGATGCGTTTTTCGAGGAAACGATCCGGCTCGGCCGCGTGTTCGATCTCCTCAACAAGGACAAGATTCGGGGCGAGTTCGAGCGGCAGGTGGTTTCCGGCACCGAGACGCAGATCGACTCGGTCGTCGACGAGCTGATCGACTGGATGGTCGACCAGGATCTGAAAATCTGGAAGAGCGTCACCGATTACATCGACCGGCGCCGCCTCACCCAATACGAAGAGGGTCTCATCGGCGAGGTGGGCGGGCAGTTTCGCTATGACCGGCGCGCTCTGCTGGAATCGGTCGCCAAGCGAACCCAGGAAGAGGTCGAGCGCTACGATCTCGATGCCGAGGCCAGTCAGCTCGCCGACTCGGTGCGAAACGCGGTCGCGACGGTGGCGGTGGCGGAGGCTGGGGCCGTAGGACTTGGCGCCCTCGTCGTCGCCGCGGCGAGCACCATCGCCGTCGATGTGACGGGGATCATCGCGGCGAGTCTGTTGGCCGGACTCGGTCTGTTCGTGCTGCCGAACAAGCGGCGACAGGCGAAACGGGATTTCCATGCCAAGGCAGAAGAGCTGGAGCAGCGGTTGGTCCAGGTCATGGGAGAGCAGTTCGAGCATGAGCTGGCGCGCTCAATGGACCGGGTGCGGGAGGCGATTTCGCCTTACACGCGATTCGTGCGGTCCCAATACGAGCATCTGGGTGGGATGCGCGACGAGCTGAGCGCGGTCGAAAACGATATGCGCGCGTTGCGTCACCAGATTGGCGACGAACGAGCGCTGCCACCAGGGGAGCGGGCCGCGGCAATGCCCAATTTTGCCTCGCCAAGGGCCGCGCTCAGTCCCGGTGAATCTGGTTCTGATGCAATTGTCGATATCGATATCGTCGATCAGCCGCACTCCGTAGACGATGACCGACCTACCGAACTGGAACCGGACGACGTCTCTCGTCCCGAGGATATTTAGAGCGGCCATTGCAGGTCGTGTCAATTCTGAGTGTAGTGACCGCGGAAAGGTGTCATTCTGAGCCCAGCGGCGAAGAATCTCGTCTTCCGCAAACCTACACGGTCATGAGCCGAGATTCCTCGTGCGCTCGGAATGACACTGCGATTGGCCGCCAAACTCGCTCCGATCGTTAACGCGGCCGCCTTGCGATCGCGCCCGGATTGTGTGCCGGGCGGAGCCGGCAATCACGCAGGAAAGCAACGATCGCTTCGCCGATGCGGTCTTGCCATGGGGTCGCGAGGAGCTCCGTTCCGCGCTCGACAACCGGGACCGAATTGACAACCGCCCAGCCGCCTGTGGTCGTGGCGAGGCGCCGGGCGGTGGCAAGGTCGCCATCAGCGCGGGAACCAGCGAACAGCAACTTGGGGATGTGCGGAGTGCGGGGCGGGATCGGGCCGAGGTCGGGAGCAGACGGGAAGCGTGGCGAGAGACAGACGAGACCGGAAAGACCAGGTTCGGTCGCGTGGAGCAGTGATGTGAACGCGCTGCTTCCGGCAGCGATGACAAACATCCCCCCCTCGCCCTGCGCACAGGGAGAGAGGGGCAGGGGGGTAAGGGTCATCCCCGGCGATGTGGACCGTTCAACCTGACCAGACAGGAGATACCGCACCAGCTCGTGCATGCGTGACGGTTCCCAGGGGTCATCAGAGAGTCCGTGACCTGGCAGATCGAGGGCAATCGACTGGAGGGAAAGCGAACGCGCAATCTGCGCCGGCAGTCCTCTCCACGCGTCGATGTCGCGACCGGGCTCGTGCAAGAACCACGCAACGCCGGGTCCGTTGCCCCAGCGCAGACCACGCATAACCGGACCCCAGGGAAGCGGCGCATCAATTGGCTGGGGTGGCAACGGAAGTACGACGCTCACGTTCCCCATTCGCTGTGCTTGTACCGTCGCGCCCAGTCGGTGCCTTGCCAGGAGGAGAGTTTGGTCGGCTTCACGAAGAAGAGCCAACGGGGCTCGTTGAGCGTCGGCACCAGATACTTCGGTCCATTCTCACCCAGGTAGCGGAGTGACATCTCATTGGCGATCTCGACCCAGCGCCCGCCGACATTCGGTTCCTCGATCACCGCGGCCTGGCCTTGGGTCTGGACCTTGATGTATGGCGGATCGGACGAGTCGATCGACAGCGAGACGCGGCCATCATCCGCCATGTACTTGGCCCATGCCGAGCGGGCGCGGGGAATGATGTAAAAACCGCCGTCGGCCCACTGATACCAGGTGGGAACCACATAGGGCCATCCCGCGGGATCGAGACACCCGAGCCGCGCGAGGTTTCCCGCGACGAGAAACTCGTCCAGCTCTTCCTCGCTCAACTTGCCGACTTTGCCGCGCCATTGTTCACCGGCCGGGATCTCCTCGGCGGTCATGAGTGCTCCTTCCGTTTGCCGTACGATGAAAGGCATCGTACGGACGATGCGGTAGCGCTGTCAATGCGCCGCCAACAAATCAGCGCATGAAGGAGTGCACGTGCGCGTTACGGACGAGGTCTTCATCGTCGGCGGCGGGATCGCGAACGCCTTCGGACTCTCCGCTGATCCGGATTGTCATGTCTACCTGATTGACGGCGGTGATGAGCTGGCGCTCATTGACTGCGGTATGGCCGCGGGAGACTCCCTGGAGCGGATTCTGGGCAATGTACGCGCCGAGGGTCTGGACCCGGCCAGGATCACCAAGATCATCGTGACGCACTACCACATGGATCATGCTGGCGGCGCGGCGCGATTTCGGGAGCGGCTTGGCGCGGAGGTCATTGCGCCCGCCGGCGCCGCCGATGCCCTTCGCACTGGCGACGAGCGTGCCGTCGCACTCGACATGGCGAAGGCGGCCGGATTCTATGCCCAGGACTACCGATTCGAGCCGGTGGACATTGCGCGCGAAGTGCACGAAGGCGAACACATTGCGGTTGGCATGCTGGAGCTCGAAGTCATCGAGACCCCGGGGCACTGCGACGGGCACGTCTCGTATCTGCTGCGCGGGCGCGAGCGCACCTATCTCTTCGCCGGTGACGCGGTGTTCAGCGGTGGCCGAGTCGTTTTGCAGAACATCCACGATTGCTCGATCCAGAAATCGGCGGAGAGCATCGCCAAGCTGGCGCGGATCGAGTTCGACGCATTATTGCCGGGGCACGCCGCCATCTGTCTCGATGGCGGCGCCCGGCACGTCGCCCTGGCGTTCCACTCGTGCCAAAGTCTGTTCGTGCCGAAGAACCTGGTCTGATTACCCCTTGACGGCACCTGCCGTGAGCCCAGCCAGGATCTTCCGCTGGAAGATGAGCACCAGAATGACGAGAGGCAATGTCACGAGCACAGATGCCGCCAGAATGTTGCCCCAGGGCAGCTCGAACTGTGTATTGCCCGAAAAGCTGGCGATAGCAGGCTGCACCGTGCGGGCGCGGGTCTGCGTGAACGTGAGCGCGTAGAGGTATTCATTCCAGGCGGCGATAAAGGCCAAGAGACCCGTCGTCACGAGTCCCGGCGCGGCCAAAGGCAGAAGAATGCGGATGAATGCCTGAAACGGGGTCGCGCCATCGACCATCGCCGCTTCTTCGAGCTCGCCCGGCATCGCCCGGAAAAAGTTCGCCAACACCCAGACGGTGAAGGGGAGGGTGAAGGTGAGATAGGCGATGATCAGCGCGGGCAGCCGGTCGTATAGCCCGAGGTTGACGATCATCTGATAAAGCGAGCCCAGGATGGCGATTTGCGGGAACATGGTCATGGACAAGATCAGATACATGACAGGGGTTTTCCCCCGGAACTGGAGCCGACCCATGGCGTAAGCGCACAGCGAGCCAAGCGCCAACGAGATGAGGACGGTCGAAACCGAGACGACGATCGAGTTCCGCAGGGCGAGCAGAAAGTCCCCATTGGCGAGCACAAATTGGTAGAACGTTGTGTTAATCGCGGAAGGCCAATAGACGACTGGACTCGTGAAGAGTTCGGCATTTGGTTTGATCGAGGAGAGCAACGCCCAGGCAAAGGGAAAGACCGTGTAGAAGATGATGAACACGACCAGAATCCAGAAAAGGATCCGGTTGATGACTTTGCCTAACGACCACTGACGCGTGCCGGAAATCATAGCGGTGTCCGGCATCACCGGCCGGACGGCGGTGGTTGTCGCCATCTTACGTCTCCTCGACCCGCACCAGGCGGCTGTATACGATGACCAGGAGGGCGATACAGAAAAAGATGACCACGCTGGCGGCCGCGCCGCGGCCAAGATATTGCTCGTCAATCATGGTTTGCCGGGCGTAGATGGCGAGCGTAATGGTATCGAGGGCGGCGCCCTTCATCACGAAGACGACGTCGAAAACCCGGAACGCATCCAGTGTACGGAAGATCAATGCGACCAGGAGGGCTGGCTTCAACAGCGGCAGCGTGATTTGCCAGAACTGCTGCCATTTGCTGGCGCCATCGACGGTCGCCGCCTCGTAGACGTCCCCGGGGATAATTTGCAATCCGGCGAGAAGCAGTAATGCCATGAATGGTGTTGTTTTCCAGACGTCGACGGCGATGATCGCCGAAAGCGATGTGCTTGGGTTCGCGATCCAGGCGACCGGACTACTGAGGATGCCGAGCCGATTCACCAGAACATCGTTGATGACGCCATTGTCCTGGTTGTACATGAATCGCCAGAGCTGGCTGGAGACGACGGTGGGGATAGCCCAGGGGATCAACATCGATGTCCGGACGACCCCGCGTCCATTGAAGTTCGAGTTGATGATGAGCGCGACGGCGATACCCAGAATCGTTTCGATTGCAACCGATGCCACGGTGAAGACTAGCGTGTGGCCAAGCGCGCTGATGAACACATTGTCCTGGGCGAGGCGGGCATAGTTGTCGAACCCGACGTACAGTTCGGGGCGGGTACTGCCAAAGCGGGCGTTGGTGAAGCTGAGCCGGAACGACTGCAGGAGTGGGTAAAGCGCCACCAGAACCACGACGAGAATGCTGGGAGCGACAAGGAGCCACGCCAGTCGTTCGCGGGCTTTCATCCATCCGCTTTGCGGCAGATCGTAGGATCGTCCTGGTTTTGCCGGCTGTGGGAGCGGGGCGGTTGCAACCCCCTGGGTCATATCACCCCTCCGCGATGTGGGCGCGACGGATGGAGCCGCATGCTCCATCCGTCATCGCCTGTCCGGTCTAATAGCCGAGCTCGGCCATGATGTCCTGAAGTTCGGCTTCGATCTCGGCGGCTCCTGCCGCGCCATCGATTTGACCCGTCAGAATCTGATTGACACGAGTGTGATAGGCAATCGAGGCCGAGTTGTACAGATCGGCGGTGACGGTCGACGGTCGCGCCACCGCGCCGCCCTCAAAGACCGGCTTCAGTCGAGCCAGAAACTCTTGCAACTCGATCACTTCGGGATCGTCATAAACCGCGCTGATTGTTGGCGAGTGACTGCGCTCGATGGTGAAGGCCTTCTCCAACTCCGGCGAGCACAGGTACTTGACGAACTCGATGGCGGCTTCCTGGTTCTGTGAGTAGTTGGAAACCATCAGCTGCCAACCACCGAGCGTTGCCGCATGGGTCGCGCCCTCACCATCCCCCATCGGCAACTGGGTGACGCCAACCATGCCGACCAGCGGCGAATCAGGAGCCTGGGTCACCGAGTAGGCGTATGGCCAGTTGCGCATGAATGCGGCGTTGCCGGGCGCGAACGCATTGAGGCTCGACGGCTCGTTGAACGTGGTCACGTCTTCCGGGGAAATCGTTTCTACCCAATTTCGGGCACGGTCGAACGCGGCGATCGCTTGCGGATTGTTGACGGTAACGGTGCCGTCGGGCTCGATAATGCGGCCACCGCCACTAGAGAACTGCCACTCCAACGCATTGCAGGTGAGACCTTCGTAGGCGTTGCCCTGCCAGACAAACCCGCGGAAGCTCGCGTTGTCCGCGCTCTCGCCGTCCTGGATCGCCTGCGCCTGCTCCTGCAGCTCATCCCAGGTCTCAGGAGGGTTCTCGAAACCATATTCCTCCAACAGGTCGCTGCGGTAGTAGAGCAAACCCGCGTCGGTGTACCACGGCATGCCGACCAACGCCCCGTCAACCGAGTTGTTTTCAACAATTGCCGGGAAATGCAGCGCTGCCAGGTCGGCGAGGGACTGGTTGAGGTCGACGGCATGCTGGGCCACGATACCGGGCCAGATGACGTCGATCTGATAGATATCGTTATCAGAAGATTGGGCGCCTAACTGCTGATTATAGATGGCCAAACGGTCGGTTGCGCTCTCCTCACCCGGAACAAACTCCGTGGTGATGCCGGTCGCTTCACTAAAAATGCGCATCGCCGCTTCCTGCCATGGTCGATCGGGATGCGCGGATGAAGTCAAGACCGCGCGGACCCTGGCTCCCGGGAGATCGGTGCGAAGCCCTTCCGGCACAACGATCGACCACCCGACTTCCTGCCCTGCGGGTGTGGCATCTTGTGCCAACGCGCTGCGCTGTTGCGCGGAAAGAATCATCCCGATGACGGGACCGCTTAAACCGAGGGCGATACCGCGCTTCATGATTTCGCGGCGGGATAGGTGTCCGGTGAGGCTTTCCGCGACGAGGCGTCCTACGGGACTGGAGCTCGAGTCGTGGCCATGCATTGGCGTTCTCCTGCGAATGGCGACCGACCGGACACGGTTGTCCGGTGTTGATTGATCCTGAACCATGTCAAACGGCGCCAATCCGGGGAGAAAACACGATATCCCGGTCGCCGCTGACCTAGGTACTCGCTACATTGGCCGTATGCTGCACGTCTCATGCCAGCAAGTCAAGCACGTGGTTGTCTCAGATTGAACGAACGCGAGCAATCCAGCGATGGAACGTACCTTTCGGTCGGCACGTTTTCCGCTACCCGGTAGCGGAGGCAACCGCGTCCATGAGCGCGCGCACCCGGGAGCGATCGACCCGGTTCCAGGTGACGCCATCGACCTTCACACTCGATCCCACGATGGCCCCGTCCGCGAATTGCAGCAACTCGCCCGCGTTCGACGTACGGAACCCGGTGTTGACGAGGACCGGAACCCCAGAACCGGCCACCGCTTGGCTGACATCTGACAATCCTGAGACATCCGCCGGCTGGCTAGTAATGGGACCGGACACGCAAAGCGCGTCCGGCATCGAGGAGAAGACCACAGAGCGGGCGACATCAGCGAGCGGGCGCGGCGCAAGCTGAGCGGCAAACTCGGCGTTGATGTTGAACAGCAGGCGGCACCCCTCCGCGCTCACCTCACGCCGGTAGCGGAACGCATCTCCGGCGGACCGTACCCAGATACCGAAGTCCCCAGCGAACGCTCCGGTGAATATCTCGCGGGCAAAGGCGGCGCCGGTGGCCGCCGCCACCGCGAGAGTTGCCTTCGGATCCCAGAGCACATTGACCCCAAACGGCACGGAGAGCTCACCGCGCAGCAACGCGACGACATCGGTCATCGCCGCGACCGAGGCCATATCCGCGTCGAGGCGATAGGGACGGTCGTTTTCATTGCAGAACAACACCGCGTTTATACCTCCGCCCTGGAGCGCCTCCAGATCGCGGGCGACCCAATCCCGCACGTGCTGCATGCCGCCGGCGCTGTCATAGAGCGGTGTTCCGGGCAGGGCGGGGAGGTGCGCCATGCCGATAATGGGTTTCGCCGCACTCGTCAGCTCGGTCAGCCAGTTCGATGACATGGCGCGCTTTCCTCCCTCAATCTGGCGATTCATAGCGGCCGGAACGTGCGGTCAAGCGAATGCGAAACAGAACGGTCTGCGCACCTAGCTCCGGAATAACCGCTGGCAGTGGATAGATGATCCGCAAAGCTTGGGCGCGCCCCTCCGCGTCGTCGATCTCCTCGTAAGTTCCTTCGGCAATCACACTTTGCCATCGATCCGGCGCCTCGGCCGCGTCGACTTCGAACGACACACGCGGCTCGGCGCGCATCAGATCGAGTTTGCGGCCCGGTCCCGAATGGGCATAGACGGATTCGCCGTCGTAGCCGTAGGCGAGCGGCACCAGATATGGCCGGCCATCTCCGGCGACGCCATGACCGCAACAGGCGATGCGCCCCACGACCGCGGTGCGCAGAAGTTCCTCAACGGCCGGTTCAGGGAGAATACGGATGACACCCATCGCTCAGTCTGCGACCTGGACCACGATCTCCTGGATCGCGTTCATCAGGTACCCTTTGCTGTTCCATGCCGCCACACTAGGTTGGCTCAGCCGTCGCTCGTCGGTGGCGCGGGCCATCACGAGGTGCTTTCCTGGCGTTGGCTGCCACGACGTCTCCCAGCGCCGCCAACCCCGCCGTTCC
>JACCXM010000301.1 GCA_013697005.1 Chloroflexia bacterium | reverse complement strand
AGCTAGTTCGTCGCGCAAGCCGAGCTCGGGAGGTAGCGCGGTGATCGCCATCACGAGGAGCGCCGCGATCGCCAGTCCACGGACGGCGCCGGGCCAGAGACCGAGAATACTGTTGAGCCAGCCCAGTGGCGCGCCCGCGCCGAATCCTCCCAGTGGCGCGAGCAAAATGCGCGCCACGAAACCGATGACCGCGAGACTGACAATCGCGGCAGTGACGAATCCGGCCCCGGCGGCGAGATCGCCCGGAATGCCACGATCCGCGATTGGTTCGGCCACCAATCTCCCGAAACGGGCGGCGACCACGATCGCCAGTCCGAACGCAACGAGATCGACCATCCCGAGCACGAATCCGCGGCGCAGACCGCCGACGGCAAACAGGCCGACAATGATGAGAATGCCGACATCGACCACATTCATGCGCGTCGGTCTCCGCGTGATGACCCCTACTGCTGACGTTCTCGCTAGTGAGTATTAACGCACCTCGTAGCCGAGGGAACGGATCAGGTCGGCGTACTGGTCGCGGAAGATCGCCAGATGCGCCTCCGCCAACCGTTGCGTCGAGTCGCCGACTTTCGCCACCCGGATGCTGCGGGCTTTCCACCCCGTTTGCTGGCGCAAATTTTCGGCGGTGAAGGCTTCGATCGCCGCATCGGTGCGATCCCGGTGCACGGGTTCGATGGCGCCCGTGGCGCGCGTCAGCGCCGCCACCGGGTCGCGGTGCAGGTCCTCGTAACGGACGACCAGGGCTCGCCCGCTTTGGAGCCAGGCGTCCGCGGTGTTCAGGTGACTGCCGAAGCCATGGGGATCCGCGAGGAAGGCGAGGACGTCTGGATCATCGAGTGGTTTGCCGACCATGCGTTGCCGCGGGCGGGCCTCAGCCTTTTCACGGTCCGGCGGCATCCGCTGTTGCGTCCAGAAGTAGCGAGAGACAAACGCATCGTACGGATTGCGCACCATGGTCAGGATGAGCGCCGGCGTCGCTTCGATCGCGTCGGCGATTTTGGGCCGGTAACGGCAGTGGAGGTGGAACAGGGAGTTGTCGGGGAAACCGCCGCCGCGAGCCCAGTCCCGAAACACTCCCGGCGTCGTGGCGTCCGGTTTTTCCTCTCCCCCCAATCGCGTCAACCCATAGATCGTGCTGAGGAGGCACTCGATCCAGTGGTTTTCCGACCGCGGGGACGAAACGACCACGATGCGCATGAAGGTTCGATCTCCACTCTCTGACTTCCCCCGCGGCCGCCAAGCGCAAGAGCGTAGTGGAGCGAGAACGGCCCCGGCAACTGTGGCAATTACTGGTCTGCAGTAGCGTCGAACGTGGCCAGTGAGCGGCGCCAACGCCTATCATCCGGCGATGTGCGTGGAGCATGTATTCATTGGGAGGGGCATATCGTGCTAAAGCGCGCTGATACAGTCTCCGCTCTCGTAGCCCAGTGTACGGAGGCGATTGGACCGGATGTGCTCGAAAGTACAGTGAGAATCCAACCAGTTAAAGCCCAAGTGCTCCCGACCCAATCGTTGCCATGTTGCGAGGTTGTAGATGCCAGCCACAATTGCAGTCTATGAACAAATTCCCAATCGCGAACCCGAGCAGGACAGATTAGACACGGCGCATCTCAGGCAGCCTCCCGCGTTCATGGTCATTGGCACTCAGAAAGGTGGCACGACGTCGCTCCACCATTATTTGAACAGACATCCTGACGTCTGCATGGCGTTCAAAAAGGAAGTCCACTTCTTCGACACCTTCTATGCCAAGGGCATCGATTGGTATCTGGCGCATTTCCCGTTACGCGGTGAGGCGGCGCGGACGGGGGAGGCTAGCCCGAGCTACCTCTTCCATCCGAAGGCGGCAGAGCGCGCCCACGATGCGTATCCACAGATGAAACTCATCGCTCTCTTGCGCAATCCGGTCGAACGGGCGTATTCCCATTACCAGATGGAGTTCCGGCGGGGGAACGATTCGCTCACGTTTGAAGAAGCAATTGCCGAAGAACCGAGTCGATTGCGCAATAGCGATCCCGACGTGCCCCGCGGGAGCTGGCGTCGCTACTCGTATGTGAGCCGCGGGCGTTACGCGGAGCAACTTGAGCGGTGGCTCAAGGTCTTTCCGCGCGAACAACTCCTGCTCATCAAGAGTGAGGAATTTTCTCGCGAGCCTGAGCGAATCTTCGATGACGTGCTGGCGTTTCTTGGGCTCCCTCCCCATCCGCTGCCAGCGTATCCGGCCCACAAATCAGGAACGTACGTCGAGATGCAGCCTGAGACGAGAGCCCGGCTTGCCCGCTACTACGAGTCGTACAACCGCCAGCTCTACGACCTGGTGGGTCGAAATTTCGGGTGGGATGAATGATGCGGACCGGGTGTTTCGGCCGAGCTTCTGGAATCGCTTAGCGGGGCCGCCTCACGGGGCGAGAGGGAGATCATGCCTGTCTGTATCGCGGGGATGCACCGGTCCGGTACATCAATGGTTGCAAAACTGCTCCACGAATCGGGGCTCTACCTGGGACCGGATTCCGACCTCATTCCGCCCGGCCCGGGCAATCCCGAGGGCTTCTGGGAGAACCGCCGATTTGTCCAGATCAACTCGCGGATTCTCAAAGAGCTGCGTGGTGGCTGGGACTATCCGCCGTCGATCCCCGAAGAGTGGAGCGGCGACCGTATGGACCAGTTGCGGGTGAAAGCGGAGGCGATTGTGGCGGATTTTGCCGGCCGCGAGCCGTGGGGGTGGAAGGATCCGCGCAATTGCCTCACGCTGCCGTTTTGGCAGCAAATGCTGGATTCGACAAGAGTGGCGCTCGTCGTGCGCAATCCGCTGGAAACCGCCGAGTCACTTCGCAAGCGCAACGGCTTTTCGTACGCGCTGGGTCTAGCCCTCTGGCACACCTATTACCAACGTGTCTGTGACGCCGTTGCGCCAGCCGAGCGGATTGTCACGCACTACGACGTATATTTCCGCGATCCTGGCCCTGAGCTGCGGCGGGTGTTGACGTTCCTTGACATGCCCGTCGACGAGGACGTCGTCGCGAGGGCCAGCGCCACGCTGGTCGCCGAAGCACGCCACTACCGGCTGACCACCCAGGATCTGCGGAAGGTCGGAGCCGCGCAGGAGCTGATCGAGTTGTATCGCCAGCTCTGCTCAGAAGCCAACTGGCGCGAAGTCGACCGGAAGCGCCTGCGAGCGGACGGGAAAGGCGCCGAACGCATGAACGAGGCGTCCGACCGGACATGGAATGAGCCGAGCCCGGCGGAATTCGGCGGCCGCATGAGCCGACCTGAGCCGCTTCGCGGTGCTGGCCGTCTCCGCTTGCAGCTCGAGGAAGCGCAGGTGCGGATCGCGGAGCTGGAGCAGGCGGTGGAGGCGCAGCAGGCGGCGCTCGCCGAGCGGGAGGCGGTTCAGCGTGAGCTGATGACCCTAAAGCCGTAGCAGTCGTGATTGTATAAGACCAGAGCGCTTCGTAATGACGCGAACCGAATCCTACGTTCTGACTTTGTCTTTGCCCGTCTTGGTCGAACGCACACTGCGTTCGACCTTCTTTTGCGCGCGGCGTCGCAACTCGGCGCCGTCGACCAGGAAGCGGTCCGCCAGGACCGGCATGATTAGCGCTTCCACGTGCGGACGGCAATGCATCATGATATCGACCGCGGCATCATTGACATCGTCGTAGAACTTCGCCAGGCGGCCAGTGTCCGGCTCCGCTGCAGCGCCATCGGCGAATTGCCGGGCGAGATCGTCAACGCGAGGATCGTTCCGCAACTGGTAGTACTGGGCGAGTATCAGGCTGAGTGGCCAAGACGAGCGTGCGCGGACGAGGGCTTCCCGCTCGATCGCCGGCGACAGTGTCTCGTCGTCTGGTACGTCTTGCACCATGACATAGAACCAAGCCTCGTCGAACGTGTCTCGCATCCTCCGATCGCTGCTGGCGAGCGAGGCACGGAGTCGTTTCTTCAGGAATCCATGACTGTCGAGATACTCGACGAACTGAGG
>JACCXM010000275.1 GCA_013697005.1 Chloroflexia bacterium | reverse complement strand
CCCTTGCGCGGCAAGCGGGAGGGGCGGCGGCCACCGATGAACGGCGGGAAGACCCGTACGAACGTGACGAGGCGTCAGTTGTCAGCGGCGCGGAATATCTCGATCAACGGAACGAGGTTTCTGTAGGAGGTCCAATCGGCGTTCAATCAACGCCGGCGGCGAGCGAAGAGGTCGCGAAGTCGTCGACCGGGGCCTTGCCAGTAGACCCTTCACCGCACGCCGGTATTGCTCCCCCGTCTTTCACGCCCGTGATTGAACATGTGCCTGACTCCACTATGTTAGATGTGATGGACGAGGGTGAAAATTTTCACGAGACGTTAGGCTCGCAATCCGCTTATACGGAAGTCTGCGCACCGGATACGGCGACACCCGGCAGCGACCGCGTCCATGTCGATGCTGCTGATGCGGATGCAGCAGGCACGGATGAAGCAGTTCCCACATGGTTCCGGCGCGACTTGCCGCATGTCTGCCGTGCATGCCGGGACTTCCGGCCAGCCGGCGAAGGACAGCGGGGTTGGTGCGCCAACCGCTGGGCGTTCACGCACCGTCAGCTCGTGCAAGAGGACGATATTGCTCCCTGTTATTCGTCGATTGGAGACTGGTGGGCACCCGTAGACGACGTCTGGTTCGTTGCCGCAGACGTCTCTTCCCATGGCAGGGCAACGCCACTGCTGGAGCGTCTGATTGTCGAAAAAGACGCCAGGCTCCGCCGTTCCTAGGGGGTGTTCCGAACAGGTAAGCACCGATTTTCCTTCGTTGCGCAATGCGGCGCGGTTGTCCGAAGGTCCCGAATCCGATAGCATGGGTGTGAGGGGATGAGGGTCCTTGGGCACGCGTGCGCCGGGGAGAGGGGAGCCGGATCGTCACGATGGGCGTCTTCGGGGACACACTAAGGCAGGCAAGAGTCTCTAAGGGCGTGACCCTCAGAGAAGCCGAGCAAGCCACCAGAATCAATCGCCACCACCTCACCGCACTCGAGGATGAAGACTTTGCGGTGCTGCCACCGTTGATTTATCAACGAGGCATCGTCCGCAACTATTCCGCGTATCTCGATCTCGATCCCGGTAAGACGCTGGCGATGTTTGACCAGGCCCGCGGAGGGGAGACGGCGGCCGAACTGGTCGCTGCCGTCAAACCATTGGACATGCCCCGACATTGGTCACCGAACTTTGCGATCATCGCGTTTATGGTCGTAATGGGGGCCGTCATTTTCGCTTGGGTGTACAGTATCTCGTTCAGTCAGGAGCCTGTGGCAAGCACCGTTCTCCCCGCGATCCCGACTGTCACCCCCATCCCTGACGACCGCCTGGCGTTGCCGAGTCCGACGCCGTTGCCGACCGCAACCCCGCCACCGGCGCCAACCGCGACGTCAGCTCGGGCGATTGCCGCGGCGGCGGTTGCACCGCAAGCGGTCCCCACGGCGAATACCGTAGATCAGGCGCCAGCGGTCGCGGCGGTAGCACAACAAGATCCCGCAGGCGCGCCCCCACCGGTGGCCGCGGCGCCAGGAATGGCCACCTTGCGCGTCATTGCCGAAGGGGACGTCCAAATCTCGATCATTGCTGACGATGTCACAGTTTTTTCCGGCTGGCTGGGTGCAGAAGGCTCGACAGACTGGTTCAGCGCGGCCGAATTCGCGGTAACGACGTCAGACGGAAATCTCACGCTTTTTGAGAATCAGGCCACGGGTCAGCAGTTCTATATGGGATACGGACAGAACGAAACTTACTATCTCGGCGGATAGGTCGAAGCCTTCAGCCCATCCGCCTATTCAATCACTGGTAGAGGCGTAACAACGCGGAGCCCACCAGGAACGACAGTAAATTGGCGAGGAGTCGTACCGCGGGCATCGCCGTCGAGCTCAACGGCAAGCGGTGGGTCAGCATCGATGCGCACGGTTTGGGCCCGCCTCCAAACGACGTGCGGTGAGCGATCGAGTTTCTGCAGGGACGCTTGCCCAAGGGTTGCCACGATCTCGGCGGGAGTCGATGCGGAAAAGACGAGCACGTCAAGCCAGCCGTCATTAACTGAAATTCCGGGGTAGACCGTAAAACTCGGAGCGACGGCAGCGCCACCGTTGGCAACAAGGATCAGGGCAGACTGGGTTTCAAAACAGTCGCCATCGATCGCAACGCGCACGATCGACGGTTGGAGGCGAAGAGCTAAGGCGGCAGCGGGCAGATAGGCCAACCATCCCAGCCTGCGTTTCCAGAACGGGTTGGCGGCTTTGAACAACTCGGCATCGAAACCGGCCCCGGCCATGTTGAGGAATGACCTTTCACCGCTGCGGCCGACATCGATGACTCGTTGCGTGGAAGGACCAGCTAAAACGTCCATCGCCGCCAATGGGTCCGATGGGATGCCCAAAGCGCGCGCGGTGATGTTGGTTGAACCGGCAGGTACGATGCCGAGGGTGACGTCCGTACCGAAAATGCCGGAGGCGACATCCGCTACCGTGCCGTCGCCGCCGACCGCGACCACGATATCAGCACGAAATGATTCCTCAGCCGCGATCCTGGTCGCGTGTTGCGATGAGCTGGCGACTCGAATGTCCAAACTCGATTGGTGGGGAAAATGCCGCGTGAGCCAGTCAACCATCTCTCGCACGCCGTGTCGATTTGCGGCGCTGACGATTGCGACGATTCGTTTTCCTTCGGATTTTTCGACTTTGGGCGCTAACCGCGGGAGATTTGCGGCCGGATCAGGCACGAGTGGGGGGTTCATCTGGTCCAAACAGGAGCTCAGTGACCGTGTTGGCGAGCCACGTCGCGGCGGCGACAAACACAAGTCCCAACACTCCCCGAACGGTGTTCCTCAGCATTGCGTTCCTCCCACTTGCTATCCCCGTTTGGGTTCGCCCCAAACCCTCACGCCCATTGAAGACGACGCTTACACGCATTCCCGGTTCCCAGATTCAGGCCGAAAACCGCTTGGTGAAAAATGGAATTGGCGCGACGAGCAACAGGAGTGCGGCCGTCAGGTCGGACAGGGTAGCGGAGCCAAGGATCAGTCGATGAGAGGACGGTATTGCCGACAACAGGTACACCATCGGCGAAGAGAGCGTGAGGACTGCATCTACCGACCAAACCGAGTCAGGGAATCCCAATATGAGTACGGCACAGCGGAGAAAGACCACCGCGCATGTTGCCGCGTACACGGCCAGACCCAAGCGAACAGCAAGTTGTGAGCGGGCGACTTGGGCGCCTTGGCGGCTCGATCGACTTTGGACGATCACGCGTGATCCCGGTTCGCCACAAGTTGGGCCGCGGCCTTCACGATTTCGGCGGCAAGTTGCGTTTTCGGCATTCGAGGCAGCGACCTGACGGTGTAGTCGGCCATCAGAATTGTCGCTGCACTGTGCGTCGAACCGATCGTCGCGTCCGCGTCGTTGGCAATAATCATTGCCAAGTGCTTTGTTTGGAGCTTCCGCGCAGCATTTTCCATGAGGTCGTCAGTTTCCGCGGCGAATCCGATTTTGATCAGGTCTGGCCGGTCGACGGATGCCAAGATGTCGGGATTTCGGACCAGCCGCAGGTTGATGGAACCGCCGGCATTCTCTTTTTTGATTTTTCGCGATTGAGACTCTTCAGGACGATAGTCGGCCACGGCGGCTGCCATGATAAGCAAGTCCGCGTCTCGTGTCGCCGAATCGACCGCCGCGAGCATTTCCGATGCGGTCTTGACCGCGATGACATCGGCACCGGCGGGTGGGTGGAGCGCGGTTGGTCCGGTAACTAACGTAACCCGCGCTCCGGCTGCGACTGCAGCATCCGCAAGCGCGTATCCCATTCGGCCGCTGGATCGATTTCCGAGAAAGCGGACGGGATCAAGAGGTTCCTGCGTCGGCCCGGCGGTGATCACGACCTTGACTCCGCGCAGCGCGCCGGAACGGGCCAGAATCGCTTCCACCGCCTGAATGACCTCGGTCGGCTCGACCATGCGGCCCTCGCCGTGGTCGCCGGAGGCCAAGCGACCCACGGCGGGACCAACGCTGCGTACGTTGCGCGAAGCGAGCGTGCGCAAGTGGTCCTGGGTAGCAGGATGGTGGTACATCCGTTCCTCCATCGCCGGCGCGATGAGTATTGGAGCCCGCGTCGAGAGTGCGACGAGACCGATCAGGTCATCACTGATTCCCAAAGCAAGGCGAGCGATAGTGGCCGCTGTCGCCGGAGCAACGACGACACAGTCCGCATCAGCGGCAAGACTGACATGCCCTGAAAATGTTGGGCTCGAGGGAACAAACGCATCGGTGTAGACCGAGTTATGGGTGATGCCCGAAAACGTTAGCGGTTGGACGAATTGCCGCGCGGCGGCGGTCATGATGACGAGGACCCTCGCGCCAGATTGAACGAGAAGACTGGCGACAGCCGGGGCTTTGAATGCCGCGATGCCACCCGAAACGCCAAGCACGATGGTTTTTCCATGTAGCTCATTCATCACTGGCTATCCCGCTGTTTCCGAAGTCTTGCCACGCCCCACCATCAGAATAGCGGAGTGCCGATTTCCCGCGCCGTGCCATTGACGGAATCGCGATCGAGGGTACAGTCATCGGCGATGGGAAGCATGTATCACGGAGATGGGGCGAACAATGGCGTTGAGCGCGGCGCTGGCACGGCAGCCGGTTCTGGAAGCTCGGGGGATCAACAAGCACTTCGGCCCTGTGCAAGCACTGACCGAAGTCAACCTTTCCGTATTTCCGGGTGAAGTCGTTGCTCTCATTGGCGATAACGGAGCCGGTAAATCGACGTTGATCAACGTACTGACCGGGGTCCTGCCGCTGGAGAGCGGCACGATTCTGTTCAATGGCGAACCCGTGCATTTTTCGTCACCGCATGAGGCCCGTGAGTGTGGCATCGAGACTGTCTATCAAGATCTTGCAGTTGCGCCACATCTCGATGCGGTGGCAAATATTTTCCTCGGCCGCGAACGACGGCAACCTGGGATCGCGGGAGCTCTCGGGTTTCTGAACAATCCGCTTATGCGGAAGGAGACGGAAGAACAGCTTGCCAAGTTGCGCGTGCGCGTGCCGGGATTGGAGCGGCGGCTTGTCACACTGTCCGGTGGTCAGCGCCAGGGCGTTGCCGTGGCCCGAGCGGTGATGTGGGCGAGCAAAGTCGTGATCATGGATGAGCCGACGGCGGCTCTCGGAGTGGCCCAAACGGCAATGGTGCTCGATCTCGTCCGCCAGGTGCGAGATACCGGTATACCCGTGGTCTTCATCAGCCATAACATGCCGAACGTCTATCAGGTTGCCGACAGAATCGTCGTTCTCAGACTCGGTGAGATCGTGACCGAGCTCGATCCCAAGACGACGTCGATCGAAGATGCTGTGGCCGCGATGACCGGATCAACCAGATTCGTGACCAAGGAGGTTGTCTGAAGTGAGCGGCGCAACGGAAACGCCTAGCGAGGCCGACACCAGCGCGCTTCCCCCTCGGCGCCCGTATCTGTCACGAATGTCCCAGTCGTTCACGCCGGTCATCCTCCTCCTCATCATCATCGTCTTTTCACTCAGAGAAGGGGCCAGTTTTCTGAACCCGCGTAATTTCAACGACATCATCATCGATTCATCGCAGCTGGTGGTGCTCACGGTTGGCTTGACCTTTGTCATCATCACGGCGGGCATCGATCTCTCGGTTGGATCTGTACTGATCTTGTCATCAGTCGTGGCGGCGAAGGTGATGATCGCTCTTTCGGGCACGCCACAGGACATTGCAAACTTTCAGTTTCCGACGCAGCAAGTTGGGATTCCAGTGGGATTACTGGCGGGGGTTGTTACGGGGCTGATCTGCGGAGTCATCAACGGAGCCCTGATCACGAGACTTCAGATGCCTTCGTTCATCGTCACTCTGGGCATGCTCGGCATAGCCTTGGGTCTCGGGCAGCTCCTCTCGGGAGGCACATCAGTACCCAATGTGCCGCCGGCGGTGCAATCCGCCATCGGGCTCCGTGAGCTGGTTGGGTTGGAGATTGGCGGTCAGCGAGTGAGAATAACTCCGCCGGTTGTTATCGCTTATGGCATTGCTTTAGTAGCAGCCGTCGTTCTCAATCGCACGCGATTTGGCAGATACACGTACGCAATCGGTTCAAACGCTGCGGCTTCACGGCGGGCCGGAGTGAATGTCAACCTGCATCTCGTGAAGATTTACGCGTTGAGCGGCCTCCTGGCTGGGGTTGCTGGTGCAATGGACCTGATGCGATTTGGGACTGCTTCGGTTGGCTCCCATCAATCAGACAATCTCGCCGCAATTTCGGCGTCGGTTATTGGCGGCACCAGCTTGTTTGGGGGAATCGGAACCATCGGGGGCAGCGTTGTCGGGGCATTCATCCCCACCGTGCTGCGCAATGGCCTCGTGATTACTCGGGTGCAACCGTTCTGGCAAAATGTGGCAATTGGGATGGTCTTGATTCTTGCGGTCTATATCGATCAACGGCGACGCAAAGCCGAGGAACGCATGTGACGCAAGGACCTTCGACCTTTTGCCGGTTGCGACGATGACCATACGTTGCTACCCTCCCGTAGTCTGCCGCGTGGCGGGATCGGGCATTAATCAAAGGGGACGCAATGAGCACGATTCAACGATTGGCGTATCGAGTAGACCGGAGAAGCATTCTCCGGGCGTCCGTATTCGCTGGAGCCGGATTTACCCTCTTTGCGCCGATTGGGTTCCGCGCCGCGGCACGGCAGGATTCGTTCACGATCGCATTCATTCAAGGCGTCATTGGCGACAATTTCTATATAACAATGGATTGCGGCGCGCGGGCGATGGCCGAGTCGCTGGGCAACATCACCCTGGATACGCAGGGTCCCGAGCGGTTCGATCAGACTCTGCAAACGCCGATCCTCAGCGCCGTGGTACAAACCGCGCCGGACGCGATCATGATGGCGCCCAACGACAGCCGCGGGATGATCGCTCCAATTCAGGCCGCCATCGACGCGGGTGTGCCGGTGCTCTGTGTGGACACGACGATCGACTCGGATATTCAATTGGCTGACGTCGCCACCGATAACCTGGAAGGCGGCCGTCTCGCCGCTCGCGGTTTAGCCGAATCGATCGGTGGCGCGGGCAAGGTCTTTGTCGTCAATGTCACCCCGGGAATCTCGACCACGGATTTGCGCGAGGCCGGATTCCGGGATGCGATCGAAAACGAGTTTCCCGATATCGAGTATCTCGGGCAGGAGTACGGAAACAACGACGCAAACGTCTCGGCGCAACTCACGGCCGCTCGATTGCAGTCTGATCCCGACCTCGCCGGAATCTTCGGCACCAATCTCTTTTCCGCGCAGGGCGCTGCCGCCGCTTTGCGCGAGCAGGGCTTGCAAGGTCAAGTGAAGATGGTCGGGTTCGATGCCGGGCCGACGCAGGTACAGGACCTCCGCAGCGAGGTCGTGGATCTCTTGATTGCGCAACATCCCGGCGATATCGGCGAAGTAGCGGTGCAACTCCTCCACGATTTCCTGACCACCGGTACGCCGCCCAATCCGAAGGAGCTTGTCACCGGGGCGACGATCGTCACGCGGGAGAACATTGACGATCCTGAAGTTGCTCGGTATCTCTATGTGGCGGACTGCGCCGCCTACGAGCTTGCCGGTGCAACAGCGGTTCCGGCGGCGTCGCCGGAGGCAACTCCGACGGCGTAATGCGGTCACCGCTCGGAACACGAGGGGCAGCGCGGGTGAAAATCCGCGCTGCCTCAGCTTGACAAAAGTCTGCTAAACGAGATACACTTATCGTTCTGGCTTGCTGACCCGCAAATCAGCGATCAGTGATTACCTTCCGAACCGGTAGCCGGGCGGGGCGTCCTGGAACATCCACTCAAGAACCTGATTCAACGGGAGGGGCATTCTATGCCCTCCCGCTTTGGCGTTGGTCTGAGCTGGTTCCCCCGCCGGCCCTGCCAGGTTCCGGTACACGGCGCGAGCGCGCCTAATTCTGCTTTTGAATTTTCTCCGCGGCGTGTCGTCTTCTAGTCCTATGGAGGGTTGTCGACTGTGGCATTGACGAAGTCCAAAAAAAACACGAGTAAGGGCAATGGGGTAGCGGCGGCGGCCACGCGCGACCTGGATACCGTGCTGTCGAACACGGGAATTGGACGCCGCTCGTTCTCCCGGATTCCAACGGTGTGGGAGATGCCCGATCTGGTTCAGGTGCAAATTGAATCGTTTGAATGGTTCAAGCAGGAAGGGTTGCGGGAACTCCTGGAGGAGATTTCCCCAATTAGCGACCACCACAAGAAAATGGAACTGACCTTTGGCGATTACCGCTTCGACCAGCCGTGGAAGCGACTGCCGGAGCATCTGCAGGAGCAAGCCAAGGCCGATCCGAGAATCGTCGAGCAGTTTTGCCGTGAACGCGACATTACGTATGCCTCGCCGCTGCGCATCAAGGCAAAACTGCGTGTAGTGAATGCCGAGACTGGCGAGATACGCGAAATCGGTGCTGGAGACGACGAAGATTCGGAAATCTTCATCGGCGATTTCCCACTGATGACCACCGACGGAACCTTCATCATCAACGGCGCGGAGCGCGTCGTGGTCTCGCAGTTAGTGCGCTCTCCTGGTGTCTACTTCGACAGGGCTTCTGATCCGACGACAGGGAAGCTGGTTTCCACCGCCAAGTTGATTCCGAATAGAGGGGCGTGGTTGGAGTTCGAGACTTCAAACCGTGACGTCATGTCGGTCAAGGTCGATCGTAAGCGAAAAATGCCGGTGACGATCCTGCTCAGGGCGATTGGGATGACCGACGAGGAACTCGAAGAAGCCCTCAGCGACGTCGATACCAACGCCGATCGACCATTTCTGCGGACTACTCTCGAGAAGGATCCAACCAAGCAAAAGGACGAGGCACTCATTGAGCTTTACCGGCGATTGAGGCCAGGGGACCCTCCGACGCGCGACAACGCCACGTCGATGCTGGAGAACCTGTTCTTCAACGACCGGCGATACGATCTGGCGCGAGTTGGCCGCTACAAGCTCAACAAGCGCCTCCATGGAGAAAAGAGCGATGCGGCGCGGCCTGACAGCAGGATTCTGACCAAGGAGGATCTGGTCGAGATCATTCGCGAAATGATCCGGTTGAGCAACGGGCTGAGTGAGCCGGACGACATCGATCATCTCGGCAATCGGCGCATTCGCGCGGTTGGTGAATTGATCCAAATGCACGTGCGTACGGGTTTCCAGCGGTTGGAGCGTGGTATCCGGGAGCGCATGACCATTCAGGATCCCGAGACCGTGTCGCCGAAAGGCTTGATCAGCACCACTCGTCCGGTGATGGCCGCGGTGCGGGAGTTTTTCGGAGGCAGCCAACTCTCGCAGTTCATGGATCAAACGAATCCGCTCGCCGAGTTGACGCACAAGCGGCGCTTGTCCGCGTTGGGTCCTGGCGGACTGAGCCGGGATCGGGCGGGGTTCGATGTGCGCGACGTTCACCCGTCGCATTACGGGCGCATCTGCCCAATCGAGACGCCGGAAGGTCCGAACATCGGATTGATGGGGTCACTCGCGACGTACGGCAAGATCAATCAGTATGGATTTATTGAGACGCCATATCGGCGAGTGATTTCGCAACTCGTCGTGGACGATCCGATTCTGCCGCTCGCGGGCCAAATCCTGCGCGATGACGCCATCAATCCCAAATCGGGCAAGGTGGTCCTGACGGCAGGTACTGAGCTCTCCGACGCCGATGTGAAGAAGCTCGAAAAAGCGGGCGTCAAGACGATCCGCATCAAGCCGGTTGCCTCGGAGATCATCGACTATCTCTCCGCGGACCGCGAAGAGCAATTGATGATCGCCCAGGCGAACACGCCGCTCGACGAGAAAAGCCGGTTGGTACCGGATCAGGTCGTGGTGCGCGTCAGCGGCGGGCACCGGTTCCCGGTGGTGCCGTCCGAGCAGGTGGCGTACATGGATGTGTCGCCGAAGCAAGTTGTTTCGGTGGGGACGGCGCTGATCCCGTTCCTGGAGCATGACGACGCGAACCGGGCGTTGATGGGCGCCAACATGCAGAAGCAGGCGGTGCCGCTGCTGCAGCCGAAGGCGCCGATCGTCGGCACGGGCGTCGAGCACCAGGCGGCGCGCGATTCCGGTCAGGTGCAGGTCGCGGCACAGGACGGCGTGGTGCGCTCGGCGAGCGGGCGCCAGATTGTGGTGGTCGACGACGAGGGGAACGTCCACGAGTACAACCTGCAGAAATTCGTGCGGTCGAACCAGGATACCTGCATCAATCAACGTCCGAGCGTGAAGCAAGGCGACCGCGTGCGGGCCGGTCAGATCATTGCCGACTCTTCCTCGACCGAGAACGGCGAGCTAGCGCTGGGCCAGAACGTGGTCGTCGCCTTCATGCCCTGGGAAGGTGGCAACTTCGAGGACGCTATCCTCATCAGTGAGCGGCTGGTGCGAGATGACGTTTACACCTCGATTCACATCGAGAAATACGAGACCGAGGCGCGCGATACCAAGCTCGGTCCGGAAGAGATCACGCGAGACATCCCGAACGTTGGCGAGGAGAGTCTGGCCAACCTGGACGAGAACGGTGTGATCCGCATCGGGGCGGAGGTCCGCCCGAATGACATCCTGGTCGGGAAGGTCACGCCGCGAGGCGAAACCGAACTGAGTGCGGAAGAGCGACTCCTGCGGGCGATCTTTGGTGAAAAAGCGCGCGAGGTGAAAGACACATCGCTGCGCGTTCCGCACGGCGTACACGGCAAGGTCATTGACGTCCGGACGTTCCGCCGCGATGACGACTCGGACCACGAACTGCCGGCCGGTGTGAACGAAATGGTGCGCGTCAGCATCGCCCAGAAGCGGAAGATTTCCGAGGGCGACAAGATGGCCGGGCGGCACGGCAACAAGGGAGTTATCTCGCGCATTCTTCCAATGGAGGATATGCCGTATCTCCCGGACGGAACCTCTGTCGACATCATCTTGAACCCGATTGGCGTTCCGTCGCGGATGAACCTGGGGCAGGTTCTCGAGACGCACCTTGGTTGGGCGGCGTCGAAGCTGGGATTTCGCGTGGCGACGCCGGTGTTCGACGGCGCAACCGAAGGAGAAATCCGGGACCTCTTGATCGAAGCGGGTCTTCCGGATGATGGAAAAGTCGATCTTTACGACGGCCGTACGGGCGAAAAGTTCGACCGGCCGGTGACCGTGGGCGTCATCTACATGTTGAAACTGGCTCACCTGGTCGAAGACAAGATTCACGCCCGGTCGACGGGACCATACTCTCTCGTGACGCAGCAGCCGCTCGGCGGTAAGGCGCAATTCGGCGGGCAGCGATTCGGTGAGATGGAGGTATGGGCGCTTTACGCATATGGCGCCGCCTACACATTGCAGGAAATGTTGACCGTCAAGTCGGACGACACGGTGGGTCGAGTGAAAACCTACGAAGCGATCGTCAAGGGTGACGAGATTACCGGCGCAGGAGTCCCGGAGTCGTTCAAGGTTCTGGTCAAGGAGCTGCGTTCGCTGGGACTCTCGATCGACGTCATCAACGAAGATGAACAGACGGTCGATTTCGCCGAAGACACGTCGCGCGATTTGCTGTCAAACCTCGACCGGATCAATTTGAGCGGATACGAAAAGACATCCGACTAGCGCCGAACATGGAATAGCGAAAGTCCCGCTCGAGAGTCAGTATCGAGCGGGACCGCGCGTGAGACCGGAGGAGCAATGTCTACAACTGATACTGATCTGTCTATGCTTTCCCTTGAAACGGCACTGGCGCCACGGCTGAACTTCCCCTCGTTGTCTGAACAACGTACTCCGCGCGACGGTTTTGGACCCGGCGATCGCGGTGATCGCAGCCGCGTGCTCGACGTCAATAACTTCGATGCGATTCGGATCAGTTTGGCGTCCCCGGAGGCGATTCGTTCCTGGTCATATGGTGAAGTTACCAAGCCAGAAACGATCAACTACCGGACTTTGAAACCCGAGCATGGCGGGCTCTTCTGCGAGCGCATTTTCGGTCCGACGAAGGACTGGGAATGCTACTGCGGGAAGTACAAGCGTATCCGGCACGCGGGGACCGTCTGCGATAAATGTGGTGTCGAAGTGACCCGCGCCAAAGTGCGGCGCGAACGTATGGGTCATATCGAGCTGGCCGCTCCGGTGGCACATATCTGGTACGTGAAGGGGACTCCGAGCCGCCTTGGTCTGTTGCTCGATATTACTCCTCGTAATCTGGAGCGAGTGCTCTATTTCGCGTCATACCTGGTCACCGAAGTCAACGACGAGGTGCGTGACGCGGCGATTCTGGAGGTACGCGAGCTCATTGATGCCGAGCTCGAAGCATTGCGCGCAGCCGCCCAGGTCGAGATCGATGAAATCGAAGAGGTCACGAGCCAGGACGTTGCCAATCTGAGTGAAGGGCAGCGGAGCGTCAGCGATGCAATCGCGTCGCGCCGCGAAATTGAACTCGGCGAACTCAACGCGGAGCGAACTGCGATCGAGACGCGATTGGCGGAGCTAGCCAACGAGTCCGCGCCAGAGGAGATCGCGTTCCGAGGCCAGGTCATCGTCCAGCAGGGCGAAGCCGTCAATGCCGATCGTTCTTCCGCGTTGCAGCTCGCGTTCGATGAAGAATCGTCTCGAATCGCGCAAGGCGCCGAGGCGGAGGTCTCCGGAAGCGAGGCGCTGGCAGGGGCGGAAAAGGATCAGTTGGCGACGGTTGCTGGGGAGCGCCGAGGTAAGATCGAGACTCAACTCGCGGAGCAGTTGCGGGAAGTCGAACGGGAGCGCGACGAGTCGATCAAGGCGATCAGCGACCTGAAGGAATTGCAGATTCTCTCGGAGCAACAGTACCGGGAGCTCAACGAACTGCTGCCGCCGGATGTTTTCAAAGCGGGGATGGGCGCGGAAGCAGTCCACCACTATATCCGAACCGGGATCGATTTGGATCAGATTGCGGTCGATCTCCGCAATGAGATGCAGAGTACGTCTGAAGTCAAGCGAAAGAAGGCCACCAAGCGGCTGCGCGTGGTCGAGGCGTTGCGGAAGAGCGGCAATCGCCCCGAATGGATGATCTTCACCGCGCTGCCGGTGGTGCCACCCGAATTGCGCCCAATGGTGCAGCTCGATGGCGGGCGGTTTGCGACGTCGGACTTGAACGATCTCTATCGTCGCGTCATCAACCGGAACAATCGACTGAAGCGGCTGCTGGAGCTTGGTGCGCCCGACATCATCGTGCGCAACGAAAAGCGGATGCTGCAAGAGGCGGTCGACGCATTGATCGACAACGGCCGGCGCGGACGCGTCGTCTCAGGTTCCGGCAAGCACAAGCTCAAGAGCTTGTCGGATCTCTTAAAGGGAAAGCAAGGACGATTCCGGCAGAATCTGTTGGGCAAGCGCGTGGATTACTCGGGTCGATCAGTGATTGTTGTCGGCCCGGACCTGTCGCTGGACGAGTGCGGACTTCCCAAGCGCATGGCGCTCGAGTTGTTCAAACCATTCGTGATGCGGAGCCTTGTCGCGCACGGTCACGCGCACAACATCAAGGCCGCAAAGCGACTCGTGGAGCGCGTCGATCCGAAGGTCTGGGACGTGCTCGAAGAGGTGATTCAGGATTACGTCGTGCTCCTGAACCGGGCGCCCACGCTCCACCGCTTGGGGATTCAGGCATTCAAGGTGCGGTTGATCGAGGGATCAGCAATTCAGATTCATCCGCTCGTTTGCGCGGCATTCAACGCCGACTTTGACGGGGATCAAATGGCGGTTCACGTCCCACTATCGCGGAAGGCGCAGGATGAAGCGCGTACGCGCATGCTGTCGGTGCGCAATCTTCTTTCTCCATCCAACGGCGAGCCGATCGTTTCACCGACGCAAGATATCGTTCTCGGCTGCTATTACATGACGTCCGAGCGCGATCATGAGCTGGATCTTGCCTCGGGCACCGTTCCTCGTGGTTGGGGAAAGATCTTTTCCTCCCTGGAGGAAGTCCGGCTCGCGTATGACGCTGGCGCCATCGATCTCCATGCGAAACTCAGTGTGCGAACCGATCGCGAAGGAGGCGAGGTCAAGCGCATCGAGACAACCGCCGGCCGTGCGATCTTCAACCTGGCGCTGCCCAAAGAAATTGGGAAGTACTACAACCAGACGATGGGCCGGAAACAACTCCGGCAGGTCGTGGCCGACGCCTACCGGTACTTCCAGGATGCCGACGAGACGGCACGTATTGTCAACGAGATCAAGAAAATCGGTTTCGAGTTCTCGACCCGCGGCGGGCTGAGTATTGCCGTGGACGATGTCGTGATGTCAGATCAAAAAGCACCGCTATTGCGCGATGCCGACGAGCGCGCCGAGAAAATCGAGCGGCAGTACCGACGCGGTTTGGTCACGGAGCAAGAGCGCCTGCGCGAGCTGGAGCTGATCTGGAACACGACGCGCGATGAGTTGGCCAAGCACGTCGAGGAGGGTCTACGCGGTCAGAACTCGGTCTTCATGATGGCCGACTCGGGCGCGAAAGGAAACATGAACCAGATCAGCCAAATGGCTGGCATGCGCGGCTTGGTGCTCGATCCGAAGGGGGAGATCATCGATATTCCCATTCGGTCGAACTTCCGCGAAGGGCTAACCGTGCTCGAATACTTCCTATCCACACATGGCGCTCGCAAAGGATTGGCGGACACGGCGCTGCGCACGGCCGACTCCGGCTATTTGACGCGCCGATTAGTTGATGTTTCGCAGGATGTGATCGTGACGATCGATGATTGCGGGACCGAGCATGGGCTGTGGATCACGCGCGACGCGGGTGGCGAGCAACTGCTGGACGAAGAGTTCCGGGCCACGATTCTGGGTCGCGTACTTCAGGAAGCGATCGTGCATCCGGAGACTGGTGAAATCATCGTCGACCGGGGCGAAGAGGTGACTGACCGACTCGAGGCCGAAGGTGGATCGACGCGCGACCTCGTGCGGGAAGTGATGGACGCGGGGGTCGAAAAGATTCATGTGCGCTCTGTCATGACATGCGAGGCAACGCACGGTGTGTGCGTCGCTTGCTACGGCCGGAATCTGGCGAGTGGCAAACTCGTGGAACAGGGTGAGGCCGTGGGGATCATCGCGGCACAGTCGATTGGCGAACCGGGGACGCAGCTAACAATGCGGACGTTCCACACCGGTGGTGTGGCACGCGCTGATATTACGACCGGGTTGCCGCGTGTCGAAGAGTTGTTCGAAGCGCGCGCGCCGAAAGGCGCCGCGGTTCTGGCCGACCGTGATGGCATCGTGACCGTGGAGAGTACGGATAGTGGTCGTATTCTGGCGATCACGTCATCAGACGTGGAACAGCGCGTATTTCCGCTGGAACAGGGCTGGGACGCGGCACTGGTCGACGGTGAAGTCGTCGTCAAAGATAAGACAGTGCTTGCTGTCGGTCCGGACGATCAGAAGCGGACGAGCGGAATCGACGGCCGCTTCTTCCTCGACGACCGGACGATATACGTGCGAAACGAAAAGGAAGATCGGATCGAATACCAGGTGCCGGTGGTGTATCAGGTCTACGTCGACGATGGATCGCGGGTGTATCCAGGGCAGCAATTGACCGACGGCGCCAAGGATCCACACAAGGTCCTGCTTACCCAGGGCCGCGAGGAAGTCCAACGCTACATCATCGATGAAGTGCAGAAGGTGTATCGCTCGCAGGGGGTGAACACGAACGACAAGCACATCGAAGTGATCTGCCGGCAAATGCTGCGGAAAGTTAGCATCACGCACCCGGGTGATACTGACTACATGCAGGACGAGCGTATCGACCGGCTGGAATTCAATCAGATCAATGACGAGATCATGGCGCAAGGAGGCGAACCAGCGACCGCCGTGCCTGTGTTGCTGGGAATCACCAAGGCGTCCCTGGAAACGGACTCTTTCTTGTCGGCAGCATCGTTCCAAGAGACGACCCGCGTGCTGACGGAGGCGGCGATCAATGGGAAGGTCGATCATCTCCGCGGTTTGAAGGAAAACGTCATCATCGGCAAGCTCATTCCGGCCGGGTCCGGGTATGGCGTCGTGCCGGGAATCGAAAGTGGGTTCATCGGTGAGGGCGTTCCGGGCGGCAGCGTAGCTTTGCTGCCGGGTTCGGAGGACGATGTGGAGCCCGCGTCGGTTGAAGATTTGGAAGAACTGATGACGCAGGGTCTGGTTCCATCCGGCGCCAGCGCCAAGGACGTCGCTGGCGATGAAGAGGCCGACATCGACGTAGAGGAAGCGTCTTTGACGATCATCGAGGCAGGTGATCTCCTCGAAGAGCCAGTACTTCCTTAGCCGATAGCGATTGCGCCGGCCGGACTCGATGCGATCTGGCCGGCGCAAAGTAACGACCGCATTTTGCTTGACACAACGAGGATGAACGCCTAAACTACGCGCTTGTGTCCGTCGCAAGGCGGGCATAGACGTGTGAGGTTTGGTCCTCACAAGGCAGGTGGCGCTGCAGCTGTCATTATGGCAGAGCACGGTTACCGGAAACGCCTCCTGTCCTGCTAGGAGTTATCGTGCCGACGATCAATCAGTTGGTTCGTAAGGGCCGTAAGAGCGTCAAGAAAAAGACCAAGGCGCCAGCGCTGGGTTTCACCAGCAATGCGCTAGGACGGTATGCAGGCCGGCTCCGGTCGGGGACGCATTCCCCGCAGAAGCGCGGCGTATGTACCCAGGTCAAGACCATGACGCCCAAGAAGCCCAATTCGGCGTTGCGCAAAATCGCCAGGGTTCGCTTGACCAACGGTATGGAGGTCACCGCGTACATTCCTGGCGAAGGGCACAATCTGCAGGAGCACTCGGTCGTGCTGGTGCGGGGCGGCCGGGTGAAAGATCTCCCGGGCGTGCGGTACCACATTGTACGAGGAACCTTGGACGCCCGCGGTGTAGACAACCGCAAGCAAGCGCGCTCGAAGTACGGGACCAAGGCGCCAAGAAAAGCCACTTAGCGCCTTCCGCGACACCGCTTGATCGAGCGGGCCTCGCGGCACTCTCCGCTCCGGCGGGTCTGATTGTAGACGGGACGAGAAGCGGCCGGACGTCAACCGACGTTCACCGCTTTTTCGTGTGTATAAAGGAATCGCCCGCGAATGAGCGGACGAATGGAACGAGGCGGCTGCTGAGGCCGCACGCGATAGAGGGAACGCCATGCCACGCCGGGCAAAGGTCGAGCGCAGGATTCCGCCGCCGGACGCGCGTTATCAGAGCGAAGTATTGGCGCGGTTCATCAATAAGGTCATGGAGCGTGGCAAGAAGGGTGTCGCCGAAGGGATTGTCTACGGCGCATTAGAACGAATCGCGGAACGAACGGGTCGAAACGCACTTGAAGTATTCGAGCAGGCGCTAGGCAACGCGACACCGGTGATCGAGGTCAAGCCGCGCCGCGTTGGTGGCGCCACGTACCAAGTGCCCGTGCAGATCGAAGGCCCCAGACGGATGTCGCTCGCGATGCGCTGGCTCCTTAGCGCCGCGAGGGGCCGGGCGGGGAAGTCAATGCAGGAGAAGCTGGCAAATGAGCTTCTCGATGCGTTCAATAACACAGGGGCCGCGATCAAGCGCCGCGAGGACACCCATCGCATGGCCGAAGCGAACCGAGCGTTCTCCCATTACGGGCGCTTTTAGTCTGGAGAAATCCGACGCCATCACTCATGCGGCGAAACCATTCGGGAAATCACGATAACCATCTGTCATTGGGACAATGTTGAGGAAGCATAAGGACAGCGATGAGTACCGCAATTGCGACGAGACCCGCGGCGACTGACTCCGAATTGATGCTCGCGAAGACCCGCAACATCGGGATCATCGCGCATATCGACGCGGGCAAGACGACGACAACCGAGCGCATTCTGTATTACACCGGCCGGGTTCATAAGCCAGGCGAAGTGCATGAAGGCGCCGCCACCATGGACTGGATGGTCCAGGAGCGCGAGCGCGGGATCACTATCACAGCCGCGGCAACGACTTGCTCGTGGAACGGTCATCGGATCAATATCATCGACACGCCGGGTCACGTCGACTTCACCGTGGAAGTGGAGCGTTCGTTGCGGGTGCTGGATGGCGGTGTCGTGGTATTTGACGCGGTGGCCGGGGTCGAACCGCAATCCGAAACAGTGTGGCGGCAGGCCGACAAGTACAGCGTTCCGCGCATCTGCTTCGTCAACAAGATGGACCGCACCGGAGCGTCGTTCACGCGCACGATCGATATGATCGTCGATCGGCTCAAAGCCGTGCCCGCGCCGATTCAGTTGCCCATCGGGGCGGAATCGAGCTTCGACGGCATTATCGATCTCATCAATGAAGTTTCGTACATCTTCCACGATGAAATGGGGCAGAACATCGAGCGCACTGAAATCCCGGCCGAGATGGCGGAGGAGGTGCGGGCGGCCAGACAACATCTGGTGGAATTGATCGCTGAGTCTGACGAAGATCTCATGATGCGCTATCTCGAAGACGATGTGCTGTCTGCCGATGAACTGCGAGCCGGGCTCCGGGCGGCAACCGTAACCGGCAGATTGGTGCCGATTCTGGTGGGAAGCTCGCTGAAGAACAAAGGGGTCCAGTTGATGCTGGACGCGATCGTCGACTATCTGCCGTCGCCGCTCGATGTGCCGCCGGTTACGGGGATCGATCCTGTCACCGGCGAAGAGGTCGTGCGCACGGTCGAGCCAGGTGAGCCGTTTTCGGCACTTGCCTTCAAGATTGCCGCGGATCCCCATGTCGGCAAGCTGGCATATGTCCGCGTCTATTCCGGGACGCTCGATTCCGGAAGCTATGTCATGAATACCACCAAGGGCGAACGCGAGCGGGTTGGCCGGCTTTTGCGCATGCACGCCAATCACCGGGAGGAAATTCCTTCGGTGAGCGCCGGCGATATCGCTGCGGTGATCGGTTTAAAAACAACTTTTACGGGCGACACGCTGTCGGAGCTCTCCGCACCAGTTGTGCTGGAGTCGATTACGTTCCCCGAGCCGGTCATTTCCGTCTCGATCGAACCCAAAACGAGGGTTGACCAGGACAAAATGGGCGCCGCGCTGGGTCGTCTCGTGGAAGAAGATCCGACGTTCCGTTTGCGGACTAATGAAGAGACGGGTCAAACGGTGATCGAAGGGATGGGCGAGCTTCATCTCGAAGTGATCGTTGACCGGCTCATGCGCGAGTTCCGGGTCGACGCCAACGTGGGCCGGCCGCAAGTTGCGTACAAGGAAACGATCACGATTCCGGTCAAGACTGAGGGACGCCACATCCGGCAGTCTGGAGGAAAGGGCCAATACGGCCACGCAATCGTTGAGTTTGAACCCCAGGAGCGTGGCAAGGGCTATGAGTTCGAGGACAAGGTTGTCGGCGGATCGGTCCCGCGAGAATACATTTCCTCCGTCGACGCTGGTATCCGCGAGGCGCTGCTCACGGGTGGCGAAGCCGGTTTCCCGATTGTCGATCTCAAGGCGCGGCTGGTCGACGGGTCGTATCACGACGTCGACTCATCGGAAATGGCGTTCAAGATCGCGGGGTCGCTCGCACTGAAAGAAGCGGTGCGTCGTGGCCGGCCCGCCATCCTCGAGCCGATCATGAACGTCGAAGTGACGACTCCAGATGATTTCATGGGCGATGTCATTGGGGACTTGAACGCCCGCCGTGGCCATATTCAAGGTATGGAAATGCGTGCGGGGGCGCAGGTGGTGAATGCGTTCGTTCCGCTCGCCGCCATGTTCGGCTATGCGACCGATCTGCGATCGGCTACGCAGGGCCGGGCGACGTACTCCATGCAGTTCGATCATTATGCGCCGCTGCCGACCGCTCTCGCACAGGAGATGGTAGCCAAGGCGCGCCGGGACTAAGAAGTTTTGCCGCGATTCGTTTCGCGGCTGAGATCGAAGGCATAGAGGTCAAAGACCGCTCGGACAGGACGGTCGCACGAGAGGAGCGAGGGGCGATGGGGAAGCAGAAGTTCAGCCGGACCAAGCCGCATGTGAATGTGGGGACGATCGGGCACGTCGATCACGGCAAGACGAGCTTGACGGCGGCGATCACCAAGACGTTGGC
>JACCXM010000241.1 GCA_013697005.1 Chloroflexia bacterium | reverse complement strand
CTCCGGCATAGCCCATGAGTGCGGCGACGTCGCGCTCGGTCATCCCGGCGCGAGCGCCACGCACGACACGAAATACCGCCTGGCTGGACCGCAACGCCGCCCAGGCGAACGCCGCGATCTGATCGGCGCTGTTGCGCGTGCGCAATCCGTCGCCGGGGGCCATCAGCACGGAGGTCACATCAATGGGGTCGACACCGGTGACCTGGCGTATCGCTGCGACGATCGCCGCTGGCACCCAGGCTGGTTGGCGCGGATCGCCGGTCTCGGCCGCGGTCAGGTATTTCCAGCCGACGATGCCGACCTTGTCGCCGGGGACAAGTCCGGCTTCATCCAGGGTCCGGTCGAGACGGGGTGTCGTTTCCCGCGGCTGACCCATGAGACTGAACCCCTGAAAGCATTGCACCTCCAGCGGCAGCCCAGCGATGACGGCGTGCACGACCCCCTCATTGCCGACGAGGAGCACGCGCCGCCGCTCTGGTCCCAGGAGCAGCAGGGCTTCTTCGAAGCGCGGATCGAATCCGGTGAGGAAGAGAAGATTGGCGCTGTGCTCGCGATCGCCATAGACGGCGACCCAGGGCGTGCCGGCGCGAGCGAGTGTCTCATCGCAACGCTGGATGTACTCCGCTTCGGAGATCGGGGGCGGCTCCGCCGCGGCGGATTCCGCCGGCAGCGGAACATGGCGCAGAATGACATCGGGCATCGGCGGTGATTTTCCTTCCGGCATTGCCGTCTGCAAAGGGGGACATCCCGGGCGGCGTCGGAGGATTAGGAACCCTCAGCCGTCTCCCTGAGAAACCCTCACCCCAACCCCTCTCCCTGTGCGCAGGGCGAGGGGCTTTTGGCGCTGGATGCCTAGTCCGCGGCCGCGCCGGCGAGTTGGGAACGCTTGGCGGCGACGCCTTCGAGCAGGGAGTCGTAGCTCTTGGTGAAGGAGGCAATTCCTTCGTCTTCGAGCTGGGCGGTGACGGCGTTGATGTCGATCCCGGCTGCCGCCAGGTCAGCCATCGTCTGGTGGGCTCCGGCGACGCCCTTATCGATGGTGCGGGCGATCGTGCCGTGATCGAGGAAGGCGGCGATCGTCGGGCGGGGCATGGTATTGACGGTGTGCGGGCCGATCAGCTCGTCGACGTACATGGTGTCGGGGAAGGCTGGGTTTTTCACCGAGGTCGAGGCCCACAGCGGGCGCTGCACGGAGGCGCCCGCTGCCGCCAGAGTCTCCCATTCCGCGCCCGAGAACAACTTCGTGAATGTTTTGTAGGCGATTTTGGCGTTGGCGATGGCGGCCTTGCCCTTGAGGGATGCCAACTGGGTCTTCTGGGTCGCGTCGTTGGTGGCGGCGATTTTTTCGTCGAGCAGCTTGTCGATCAGGGTATCGACGCGGGAGACGAAGAACGATGCCACCGAGGCGATGCGGTCGATCGAGCGGCCGGCGGCGTGGCGCGCGGTGAGCGCGGCGATGTAGGCGCGGGCCACCCGTTCGTACGAAGCGACCGAGAAGAGGAGGGTGATGTTGATGTTGATGCCCTCTTCCAGCATCTGGCGAATGACCGCCTCTCCTTCCATGGTGCCGGGAATCTTGACCATCAAGTTGGGGCGATCGACCGCGGCCCAGAGGCGGCGCGCTTCCTTGGTAGTACGGGCGGCGTCGCGAGCGCCGGCGGGGGAGACTTCGATCGAGACGAAGCCGTCGCCGCCCGCGGACGACTGGTAGAGCGGTTGAAAGAGATCGGTGGTGTGCTGGATATCGCCCACCGCGACGGTTTCAAAGATGGCGTGGGTATCGAGGTTGCGTTCGAGCAGTCCGGCGATCTCCTCATCGTAGGCGGTGCCGGCGGCGATCGCTTTCTCGAAGATGGTCGGGTTGGAGGTGAGACCGCGAATCCCGGTTTCTTCGATTGCTACGCGGATCGTGCCCTCGTTGAGCATGTCGCGGGAGATGTCGTCTTGCCAGGCGCTTTGTCCTTCGCGCTCGTACAGTTGCTTGATGCGGTTGTCAGGCATGTGCGTTCCTCCTATTCGGTTCGCGCGGTTTGTCGGTGATGTGACACGAAGCATCTTGTCCAGAAGCGGTGTCGATTCGAGAGAACCGAGATTCTTCGCCTGAGGGCTCAGAATGACACGACTTACGAGTCGTCGCACTCAAGTTGTTCATGCGCTCTCGATCTTTGTGGCGAGATCGTCTTTGCCGAGGAGGCGGAGTGCGGTCGCGGCGACGTGCTGGGCGGTGAACCCAAAGTGTTCCAGGACTTTGGCGCCGGGGCCCGAGGCGCCGTAGCGGTCGATGCCGACGATGGCGCCGCGCTCGCCGACGAAGCGCTCCCAGCCGAGCGTGACCCCGGCCTCGACCGCGACACGGGGGGTGCCGGCCGGACCTAGCACTCCTGCCCGGTAGCGCTCCTCCTGCTGGGCGAAAAGCTCCCAGGAGGGCATGCTGACGACCCGGGCGCGCACTCCGTTTTCGCCCAGCATCACGGCGGCGCGGACGGCGAGCTCGACTTCGGACCCGGAGCCGATGAGGACGACGTCGGGATCGCCCTCCGCGCCAGAGAGGATGTAGGCGCCGTTGGCAAGCGATCCCAGGGCCGCGGCGCGATCGAGCACCGGGAGGTCCTGGCGCGAAAAAACGAGCACGCATGGGCCATCGAGGGTCATCGCGATGCGCCAGGCGTCGGCGGTCTCGTTGGCATCCGCGGGGCGGATGGTGATTAGCTTCGGGATGGCGCGCAGACTGAGCAATTGCTCTACCGGTTGGTGGGTGGGGCCGTCTTCGCCGACGGCGACGCTGTCGTGGGTGAAGACGAAGATCGCCTTGAGATCGGACAGCGCGGCCAGGCGCATGGGGGGCCGCATGTAGTCGGCGAAAACGAGGAAGGTCGCCGTGAAGGGGATCACCCCACCGTGGGCGGCCATACCGTTGGCGGCGCTGCCCATGGCGTGTTCGCGAATGCCGAAGTGGATATTGCGTCCCGCGAAACCCCAGCCCCCGCCAGAAAGACCCTGCTCCGCACTCGGATCGAGGACTGCGGCGGGAGAGCCGAAGTCACCCTGATCTTTCATCTGGGTATTGGTCGAGGGATCGAGATCGGCCGAGCCACCGATGAAGTTCGGGACCTTGGCGGCGAAGGCGTTGATCACCTCGCCGGAGGCCTTGCGCGTGGAGATCGGTTTGGCGCCGGTCTCCCAGCTTGGGATGTCGCTATCCCAACCGTCAGGCAGCTTGCTTTCCAGCGCGAGGGTGAGCGCGGTTGCCGCTTGCGCGTCCTGCTTTTCATAGTCAGCAAACGCCTGATTCCAGGCGGCTTCTTTCGCCGCGCCGCGCATGGCGAACTCGCGGAAGTGGGCGGTGACGGTATCTGAGACGTAGAACGCGGGTTCCAGGGGATAGCCGAGCGCCTCTTTCGTTTTGGCAACCCCGTCGGGACCGAGCGGCGAACCGTGCACGCCGAAGGTGTCCGCTTTCGGCGAGCCAAAGCCGATGGTCGTGCGGGCGCAGATGAGCGAGGGGCGTTCCGATTCCGCCTGGGCCGCCGCCACTGCGGCGCGGACCCGATCGGTGTCCAGACCGTCGATCTCCTGCACGTGCCAACCGAGAGCGGTAAAACGCGCCGGGATGTCCTCGGAGAACGACACGCCGATGGTGCCGGCCAGGGTGATCTCATTCTGGTCGTAGAGATAGATCAGCTTGCCTAAGCCAAGGTGACCGGCCAATGAGGCCGCCTCGGCGGCGACGCCCTCCATGAGATCGCCGTCGGAGACGATGCCGTAGGTGTAATGATCGATGATGTCGTGTCCGGGACGGTTGAAGGTTCCGGCCAGAAAACGCTCGGCGATGGCCATACCGACACCGTTGGCAAACCCCTGTCCGAGGGGACCGGTGGTGACCTCGACTCCGGCGGTGTGCAGGCGCTCGGGATGCCCGGGTGTCTGCGAGCCGAGCTGGCGGAAGTTTTTGACCTCGTTGAGGGAGAGATCGTAGCCAGTGATGTGCAGCAGGCTGTAGAGCAGGGCCGAGCCATGACCGGCGGAAAGTACGAAGCGGTCGCGGTTTGGCCAGTGCGGGTTTTGGGGATTGACATTCATGAACTCGGTGAACAGGACGTAGGCCATCGGCGCCGCGCCGAGGGGTAAACCGGGATGGCCGGAGTTGGCGGCTTGCACCGCGTCGATAGCGAGTACGCGTACGGCGTTGATGGCTTCGGTTTCGAGCTCACGGTCGAGCTGGCTCACGGTCGAGCGGGGAGCGACGGCGGTCAATCGAACCTCCTCGAAATAGCGGGCGCGGGAGCCTGGAAACTGACGCGCGCGCTTTGGAATCCATTCAGATACGGATCGGGATTACCCCGACCGAAGGAAGTATCCCACTTCCACGTGACGCTTACCCTCAACCCCAACCCCTCTCTCCCTGTGCGCAGGGCGAGGGGCTCTTGTCGCTGGTTGGGTGGCTGGCAAGGGACCATACCTCCCCCTGTCAGGTATCGGCCGGGAGAGGGGCTCTGCCGATGGACGACGGCAACGGGCGAAGGATGACCATGGCGATGATGACCAGACCGAGCAACACGAGGAGGGCGGCCGGGCGGCCGAGACCGAGACCGTCGACGACCAGCCACCAGATGATGGGACCGACGAGCGCGGCGAAGCGGCCGGCCAGGGCATAGAGACCGTAGAACTGACCCAGATACTCGGGCGGAGCGAGCCCGATCATCAGTGGGCGGTCGGAGGCCCAGGTGCCGCCGAGCGCAAACCCGGCCAAGGGTGCGATGACCCACAGCGCCGCGTTGGGCAAGATCGTGAAGCCGGTCGCGGCGATCAGGGCCAGCGCGATTGACCAGACCACGAGCACCCGCAATAGGCTGTCGCGGGGACCGATGCGGTCGACGACGCGACCCCAGAAAAAGCCGCCACCGACCGCGGCGAGGATGGCGACGAGGAGGAGGCGGTCCTTTTCACCGGTGCTGAAACCGAGCTGCACGGTGAGATAGACGGCCATGAAGAGCCCGATGGTGTTGGCGGCCTCGGCGTAAAACGCGCGGCCAACCAGAAAGCGGACCAGATCGGGATAGTCGCGCGCGCGGCGGGCGGTAGCGGCGACGTCCGCGAACGCGGCCCTGGCCAGCGCCCGCGGCGCGACGCGTGCGACGATGCGCGGTGTCTCTTTCACCCAGAGAAAGCAGGGCAGCGACAGGAGAAAGAATCCGGCCGCGGTCAGGCGGAAGATGGTCTGGTAGTCGCCGCCACGGTTCATGACGACAAAACCGATACCCAGTCCGAGGAGTGATCCGAGATAACCGAGACCGACCGCGGCGCCACCGACACGGCCGCGGTTCTCGGCGGTGCTCACCGCCGGCAGGAGGGAGTCGTAGATGACAAGTCCCGCCTGGAACAGCAGGTTGGCGCCGAGAAAAAAGATCAGTGAGCCGCGCAGGTCATTCCCGATGAAGAAGGTCAGCAGGCAGCTTCCGGTCGTGGTGACGATCAGAATGGGCAGGCGGCGCGGCAGGCGGTCAGAGACAGCGCCGAGCCAGGGACCGATGCCGAGCATGAGGGCCATGGTGACGGTATTGACGAGCGAGATCGCGCCATCGCCAGCACCCATCACCGCGACCACCCAGACCGGAAAATAGTTGGCGATCATGTTCTGCGAGAACAACGTGTTGCCGAGGTCGTTGACGATCCAGCCGGCCACGCCGAGGCGGGAGGCGGCCGCAGGGTCAGGCATTGCGGTGCGTTGATCGGCGGTCTCGGTTGCTTCCGCTGATGGTGGTGTGATTGCTTCGGGCGGGGGGATGGTGGCTGGAATGAGAGGGAGTGGATCGGGCGTGGGAAGGACCATGAAGCAGACCCCTTGACAGACGCTAGATGTCCGGATATAGTGTACGTACAGTCCCGAGGGGCCGAGCGAAGGCGACGCTCCCACCGGACGCTCGATGGGAACGACAGAGCATCGCGGGGTACTCTGACGCAACCTGGGCGACCCGGGACCGCCGGGAAAACGTGCATTGTTGCGGGGCATGCGCGTGGCAGCGGCTGGTCAGGGAGCGGGGCGGACGCGGAGTCGGTCGGGACTGTTTTTTTGCTTTGGGTGATAGGGTAATGGGGTTATAGGGTGATGGGGATCGCGACAGGGCGATCATTCACACCGCCCCCTGTTCATGCAGGCGCATGATTTCTTCTTGGTCCATTCCCAGACCGATCAAAATCTCGTCCGTATGCTCGCCGACGTCGGGGATGGCGCCCATGTGAGGCGGCATTCCTTCCAGATCGATCGGCGGGACAATGGCGCTCAGGGGCCCGGCGGGGGAATCGATCTCGCGCCAACGGCCGCGCGCGGCGAGTTGCGGGTGGTCGATGAATTCGGCGACCTCGTTGACGGAACCGAACGGAATGTCGGCGACTTCGAGGCGGCGGACCACCTCCGCGCGGGGCAGCGTGGCGAACGCGTCTTCGATCATGCCTTCCAGCGCATGACGGTTGATGCGGCGCAGCGCCGATGAGGTGAAGCGCTCGTCTGTTACCCACTCGGGGTGAGCGCAGACCGTCTCGCAGAACGCCTTCCACTGAGATTCCGTTTGCACGGCCAGCAACACCGCGCCATCGGCGCAGGCGTAGGAGCCGTAGGGAACGACCGTGGCATGACGGACCCCGGCGCGAGCGGGCGGCTCGCCACCGTAGAGGGTGTAGTAGGTGGGGTAGCCCATCCACTCGGCCAGGGCATCGAACAGGGAGGTCTCGACGATGCGCCCCTGCCCGGTGGCGCGCCGTTCATAGAGCGCGGCAAGGGTGCCGATCGCCCCGTAGACACCGGCGCCGATATCGCCGACGCTGATGCCGACCTTGGCGAGATCGTCGCCGTTGCCGGTGGTCGCGATCACGCCGGTTTCGCCTTGCAGCAGCAGATCGAACGCCTTGCGCGTCGCGAAGGGTCCGCCGCTGCCATAGCCGGAGATTGAGGTGATGACGAGCGCGGGATAGTCGCGCCGCAGTCGCCGCGGGGCAAACCCGAGGCGGTCGATGGCGCCGGGCGCCAGGTTCTGTACGAGCACATCGGACGATGCCAGCAGGCGCTCCAGGATGCCGCTTGCCCGCGGGTGCTTCATATCGAGCGAGAGGGATCGCTTGCCGCGATTCAGCCAGACAAAGTAGGAGGAGAGGCCCTTTACGGCACCGTCGTACTGGCGCGCGAAATCGCCGCCGCCGGGCCGCTCGATCTTGATCACCTCGGCGCCGAGATCGGCGAGATGGCGGGTGCAGAGCGGTCCCGCGACCGCCTGCTCCAGGGCCAGCACGCGGACCCCGGCAAGGGGGCCGGAGGGATCATGGTTGCTGCCATCATTGGCCGGATCAGTCATGGGTCAAGGCCGCTCCACTATGTCCGTGTGAATCGTTCGGAGTGCGGGTGATTCCTCGACGTCGCGGCGTAAACCCTCACCCCAACCCCTCTCCCTGTGCGCAGGGAGAGGGGCTTGTTGACGTCGCTAGGGATTGCTCGCAGGCCATCCCACTTTCAGGTGAAGCGATGGTAGATTCTTCGTTCCTCGGCTTGACGCGACTGCACCAACGTGCGCGGCATCGTAGCGCAACGGCGCGGTTTGGGTTTAGGTGTCAGCGGGCGCGGCGGGACTCCAGGTGGCAGGCGACGAAATGCCCTGGCTGGTCGATAGCTTCGAGGAGGATGGGGGACGCCGCGGTGGCACCGTTGTGGGGGCAACCGGGGTGGATAGCGACACCGGGGGTCTCCGCCCAGCGTTCCGTGGCGCGGCGGCGGAAGCGGTTGGCCGGGTCTGGTTCGGGCACCGCGGCGATGAGCGACCGCGTGTAGGGGTGAAGCGGATGGTCGATGATCTGGCGGGCGGCGCCGGTCTCGACAATCGATCCCAGGTGCATGACCGCGATGCGGGCGGCGAAGTGGCGGGCCGAGGCGATGTCGTGGGTGATGTAGAGAAACGCCACACCGCGCTCCCGTTGCAGCCCCTGCAGGAGGTTGAGAATCTCCACCCGCGACGAGGCATCGACCATGGAAACTGGTTCGTCGGCGACCATGTAGTCCGGCTCGCGGATCAGGGCGCGGGCAATCCCCACCCGCTGCCGCTGACCGCCCGACATGGACGACGGGTATTTGTGGAGAAAGCGGTCGGCCGGGGTCAGGTCGACCGCGGCCAGGGCGGCGCGCACCCGCGCCCGGCGCTCGTCGCCGTTTTTCATCCCGTCGATGACCAGCGGCTCGGCGATCAACTCGGCGACGGTCATGTACGGGTTGAGACTGGA
>JACCXM010000240.1 GCA_013697005.1 Chloroflexia bacterium | reverse complement strand
ACGAGTCACCTCGTCATATGGTGCGTCGATATGCGAAGACGACGAGATTCCTCGGGCGCTCGGAATGACACAATTTCCCTCAGGGCGCTCGCAATGACACAGAGACCGGCATTACGCGGCGAGCGCCCGCCCCAACACGTCGCTCAGCTCGCGCAGCGTGCGCTGAGCATCGCGGATGTCGTCCTCCTCGGGCGACTCGAGAATGGCGGTGGCGATCTCCTGCAATGCCGCGATGGCGATCGGGGTGTTGAGATCGTCGTCCAGGGCGTTGAAGAAGCGAACGCGCAGCGTGCTCACATCCAGCTCGTCCTCGATACCGTAGGCGGGGAACTCGACGGCTTCGATCAAGTCTTCCGCGACACGTGCCCAGCTATCGAGATCGACCTCCTCGAAGACCCAGGAGGAGCGGTAGTGGTTCGAGAAGAGATAGAGCCGCACCGCGTCCGCGGAGTAGTTCTTCAGGGCATCACTGATGAGGACGAGATTGCCGAGCGATTTGCTCATCTTCTCGCCGTCGTAACCGACCATCCCGGCGTGGACCCAGCACCGCGCGAACGGCTCCACCCCGAAGGCGTTTTCGGATTGGGCGATCTCGCATTCGTGGTGGGGAAAGATGAGATCGGCGCCGCCGCCGTGGATGTCGATGCTGGGGCCGAGGTAGCGGCTGGCCATCGCCGAGCACTCGACGTGCCATCCGGGACGGCCCGGTCCATAGGGAGAATCCCAGGACGGCTCGCCTGCGGCTGACTTTTGCCAAAGCACGAAATCGAGCGGATCGCGTTTGTTGGGATCGTCGGGGGTGTTGCCGCGCTCGTTGGCGATCGGCAGCATCTCGTCGCGCGGGATGTGGCTGAGCTTGCCGAATGCGGGATCGCTGGCCACCGAGAAATAGACGCTGCCTCCACTTTCGTAGGCATGCCCGTTGTCGATCAACTTCTGGGTGATCTCCAGCATCTCCGCGATATGGTCGGTGGCGAGAACGTAATGGTCCGGGGCCACCCAGTTGAGATCGGCCATATCCTTGAGGTAGCGGGCCGTCTCGCGTTCACCGAGCTCTTTCCAGGTCAGCCCGACCTCTTTCGCTTTGCGCAGGATGTCGTCGTCGATGTCGGTGACATTCTGGACGTAGGTGACGTCCCAGCCCTTGGTGCGCATCAGCCGGACCAGGATATCGAAGGTAAGAAAGGTGAAGGCGTGTCCGATGTGGGTCGTGTCATACGGTGTGACGCCGCAGACGTAGAGACCGACCTTGCCATCGCGTGGCGCAAAGCGCTCGATCTGCCCCGACTGCGTATTGAAAAGTTGCATTCCCCCCCTGCTCCGCTCGGACCGCGGTCGCGGCAATCCCTCGCTGTCACCGATGGGCGGAGTATATCCGGAGGCGTAGTCGGAAGTTGGTGAGTCGGAAGTCGGAAGTCGACAGTCGACAGTGGGACGGTGAGATTTCTCGGGTGAGAATAGCCACCAGCCACCAGCCACCAGCCAACAGCCACCAGCCAATAGCCGCCAGCCACCAGCGGCGCACCGCCCGTACAATGCCGAGCGCTTGGGGCGTTGGCCCGTATGGGGCGTGATGGGTGGGGTGGCGCGTGGGGCCGGGCGGGCGGCGGTGGCGATGGTCGTGGGATCTGGGTCTCGGCCGCGAGCTCGGCTATGTCTTCTGGGCGATGATCGGGGTCGAGGCCGCGTTTGGCGCTTACGTCGGTATCTGGCCCTTGTGGATCGAGGCCCTCGGGGCGCCGATCACCGTCGTCGGTCTCGTCCTCGGATCGAGCGGCATCCTGCGGCTGCTGATCCTGGCGCCCAGTGCCACGCTGGCCGACCGCATCGATCCGCGCACGCTGATCGTGGTGGCGCGCGGTCTGACCGGTATCGGCCTGATCACCGCGGCCCTGGCCACGCACTGGACGATGCTGGCGCCGATGGTGATCGGCAGCGCCATTGGCGATATCGCCTTTCCCCTCACCCAGGCGCATCTGGCCACGCACGCCGGGGAGCAACGGGTACGCGCCTTCACCCTGGTCTTCAACGTCGGACCGGCGGTCGCCTTCGGCATCGCGCCGCTCATCTCCGGGGTATTGATCGCGCTGTTCGATCTGCGCGCGGCGTTCGTCTTCGCCGCGCTGTGCACCCTGTTTTCGATCTATTTCTTCAGCCGTTTCGCGCCGCGCCCCAAACGCGAAAAGGGGGCGGCCCCACCCCGTTCCTCGTATCGGGAAGCGTTGGCCGAGCCGAGTGTGAAACCCCTGCTGGGGATGCAGTTCGCCACGATCTTCTCGCTGGCGCTCGGGATATCGTTGCTGCCGACGTTTCTCGCCGACGAGCGGGGTATCTCGCCGGCGGTGGTCGCCATGCTGGGGGGCGTCGGCTCGTTGGGAGCGGTGCTGTTTGGCCTGATCATCGCCCGCAACCAGTGGCTGCAAAAACACCCCCTGACGGGGGTCGCCATCGCCATCGCGATGGTGATGGGCGCGCTGGCGGTGGTGGTTTCGACCCAGCTCGTCTGGTTAATCGCACTGGCGTTCATCGGGCGCGGCGGGTTGTGGTCGGCGTGGGGGCTCTATGTCGCCGCCCTGAGCGAGATCGTGCGCAGCGACCGCGTCCGCCCCCGCGTCTTCACCCTGAGCGAGATGATGGGTGGCACCGCGTTTTCCTCGGCCCCGATCGTCTCCGGTCAGCTCTACGCCATCCGCGCCGAGGGACCGATACTGGCCTCTCTGGCCGCCAGCGCGGCGCTCATCCCCATCCTCTTGATAACGCAGCGCCGGATGCAACCAGGCCGGGCATTGACCGAGGAGGAAGAGGCGGTCGCCGCCGCAGCGCCGCTGGCCGATCCCGAGGCGGCATGACCGGAAGTCGGTTCTGTTAGCGTGGCAGCGTGTTGAAAAAAGCCTTCGGCGACCGTCCTTGGTGCGAGTGATCCCGAGTTTGGCTGACCGGACTGGCCCTCGTCGCGGTCGAGAAGATCGTCACCCGGAGACGGCTGAGAGCCACTCTGGCTCCCTGGGGAGGGCGATCAGGCTCCCGCGCGGGGCGTGGCGCCGACCCCACCCGGTCACGGCCAGGAAGCGTTTCAGGTTCTGGCCGGCCGCAATCAGCAGTCCCTGGATGTTGGCGTTGAGCAAGCCCCGTAACCGGAGTCGGCGTAAGCCGTGCCAGTCCTTGGCTTCGGCAAAGAGGGGCTCGACCCACACCTGGCGCTTGCGGATGGCCTTCTGGTAGGTCTCGGTCGCGTGGTAGCTGCGCATCCGCTCCAGGTAGTCGGCGTAGAGGGAGCGGTGGATCATCCGGCCGCGGTCGCTCCCGGTGCACTCCGCTTTGACTGGGCAGGCGTTACAGATGACCGCATTTGCCCGGTAGAGCACTGCTGCCTCGGTGTACTTGGTCTTGCGACGCGGCAACGGCTGCCCCTGCGGGCACCGGTACGCATCGCGCTGGGCATCGTAGGTGAACCGAGAAGTCCCGTAGTGCGGCGTCCGCTGGTCGAAATTGGGCAGTGGGAAGAACGCTCGAATGCCCGCGTCTTCGAGGGCGACGATGTTCTCGACCGTGCCGTAGGTGGTGTCGCCGGTGACATGGTGGGGACGGAGCTTGCGCCGGAAGCAGACCCGCCAGAGTAGGTCCTGCAGCGGCACGTTCTCCATGACATCGGCCGGGGTCACCAGCGCCGCGAGGATGATGCGCCCCTTGCCCCCGTCCACGACGTAATGGTCGTGGTAGCCGAGACTCGTCCCGCTCCCGGTGCGCATCGGGGCGGCGTCAGGATCGGTCGCGCTCACTCGGTAGTCCGTCGTGCGCTGGTAGCCGCCCACCGCTGGCCGCTTCGGGTCCAGCCGCCGCTCCTCCAGCAACCGCCAGGGGGGATCACTCGCAGAAGGTGGTACGTCGGTGCACGGCTCAGCCGGCACCTGCACGATGCCAGGAGGCACGTCGGCAACGGCCATCGGCGGGTTCGCATCCTCCGCGGCGAGATCGTCGGCAAACACGGCGGCGACATGGGTCTTGGCCGCGTAGTAGAAGCGGGGCACGAGGGAATCAAGGTCAGCATTCGCCTCGATCTTGGTCGCGTCGACGAAGAGTTCGCCGC
>JACCXM010000222.1 GCA_013697005.1 Chloroflexia bacterium | reverse complement strand
CTTCACATTGTTGTCGCGGAAGAGCAGTGGAATGAAGCACGACACGAGCTCGATCGGCGACTGCGCCATGTTGTCGAACGCGGTCATCTGACCGCCGAGCACGCGTCATTGATTCACCAGGAAATCCAGACGCTTGTCGACAACAACGCGATCGAAGTTGTCCCGCGACATGTGTACCATCACCTGGAAGCCACGGCGCGACGGCGTATCCCGCGCGATCCCGACGATTGGCCAACGGTCGCTCTTGCCCTGGCACTGGATGCCGGCATCCTCACGGGCGACAATGATTTCCTTGGCTGCGGCTGCCCGACCTGGTCGTTCGACACCCTTCGCGCCGAACTTGATCACCGGTAAACCGAATCACCCCGCCATCAAACGTTACCCGAGCCACGCCGGAAACGTCTGCGGCGCCAGCTCGTCGATGCTGCGGCCGGCCCAGTCGCCGCGGTGGACGTTGGCCCACATCCGTTCTCCGGCCGCTTGCAGATCGCGAGTGAGGGCGGCGAGGTCGACACCGGGGATTTCGCGCCCGCGCATGCGCACCTCGCCGTCGATGAGGACGGTGTCGAGGTCTTCGGCGGCGGCCGAGTAGACGATGTTGCGGATCGGGTCGCGCAAGGGGGTCATGAACAGCGAGTCGCCTTTCCAGAGCAGGAGGTCGGCTTTGGCGCCGGGGGCGATGCGGCCGAGATCGTCGCGGCCGAGGGCTTTCGCCCCGCCCAGGGTGGCGGCGGTGAAGACGTCGCCGGCGGTGGCCACCTCCGTCTGGCGATCGACCAGCTTGCTCACCACCGCCGTGTAACGCAACCCCTCGATCATGCTCTGCGGGCAGGTATCGGTGCCGAGCGTCATGTTCACCCCGCGCGCCAGGTAGCGGGCGAAGCTCTCCATCGCCATCCCGCGCCGGGCGAAAACCCAGACGCAGTGGGCGACGTTGGCGCCAGTGTCGGCCAGGATACCGGGATCGTCGCCCGACCAGTTCGACCAGGTGCCGGGGGCGACGACGATGGCGTGACCGAGAATGACGTCCGGTCCCAGGAAGCCGATGTCGCGCAGCCATTCGATCGGCGTCACCCCGTGGCGGCGGGTGATTTCCTGAAACTCGTTGACCGACTGCGACGTGTGCAGCGCCAGCGGCACCCCCATGCTGGTTGCGGCACTACGGGATTTCCGTAACAGGTCCTCAGTACAGGTATCGACCTGCAATGGCGAGAGAAACCCTTTCACCCGGCCGTTCTGGGCGCCGTCGTGCTCCTCGATGAAACGGACGGCGCGCTCCATCCCGCGCAACCCGGATTCCTCGTCCCAGGCGTATTTGACCTCCTTGCCATCGTCGGTGTACCAGCGCCCGGAGCGGTAGCCGAGCCCCATGTAGAGGCGCATGCCGACCTGCTCCGCCTGCCGCACCGCCTCTTCGCCATGAAAACCGATCTCCATGACCGTGGTCGTGCCGGTGCGCAGCAGCTCGGCCATCGAAAAGGCGAGACCGGCGCGGGCGGCCTCCTCGTCCATCGCCTGCGAGCGCACGGGGAGATACTCGAAAAGTCCGGAGAGGTAGAACTGCCGCCGCCCCATATCCTCGACAAAGCTCTTGTCCAGCGGCGAATCGGCGAGGTGGGCGTGGGTATTGATGAACCCTGGGGTGACGACCATGCCGCTCGCGTCGATCGTCTCCTCGACCGGCTCCTGCCAGCTCCCCTGGGAACCGACGTGGATGATCTCATTGCCCTCAGTAACAACCACTCCATCCTTCAGATAGCGGTGTCCACCGTCCTGATAGGCGATCACGTGTGAGGCGTCGATCCGCCGTCGCGTCATTGCGTTTCGCTCCTGTTCAGCTCCATATCTCTCGCTGCTTCGCTCGTACAATCTCACCAGCACGAAGGGAGGCGCGCAAGAGGTTTTCTCGGGAAAATCGATCGTTGGCTCTTATGGCCTTTCCAGGCGGCGGCTCGGCGGCAGGAGAAGAAGCATGCGTCTCGTGATTCAGGGTTTCATCTGCGCGCTGCTCGTCACCATGAGTAGCGGGGCGCCGGTCATTGCCCAGAGCCAGGGAACACCGTCCGCCACGCCGGGGGCGATGCTGGAACCGCAAACGCTCACCGCCGAGCACCTCGCCGAGCTCGACGCGTACATCGCAACGATGCTGGAAAAAACCCAGATTCCAGGGGCGGCGGTGGCCATCGTGCAGAACGGTCAGGTCATCTACGAGAACGGGTTCGGCGTCCGCGAGGTGGACCAGCCCGAACCGGTGACGCCGGAGACACTGATGATGATCGGCTCGGTCACGAAGTCGATGACGGCGACGATGGCGGCCACCCTCGTCGACGCGGGGCGGCTGCGCTGGGATACCCCGGTGGTCGATCTGCTCCCCGGGTTCGCGGTCGCCGATCCCGATCTCACCCAGGCCATGATCGTCCGCAATGCCTTCTGCGCCTGCACCGGGCTGCCGCAACGAGATGCGGATTTCATCCTCAACAGCGACGACTACACCCCGGAATCGTTGATCGCCTCGGTGGCGGCCTTTCCTCTCGCGGCGCCGCTGGGCAAGCTCTTCCAGTACAGCAACCAGATGTTTGCTATTGGCGGCTATGCGGCCACCGCCGCCGCGAGCGGGGAGACGGACGATCTCTACGACGCCTACGTGCGAGTCATGGGCGAGCAGCTGCTCGCTCCGCTGGGAATGACCCGCTCGACCTTTTCGCTCGAAGAGGTCGAAGCGAGCGGGGACTACGCCGGATCGCACGGCCGGGAATTGAGCGGGGCGTATGTCCCGGTCGCGCTGGACGACGAGGACAGCTTCGTGCGCGCGGTGGCGCCCGCGGGGGCGCTCTGGTCGAGTGCGGCAGAGATGGCGCACTACGTCCAGATGGAGCTGGGGCGCGGCGTCGGCCCGGACGGCACGCGTGTCGTCTCCGCGGAGAATCTGGACGCGACCTGGCAGTCACAGGTGGCGATCCCCGCGCCGCCGGCGACGGGGGGTGGCGAAGATCTGCCGCCGGAATTGGTCGCCATGGGTCAGGGATACGCTTTGGGCTGGCTGATCGGAGACTATGGCGGGGAGCGCCTGTTGACCCACAGCGGGGAAACCTTTGGCTTTGGCGCCCAGGTCGCGTTGCTCCCCGATGCCGATTTCGGGATC
>JACCXM010000202.1 GCA_013697005.1 Chloroflexia bacterium | reverse complement strand
CCCGTAGGCGGTCGAAGCCGATGATGTCATCGAACGCCTGCATGCTGGACGCGTATCCGGCTGGATCGCGCAGATCGTAGCCGGCGGCGAAAACGTGACAAGTGTCGAAACAGACGGCGACGCGCGACTGATCTTCGACGAGCGCGAGAATCGCGGCCAGTTCCTCAAACGATCGGCCCAGCGTCGTGCCTTGGCCGGCAGTCGTCTCCAGCAGCACGGTGACGTCGAGATCGGGGTGCGTCGCGAAGAGGCGGTTCAGCGCGGTGGAGACTCGCTGCACGCCAACGTCGACGCCGCTACCCATGTGCGCTCCCGGATGCGTCACCAGCGCCGGAACTCCCAATTGCGCACACCGGTGCAGTTCGTCGCCAAATGCGGCGGTGGATCGTTCCCACAGCGTGTCGTCGGGTGAGGCGAGGTTGATCAGATACGAGTCATGGGCCACGACGTAGGCGACATCACTTTCCCCGACGCGGTTCCGAAACTCCTCCGCCGCCTCGTCCGCGATCGGCTTCGCCGCCCACTGGTTGGCGTTCTTGGTGAAAATCTGACAGGCGGTCATGCCGAATGCCACTGCGCGATCGATCGCCAGGGTGTGCCCACCAGCGATCGACATGTGCGCGCCAAGTAACTGCATTCGTTCATCCTTTGTGTTGCACGGGGCGGATGGAAGGGACCATACCACAGGGCGGAGAGGCGCCGGCGCCAGAGCCGCGCGCTGCGCGATGAATGGTAGACTCGGCCGCGCGTGAGTGATTCACAGGTGGTCCGGTTGGTGCAGAATAGTGAGGCGAACGCCAGCCCGACGCGGCTGGCGGAACCATCACTCTCACTGGTCATTCCGGCATACAACGAAGCGGCGCGGATTGGCGCTTCGCTGCGCGAAGCTATTGCCTGGCTCAACGCGCAATCCTTTGCGGCCGAGCTGATCGTTGTCGACGACGGCAGCCAGGATGCGACCGCCGATATTGCCGCGCGAACGTTGCAGGGTATCGCCGCGGGCAGTCTGATTCGTGCCCCCCATGCCGGGAAAGCGGCCGCGGTACGCGCCGGTATGCTCGCGGCAGCCGGAGATCAAATTGCGTTCTGCGATGCCGATCTCGCCACTCCGCTTAGCTACCTGTCCGATCTCCGGTCCGCGTTGGCGGGCGGTTGCGACATCGCAATCGGGTCGCGTGAGGGCGCAGGCGCCCGCCGTATAGGCGAGCCAGCCTACCGCCACGTGATGGGACGCGTCTTCAATGGGCTCGTGCGTCTGGCACTCATTCCGGGGCTTCAGGACACCCAGTGCGGGTTCAAACTGTTCCGCGCCAATGCCGCCCGCGATCTGCTGCGCCGGTCACGGCTCTATCGAACAACCGAACGTCCGCTGACAGGCCCCCGCGTCACCGCGTTCGACGTCGAGCTCCTGACCATTGCCCGTTTCCATCGGTACCGCGTGTGTGCGGTGCCGGTCACCTGGAACTACGGCGCGGGCAGCAAAGTCCGTCCGGCGCGAGATACTTGGCACAATATGCGAGACGTCCTGCACGTCTGGATCGGCGCGAAACGAGGCTGGTACGAGTGAGTCGGAAGTCCGAAGTCGTGAGTGAGAACAGTCCAGTGGACCAGCAACCCAGTATCCGAGAGCCGGAGCATATTCTCGTCGCGGTGGCCTGGCCATATGCCAGTGGACCGCGGCATCTTGGTCACGTGGCGGGTTCGGTCATGCCGGCCGATATCTTTGCCCGCTATCACCGCATGGCTGGCAATCACGTTCTGATGGTGTCCGGGTCGGACATGCACGGCACCCCGATAACCGTCGCGGCCGACAAACTGGGGATGAGCGCACGCGAGCTTGCCGAGCACAATCATCTCGGTATCGCGGCGAGTTTTGAACGACTGGGGCTCAGCTACGACCTCTACACCACGACGCTGACGCCCACGCATTACCAGGTGACGCAGGAGTTTTTCACCCGGCTGTTGGAGCGCGGATTTCTGTTCCAGGATACGCAGCCGGCGATGTACGATCCAGAGGCGCAGCGATTCCTGCCCGATCGCTACGTCGAAGGAACCTGCCCGCATTGTGGCTTCCCCGACGCACGCGGCGATCAATGCGACAACTGTGGCCGCACGCTCGATCCCACGGACCTGATCGATCCGCGCTCCAAGCTCTCCGGCGCGGCTCCGGAAACGAGAGAGACCACCCATTTTTTTCTTGATCTCCCCAAATTTCAGGACCGCCTGCAGACCTGGGTGAATGAGACGGGAGACCGTTGGCGGCCAGCAGTACGCGGGTTTGTCCAGGGCTGGTTGAATGAGGGGCTGCGCGCCCGTGCCATCACCCGCGATCTCGACTGGGGAGTGCCGATCCCACTGCCGGGGTTCGACGACAAGCGCATCTATGTCTGGTTCGACGCGGTGATTGGCTACCTGTCGGCGTCAATGGAGTGGGCGGAGCGGCAGGGCGATCCCGACGACTGGGAGCGGTGGTGGACCTTGACGGACGATGGGTCTGCGCCCGGGCGGTCGTATTACTTCGTGGGTAAGGACAACACCCCGTTTCACGCCATCATCTGGCCGGCGATGCTGATGGGCTACGGCGGTCTCGCCCTGCCCTTCGATGTCCCGGCCAACGAGTTCCTCACGCTCGATGGGCAAAAGCTCTCATCGTCACGAACCTATACCGCCCGCTTGCCGTTTCTCCCCGAGGCGATCGATCTGTTCGATGCCGATGCCATTCGTTTTTTCCTGACCATCAACGCGCCGGAGAGCCGCGATACCGATTTCTCCTGGGACGAGTTCCAACGCCGCAACAACGACGAGCTGGTGGCGACATACGGCAACGCGGTCCACCGGCTACTGTCGTTTACGCAATCGCGCTTCGGTGGCATAGTCCCCACTCCGGGTCCATTGAGCGAAGCCGATAAGGCAATGCTGGATCGCGTGCGCGCGACGTTCGAGACCGTTTCCGCGCAGATCGACGCGGTCCATCTGCGCGATGGCATGCTCGCGACGATGACCCTCGCCAGCGCGCTCAACCGCTATCTGGATGAAACCGCCCCATGGAAGCAGCTCAAGACCGATCCCGAACGGGCGGCGACCGCACTCTGGGTCGCCCTGCAAGTGGTCGGCGCCTTACGCGTGTTGACCGCGCCCTATCTGCCGTTCTCCGCCCAGCAGCTTCACCTGTATCTCGGCGACGAAGGCGATGTTCACACGCTGCCATGGTCAAGGCGTGAGGTGCCAGCGGGCCGTACGCTGCCACCGCCGCAACCGCTGTTCCGCAAGCTCGACGACGACGAACTGACAGGACTCGTCGCGCGATTGGGCGCCGAGACCGTTGAAACCGGGGAACCGCACTAGGAGCCGCCATGGCCGATCGTGACTGGTTCGAGGTACAGCGCCTGCCGCACGCGGTGACGATGATCCGCGAACCGCATCACAGCGAAGACGTTAAATCGTATTTGGTGGAAGGCGAAGAGGACGTGGCGGTCATTGACACCGGCACGGGTGCTGGCGATTTTGCCGGGCTCGTCGCGGCGCTCACCTCCCGGCGGCCGCGATTACTGCAAACCCATGCTCATTGGGACCACATCGGCGCCAGTTGCCGTTTCGAAGACGTGCTCGTCCATCGCACGGAAGCCGAAGCCTTGCGCGCTGGGTTGACCGCGGAGCGCTATCACGATGTGTTCTGGCGCGATCCCTTCGACAATGCGCGGGTTCCGTCCAAATTCGATACTCGTTCGGGGATACCTGGCGCCGAGCCGAATAGCTGGCTCGAACATGGTGACCGGATCGACCTCGGTGGTCGCGAGCTGGAAGTTTTCCATACCCCTGGCCACTCACCTGGTAGTGTCACGTTTCTCGACCGGCGGGCACGCGCCCTGTTTTCCGGAGACCTCCTGTATCTGGGGGCGATGTACGTGTTCTTTCCCAGCAGCGATCCGGCCGCGTTCCGTGCGTCGTTGCAGCTGGTGGCGTCGCTCGCGGATGCGTTCGATGCCGTCTACCCATCGCACGGTCCATCACCGCTCGAGGCAGGGCACGTCCTGACCATTCACGATGCGTTCGAGGACGTTTGGCAGGGCCGGCTGCCGGACCGCCTAGGATCGCTCTACGGCTTACCGATCGTGGTTTTCGACTTTGGGTCCTTTGCATTTCTGCTTCCTCCGGATCGGTTGTCCGTCGCAGCGGAAGGTTGACCCACGACCGACCCTCGCAGCTCGACCTGTACGTACACCCTGCGAGTCCCTATACTCACCGCATGGACCCGCCGCTCCACACTCCGTGGGGTGGCGGTCTCTTTGCACTGGATCGTCGCGATCCATGGCGAAGATCGGGGAGTCGGATGGAAGCGCCACGCCGCAAAAGCATGCCGGCAAACACGGAGAGCGCGGCCAGCGTGCGCGAGGACGAGCGGCGCCGTCTGGCGCGCGAGCTCCACGATGGACCGGCGCAGGCGCTGGCCGCCGCGCTCTTTGGTGTCGATCTCGCTATGCAAGCGTTCGACCGCGGGTCAGCAACCGCGCGTGATGAGCTGCTCGGGGTGCGCGCCCTGGTGCGCGATGCCCTGGACGATGTGCGGTCGCTGATGGCTGGTCTGCGGCCCCGATTGCTCGAGGAGCGAGGAATCGTCGTCGCGTTGCGATCGTTGGCCGCGATGCCGCCCCTGTGGGGAACGGAGGTCACGGTCGAGACGCGGGGCATGACCGACGGCGAGCGACTGCGACCGGATGTCGAGCTCGGACTTTTTCGCATCGCGCAGGAAGCGGTCAGCAATGCGCGGCGGCACGGCGCGGCAAATCGTGTCCGGGTCTTTCTCCAGGCACGGCCAACAGAGGTTGAGCTGCTCATCGAAGACGATGGCCGCGGGATGGCCATTGACGCCGCCAAGTTCACGCTCAATCGAGGTGAAGGGATACCCGGAATGAGCGAGCGGGCACGGCTTCTGGGTGGTGACGTGACGATCGAGTCGACGCCGGGGAGCGGAACGCGGATTTCGGCGGTCTTGCCATTGGCGGCGGCACACGCGGATGACGACGAGCGATTGAGGGAGGCAGTGTCATGAACCGCATCGGCGTTCTTGTTGTCGACGATCATCCGCTCTTTCGGCGCGGCCTACGTATGGGGCTGGAAGGGGAACGCGATGTGCTGATTGTGGCAGAGGCCGCGGACGGACCCCCGGCGATCCAGGCCGCGGATCAGTTCACCCCGGATGTGGTGTTGCTCGATGTGAGTTTGCCGACGATGTCGGGATTCGATGTGGCCCGCGCCATCAAGCGGCGGCATCCCGCCACGGCCATCGTGATCCTGACCATGCACGAGGACGATGGCCATCTCTTCGCGGCCATCCGGTCGGGCGCCGAGGCGTTCGCGCCCAAAGCGATCGAGATCGAAGAGCTGGTGCGCCTGATCCGGCATCTGGCGGGTGCGGATGCCGATGCGCCAGCGCCCATATTCACGGCGGCGCGATTGCTGGACGAGGTCCGCACCGGCACCCGCCGCGGCGTCGCGGAGGAGAGCGACTATTCGCCGCTCAGTCCGCGCGAGATCGAGATTCTCGGGTTCGTCTCTCAGGGATTGAGCAACAAGGAGATCGCCGGGATCTTGCACATTTCGGATCAGACGGTCAAAAACAACATCACGTCAATTCTGCGGAAGCTTCAGGTCAACGACCGCACCCAGGCGGTCATTTACGCCTTGCGCCACGGTTGGATCGATATCGGGAGTGAGGAAGCCGGTTAGCGAGGCGAAATCGCGTCCGCGACATACCCATTGGCGCCGGGAACGGTCTCCCGCCAGGCGCCGATCCGCCGAAAGCGTTCGTACCGGGCGGCGCGCAGCCGCTCGATGGCGGAGAGGTCGTCACGCGGGTGGACATCCTGGAGCGCGCGGAGGTGGCGAGCGATAGCGATGCCGGTGGCGCGGATGGTGTCTTTGGGTCGTACGTGGGCGGGAACGACTTCCGCGATAACTTCATCCACAATCCCGAACTGCTCCAAATCCGCCGCCGTGATCCGCATCGTGGCGGCGGCCTCGGCGGCTCTCCCGGCGTCCTTCCAGAGAATGGCCGCGCACGCTTCTGGTGAAGCGACCGCGTAAATGGCATTCTCGAGCATGAGAATGCGATCGGCGACGCCGATGGCAAGCGCACCCCCGGAACCGCCCTCGCCGATCACGACCGCCACCGTGGGCACCCCCAGATCGGCCATGGTCAACAAGCTCTCGGCGATGGCATTGGCCTGACCCCGTTCTTCCGAGCCGATGCCTGGCTCGGCCCCAGGCGTATCGATCAATGTCAGCACCGGGAACCCGAACTTTTCGGCGTGACGCATCAGGCGCTCGGCCTTGCGGTAGCCCTCCGGACGCGCCATACCAAAGTTCCGGGCGAGATTCTCTTTCGTATCGTTCCCCTTTTGATGACCCAGAACCATGATCGTCTGACCCGCGAATGTGGCCAGTCCGCCGATCAGGGCGCGATCGTCTCCGAAGGCGCGGTCCCCATGCAACTCGACCCAATCGGTAGTGAGTTCCTGGAGATAATCGAACGCGTGGGGGCGATCGCCATGACGGGCGAGTTTGACCCGCTCCCACGCTGTGGGACCGGCGCTAGGTTCCGCGTGCGGCACCCGGTCAGTCACGGCCAAGTCCGGCTGGTTGAGTGTTCCGGACCGCCATGTCCAACGCTGGCGCCGCGTTCGCCGCTGAGTTCGGTCGCGAGTAGAGGCGCAACAAGGTCGCCAGTGTCGCCGCCAGCTCGGCGCGGGGCACGATGGCGTCGATCATGCCGTGCTCGAGCAAGAACTCCGCCGTCTGAAACCCCTCGGGTAGCTTCTGCCGGGTGATCTGCTCGATGACCCGGGGCCCGGCGAAACCGATGAGCGCGCCCGGCTCGGCCAGCACGACGTCGGCAACTGTCGCGTACGACGCGGTGACGCCGCCGTAGCAAGGATCGGCGAGCAGGGAGATGTGCGGCACCCCCGCGCGGCCAAGGCGGGCGAGGGCGGTGACCGTTTTCGCCATCTGCATCAGGGCAAAGAGTCCCTCATGCATGCGGGCGCCGCCGGAGGAGGAAATGGTGACCAGCGGAACCTGCCGTTCTCCGGCCCGTTCGATGGCCCGCATCAACTTCTCGCCATAGACCGAACCCATGCTGGCGCCCAGGAACTCGAAGTCGCTGACCGCTAGCACCACCGGAGCGCTGGCGATGGTGGCCCCGCCGACGATCAGTGCCTCCGGCTCGCCACTCTTGGCTTCAGTTTGTTCGAGTTTGCGATCGTACGGTCCGGCGCTGTCGACAAAATCGAGCGGGTCTTCGGGCCGTACATTGGTGTCCCACTCGCTGAATGAGCCGGGATCGGCCAATTGGGCGATTCGCTCCCGGGCGCGAAGGCGGAAATGGTAGGTGCATTTTGGGCAGACCTGATCGTTCCGCTCCAGCTCACGGGAGTAGATCAGCTCCGCGCAGCGCGGACACTTGATCCACAGGTCTTCCGGAATCTGAGGATCGGCGCGCTCGTCGTCCGCCCGTTCGGGACGAAACTTTCCCCGGCGGTGAAAGAAATCCCGCATCGCCGGCATGGCGCTCCTTGTCGCGTGATCGAGGGGAGACCGATCGTGCAGATCGCGTCGCGGCGCGAAGGAGGCACGACCCGAGAGGATACGGCACCCTCTCGCTGTGGGCAAGCAAGGAGGAATGACGTCAGTCGGCGGCGTGGGCAGGAAAGGTGCCTGTTTCGGGACCTTGCTCGATGCGATGACGCCCGCGTCTCGCGGGCGTCAGGGATGGCACGAGCACGACGGCGGCCGCGGCCACGACGCCCAGCGCGGCATTGATGATCAGCGCGGCGGTGTACCCGCCGCTCGCTTCGAAGATCGCCCCGTCGAGCAGCGAACCGACCCCGAAACCGAGATTCATGAAGGTGAACAGCGAGCCGAAGATGAGACCAAGATGCTTCGCCCCGTAGCGATCGGCGGCGATTGCCGCGGTCAACGGCGTCGTCGCGGTCCAGGAGATACCGAGCACGAGTCCATAGACATAGAGGAGATTGCCGGCGGGCAGGAGCAGCAGGAGGAGAAACGCCGCACCGCGCAATACGTAGGTCAGAGCGAGCACGGACGTGCGCCGGTAGCGGTCCGCCGCCAAGCCAAGCAGCACACTGCCGAGAATGCTGAAAATGGCGGTGGCCGACACGGTGTTGGCCGCATGCAGGACCGACATGCCCATATCGTCGGCGTAGGCCAGAAAATGGACGTTGGGGAAGGCCATCGTCCAGCCACAGACGATAAAACCGAAGCCGAGGGTCCAGAAGGTGGGCTGCCTGATCGCGTCGCGCAGGGTGAGACCGGTCTCCGGCGGCGAAATACCAGTTCCGGCCGCGTTCGCGGGGGGGCCATCGCGCAGGAACAGCGCGCTGAGGGGCAGCGCCACCGCGAGGAGCGCCACGGCGAGAATGCGGTAGGTCATTTGCCACGTTGTTAGTAGCAGGACAAACGCCGCCAGCGGCACGATCAGGAGCTGACCGAACGCGGATCCGGAGGTCGCCATCGACATGGCGAGACCACGTTTTGCCGTGAACCAGCGGCCGACGAGCGAGGTGGCAAGCACCGGTGAAGCGGCAGCAAGCCCAAACGACATCACGAAACCGTAGAGGAGATAGACCTGCCACAGATTGGTCACGAACGAGAACGGAATCAACGACAGACCGAGCAGTGCCAGGCCTCCCACCAGGATTTTCTTGGGACCAATGCGATCGACCAGAATGCCCACGAGCGGCTGACAGACGGAAAGTACGACCATCCCGAGCAGAACCGCCCCGGTAAGCTGAGCCCGATTCCATCCGAACTCCTCGGATATCGGTTTGAGGACCACGCCGAGCAGAAATCGAGCGCCAGCCGCGATCGTGAGGGTGACGGCGAGGACGATGACGATGACCCACGCGTAGGGTGGCACGCCATGCGACCCGCCGGAGGCGTTGTCAGCGGGAGCGCGGATCAGGCGGTTCCGGCGTGGCTTGGGTTCGTTCACGGATAGGCGTCCCTACAAGTTGCCAGAGATCGCACGCGTGTTGACCACCATGATAGCGCCGCACGGCGATCGAATGGTGTTGACAGGGCTCTGACGCGTTGCTAGTGTCCGATACACACTGCCATATGCGGAGTCTCCACGGGTACCCGGGAACCGGCCCTGGCCAACGGAGAGGGTTGTGCATGGAGATCGGACTCTACGCCGAGTCGGCAGGACTCTCGTCCCTCGCCGAAACCCTCCCTCGCGCCCGCGACCTGGGGATCACCCGCATCGAGCTTTCGACCGGCGGGCAAAACGCCGAACCCTTCGTCGACGTAAGCGCGCTGCTCGAAAGCGAACCACGGCGGCGCGCCTTGCTCGACAAACTCGGAGCTCATGGCATGTCGCTTTCCGCGCTCAATATCAGCGCCTTTCCGCTCCACCCGACGCTGGGAGATGCACACACCGAGCTCACGCGCCAGACGATGAGGTTGGCGGGTGAGCTGGGTGTCGATCGCATCATCGCCCAGTCGGGGGCGCCCGGCGATGCGCCGGAGTCGTCGGTACCGAACTGGGTAACCTATCCCTGGCCGGACGAGATGCGCGACACCGTGCGCCGCCAATGGGAGCAAGCGATCGCGCTGTGGCGTGACCTCGCTGACTACGGCAAGACGCACGGGGTGTCCCGCATCTGCTTCGAGCTGCACCCGGTCAACCTCGTCTACAACGTACCGACGCTGCTGATGATGCGGGAGGCGGTGGGCGATGCCATCGGCGCCAATTTCGATCCCAGTCATCTCATGTGGCAGGGGATGGACATTCCGGCCTGCGTGCGCGCCATCGGCCCGGCGGTTTTCCACGTCCACATCAAGGACGTGATGACGCACCCGCACAATCAGGCGCTGGTCGGGGTGGTCGACAACCGGCCTGATGTTACCTTCCGGGAGCGGCCGTGGACCTTCTGCACACCAGGATTCGGACACGACGCCCGCTGGTGGCGCGAGTTCTTCGTCGCGTTGGCGGACATTGGCTATGACGACGTGGCCAGCATCGAGAACGAGGACCCGTATCTGCCCGGAATCGACGGTGTCGAGCGAACCGTGTCTTTCTTGCGCGAGGTGATGTGAACTACCTGGAGCGAGCGGAGCGACCATGCGTATTGGCTTGATCGGAGCGGGGAATATCGGCGTCAACGCCCATATTCCCGCCGTGCAGGCAAACGACGGAATGGCGATCGTCGCTGCCGCGGACCCGACTCCGGACCGTCTCGCGCTGGCGGGCGAAGCCGCCGGACTCGTGCCGGAGCAGCTTCACGCGGATTGGCGCGATCTTCTCGCGTGCGACGAGGTCGACGCTGTGATTGTGGCCACGCCGCAACGGTTTCGTCCGGAAATCGTCATTGCTGCAGCGCAGGCGGGGAAACATATCCTGGCCGAAAAACCGCTGGCGCTGACCCCCGCCGCCGCCCAGGCGATGATCGACGCGGCGCGGGAGCACGGCCTCACCTTGGCCACCGTCCACAACTACCATTTCATGCCGGTCTACCGCGATATCAAGGATGTGCTCGATTCGGGAGAGATCGGTGAACCGGAAGTCGCGGTGCTCAACTACCTGGGGGTCGAGGACCGGCCCGGGACCGCCGCCTTCAACCCGCGCTGGCGGCATCGCGCCGCCGAGTCGGGGGGTGGCGTGTTGATGGACATGCTGCACGTTGTCTACCTCGCGCACTGGCTGATGGGCGGTCCCCCGCGCGCGGTGTCGGCGTGGATCGACAAGCGATTGGAGACCGACGGCGACGTGGAGGACATCGCCCTCGTTCGCTACACCTATCCCCACGGTCAGGCGCTGGTGAACATGGCGTGGGGTACGGGACCGGGCGGAATCGATATTGGCGGCACGCGCGGCCGCATCACGATGGACAATCAGAACGCCGGCACGCACCCTTTCGTCCCAGTGGAGCGGCTGAACGTAGTCTCTGAATCAGGAACCCGATCCTGGACGCCAATGGACGCGGCCGCGTACGGCATGGCTGGGATCGCGCGCGATTTCTGTGATGCGGCGCAGGAGGGTCGCGAACCAATGGCCAACGGCGAAATGGGTCTCGCCGCTCTCGACGCGGTGCTCGGCGCCTACGTATCAGGCGCACTGAGCGAGGAGGTCGCGCTTCCGCTCCCCGTCGACCATCCGGTCTACACCAAAGGCTCGGCGGGGATAGGCGATCTGGCTTTACCGGAATCGTCGCCGGTCGTCAGGCGAGGGCTCTTCGGAACGGCCGGCGCGTTGGGTTCGCTTCGTGGGACGCGAAAGGAGGTACCGCCAGCGGGAGCTGGCCCGGAGACCGCAACTAACGAGAGACGGCTTTCACGCTCGCACACTCATAAGCATGGAGGAAATCATGGCGTCTGAAGTCAAAGGAACCAGCCCGACACCGTCGTCGCGGTTCGACCGACGGACCGTCCTCAAGAGCGCCGCCGCGGGTGTGGCGGCGACGTCCCTGGCTACGGTTTCGAAACGTTCGACCTTCGCGGCCCCGGCGTTTCACCAGAGCACGACGATCGTCTTCGCGGTGGGCGCTGATGATGTGCCCAAGATTCAGCCGCTGATCGACGACTACGCCAGCGCCAACAACGTGACCGTTGAGATGCAGGGGAACCCCTTCGCCAGCTTGCTGGAAAAACTGACGCTCAATCTCACCCAGGCGACCGGCGCCTACGACGTGGTCAGCATGGATGACCCGTGGATGCCGCAGTTCGCCGGCGGCGAATTCCTGATGAATCTCGAAGAACTGATGGACCAACAGGGGATGGCCCCGGACGAGGACTTCGTCCCCGAGCTGCTGGCGCTCGGCGACTACCCCCCCGGAACGGGGTTGCGTGGCATCCCCTGGATCGGCAACGTCCAGGTCTTCGCCTGGCGCACCGATATCCTCGAGGACATGGGTATGACCGCTCCCAAGACCTGGGACGACGTGCTCTCCGTCGCACAGACCGTGACGGACACCATGGGCGCTGACGGGTTGTACGGCATCGGGTTGCGGGGAAAGGCCGGCAACGATGCAGCGACGAGCTTCCTCCCCGTCCTGCGCGGGTACGGCACCGACCTATTCGACGAGAACTGGGAACCTCAGCTTGAAACACCTGAAGCCATGGCGGCGATGACTACGCACCTGGCACTCGCCAAACTCGCGCCCCCAGGCGTAGAAAACACTGACCATGCCCAGAACGGTACGAATATGTTCGAGGGAATCATTACTCAGTCAGGTGATATCTGGCCGGATCAACTCCTGCAGATCTATGACCCCGAACTCTCAAAGGTGGTGGGCAAGGTCGACATCGGGGGTGAGCCGGCGCAGGAGGGAGTCGCGCCAGCAAATATGACCGGGAACTGGCTGCTCGGTATTCCTGAGGGGAGTCAGAATGCCGAGGCGGCGCTGGACTTCATCATGTGGTTCACCGCACCTGAGCAGCAACTGCGGCTGCTCCTGGATCAAAACATCCCGGCCACGCGGACCAGCGTCCTGGAGAATCCGGAAGCTGTCGAAAAACTTCCGTTCCTACCAGGACTTCTTGCCGCCGGCCGCAACGCGCTGCCGCGGCCGCGAACACCGCTTTACAACGCGGTGGAAGCGATTTATGGACGCTTCGTCGCCGAGGCGATCGCCGGTCAGGTCAGTGGCGAGGAGGCGCTGGCGAGCGCGAATACGGAAATCCGGGACCTGATGGTCCGTGAGGGCGTTCTGCAGCAATAGGCCCACACCCCGACCCCTCTCCCAGCGCGCTGGGAGAGGGGCACCTGGGGACGAACCGAGTTTCCATTCAAGGACACCGATCATGACCGTTGAAGGCGCGATCGAGATCAAGGAATCCCGGCAGATTGCGGGAACCCCCTGGTGGGAGCGCAACCTGGCGTGGTTGCTGGTTGCGCCGACGGTGCTCATGTTCGTCGTCTTTGCCGTCATCCCGGCGTTCACCACGATCGCCTACGCGTTTTCCCGCGTGCGCATGGCGCGTGGGGGTATCACGCGCGAATTCATCGGCTTCGAAAACTTCGCCCGCGCGCTTCAGGATCCGCTGGTCGCCCAGTCTGTGACGACGACCGTCAAGTGGATGCTCGTTGTCACCGCGCTCGAAGTGGTTCTCGGGCTCTTGCTCGCGCTGTTGATGTCGAGCGGTATTCGCGGCCGGGGTCTCTTTACGTCGCTGCTGATCGTCCCCATCATCATGCCGCCGGTGGCGGTCTCCGTAGCCTGGTTGTTCATGTATGACTACGAATTCGGGATATTCAACTATCTCCTCAACGAGGTCGGACTGCCTTCGATGCGCTGGCTCTCCGAGCCCGCCATCGCCATCTACGCGATGATGGCGGTCGACATCTGGCAGGCGACGCCATTTGCCTTTCTGCTGCTCTATGCCGCGCTGCTTTCGCTGCCGCGTGATCCCTATGAGGCAGCCGCCATTGACGGCGCCGGACGCTGGTACGTCTTTCGGACCGTCACCTTGCCGCTGCTTCAACCGGTTCTCCTGGTCGTGATCCTGCTGCGGCTGATCGATGCCGCTCGCATCTTCGATAAGATCTTTGTCATGACCCGCGGCGGTCCCGGCTCGTCGGCGTATACCGCGACGCTGACCATCTACATCGAGGGATTCACCAAGTTCGATTTTGGTTACGCCTCGGCGCTTTCATTCCTGTTCCAGCTCTCGCTGATCGCGGCGGCGACGTTCTACGTCAAGCGGGTGCTCGCCGATTACGCCCAACCGGCGGAATGAGTTGACGGACTTCGAGGCCGAGGGAGACACGTGGTAGGCGAATCGCGCACAAGTCTTTTTGGCCGATACCTGCTGATCGGCATCGTATCGCTGATTGTGCTGTTGCCCGTCTACTGGATGGTCAACATGTCATTCAAATCCAGGGCGGAGTTCGTGGCGCGGCCACCGACGATCGTTGTGCAAGGTCCGACGACCGACAACTATTACGACTTGCTGGTGACGCAACGCTTCTTTCGATACGGCATCAACTCCCTGGTGGTGGCGTTGATCGCGGCGACTTTGTCGGTCGTCGTGGGCACCCTGGCTGCCTACGCGCTTTCACGCTACCGGCTGCCGCGCAACTTTAATTACCACTTGCTGTTCACCATGCTGACGGTGCGCATGTTCCCGCCGATCGTCACGGTCATCCCGATTTTCGTCATCTACAACCGGCAGTTCTTTGGCTATCGCTTGCTCGATACCCACATCGGACTCGGTGTGATCGATGCCTTCACCGAGCTGCCATTCGTGATCTGGATGATGATTGGGTTTTTCCGCGATATCCCGCGCGACATGGAAGACGCGGGTCTGGTCGATGGCGATAGCCGATTCGGGGTGTTGCGCAAGATCGCGATCCCGCTGGCCGCACCGGGACTGGCGGCGACATTCATTCTGGTCTTCATCGCATCGTGGAATGAATTCCTGCTGGCGCTGATCCTGACGCAGACGAAAGCCCAGACGCTGCCGATAGCCGTCGCCAGTCAGATCACGCAGTTCGACATCAAATACGGGAACATGATGGCGGCTGGGGTAATTACATCGGTCCCGGTGCTGATCCTGGCGCTGCTGGCGCAGCGGCATCTGACGCGTGGCCTGGCGGTTGGTGGAGTCACCGGATGATCGGTTTCCTGGGACCGCGCAACGAGGGGCGCTCGGCGCCGGTTGCCTTCGAGCATGTGGTCAAGCGGTTTGGCGCCGTCACTGCTGTCGATGATCTCAGTCTCGACGTCCCGGACGGCGAGATGCTCGTTCTGCTTGGTCCTTCCGGTTGCGGCAAGACGACTTCACTGCGGATGCTGGCCGGACTGGAGTCGATCAGCGGAGGACAGATTCGCATCGGCGATACCGTGGTGAATGAATTGCCGCCGCGGGCGCGCGACATCGCGATGGTTTTCCAGAGCTACGCGCTGTATGCCCATCTGACCGTGTACGAGAATCTGGCCTATCCGCTGCGGGTGCGAAAGCTGCCCAAAGCAGAGATCGACCGGCGTGTGCGCGATGTCGCCGGCGTGGTCCAGATCGGCGAACTGCTCGAACGCAAACCGAAGGCGCTCTCCGGAGGGCAGCGCCAGCGTGTGGCGCTGGGGCGGGCCATCATCCGGCGACCAGCGGTTTTTCTCATGGACGAACCGCTCTCCAACCTCGATGCCAAACTGCGTCTCCACACCCGCGGCGAGCTGAAGCGGTTTCAACGCGAGCTCGCGACGACGACGATCTATGTGACCCACGACCAGGCGGAAGCGATGACCCTCGCCGATCGGCTGGCGATTATGGATCGCGGAATCCTGCAGCAGGTCGGGCGTCCGAAAGAGGTCTACGCCAAACCGGCGAGCGTCTTCGTCGCCGGTTTTCTCGGCAGCCCTCCGATGAATCTGCTCGATGTGCGCGTGACGAGCGTTGCTGGATCGCCTGGATTGGAGATCGCGGGAACGTCGATTCCGGCGACGGGAAGTCTCGGCGCGCGACTGGGCACGCTTGCTCCAGACCAACGCGAGGTGATCCTGGGCGTACGGCCTGAGGAGGTCGCGCTATCGCGCGAAACCAGCGGGGACCGGGTTCCCGGCGAAGTCTTCGTGGTCGAGGATCTCGGCAATGAGATTCTGGTCACCCTCGACCTGGGCGGGCAATTCGTGATGGCGCGGATGCCGTCGGATTACCCTGCCGAGATGGGCGACCACCTCTGGTTCGGGTTTGATTCGGAGCGGGCCCATCTGTTCGATACCGTCAGCCAGCGCCGTATCGAGTAAGCGCCATGACTGCCCGACTTTCACATCGTAAAACGGAATGCGGGTGAACAGTGAATGTATGGCCTCCATCCGGCTCAGGTTCCCCCTCGCCC
>JACCXM010000158.1 GCA_013697005.1 Chloroflexia bacterium | reverse complement strand
CGTCTAGAGCGTCGCGTGTGCGCGAACCTCGCATGATGGGTCGATACCCGGTAGGTTCGCGCATTGTAGGGCTCGGGAATGTGGAGGTTTGCCGAGGTTTGATCGGATGTCTCCGGTCCAGTGACCGTGGATCGAACCGCAACACTTGTACAAACGGCCAGTTTTGACTAGATTTCCCGCCGTTGCACCCGCTCTTCGGGGTGGGTGGGGATTGAAACCTGAGTTGCGAGCCGCTACTGGGACCGCTCAATCTCCGTGGCGCCTGCTGGACTGATGGAGTGACTTCCTGCCCTGTGCGGGTGCGGGTCAAAACGCGGGCGCTGGGCGGCCTGGCGGGCCCGGCGAGCGCCCCCTCAGGGCCGCGCGCGGAGCCAATCCATCGCCACGGGGCAGGCGTCCAGAATCGAGATGTGACCGTCGTGAGGGCGCAACCACAGCTCGGCCTCCCGGCACTGGCGCAGCAGCCAGTCGCCATGCGCAGGCGGCACCACGCGGTCCTGACCGCCGTGCACGATCAGCACGGGAGCCGTGATGTCCGCCAGATCGAAACCCCATGGCGCCACGAAGGAGAGATCGTCGGCGATCACCCCGTCCGCTCCGGCGGCCGATGCCACGCCCACGTCCGCGCTCAGCGACGCCCAGGCCCCTTCCAGCGCGGCGTAGTCTCGCGCCGTGAAGCTCGCGGGATCGAACTCGTCCGTTTCTTCGAAGCGCTCCCGGGCCCCCCGGCCGCGCACCGCCGCCCGCAGCGATGCCCCGTCGGCGGCCATCCCCCCGAACCAATCGATCCCGCCGGCGTCGAACGGGGCCAGACTCGCCAGGCACGCCACGCCCGTTACCCGTTCGGGCAACAGCGCGGCACACGCCAGGGCGTGCGGACCACCCCCCGATGCGCCCATCACCGCGAACCGGGTAAGCCCGAGCGCAGCGGCGATCTGCGCCACATCGGCCGCCGCTGCGGCGACGTTGCGGCCCGGTTGCGGAGTCGAGCCGCCATAGCTGGGCCGGCCGTAGGAAAGCAGCCGCATACCCCGCTCCCCCGCCGCGGCCAGGAGCGGCGCCAGCGGAGCACCGGTCTGCGGCGAGCCGTGGTGCCAAAGCACCGTCATCGCGTCTGCCGCACGCTCTTCGCCGCCGTCATGCACCCGCAGTACGCGGTCATCCTGAAGCCGCAGATCGTGAATTGAGACCATGACTCCTCCTTGGGCAATTCTGGTATGGCGTTGACACGATCATCACCCCGCGCCTGTTCCTCACCGGCGAGGTGTGGCATGCAGGAATTTTCCTGCGATGTTGATACGCCCCGCTCCCTGCGCACACGTGCTCCGCGGGGTCCCCCGAAGTTCCCGAAGTTCCCGAAGTTCCCGAAGTTCGACCGCGCCCGCGGTACACCCCGCTCCCCACCGCCATCCCTCCCTCGGTCAACCTGCGCACCGGGCGAGGGGTTGGGGTGAGGGTTTCTGCCGCCTGCTCGTGCGGCGCGCTCACCACGTTGTCGCTCGGCGCGGCACGAAAGCGACAGCGCGTGACGGAACCGCGGGGTTGCTTTCGCGGACATCGCGCTCAACGCCGGGCGCGTTCATGCTAACTCGATTGGGTTGCCTGCCGATCGCGCCATGCGATGAGCTTGTGCAGCGGCGCCAAATCGTAGTCCGGCCCGCTGGCGTCGCAGATGAAGTGCGTGATCCCTGCCGCCAGATACTCGTCCAGCTTGTCGAGCTGGGGACCGAACAGCTGCGCCGAGCGCTCGATGTCGCGCGGATCGCGTCCGACTTTGGCGCACCATTCGTCGAGGATGCGGTTCTTGCGGCCGAGCACGTCCGGCTCCCCCTGGCCGTTCCAGATCGTGGCGTGCTGAGCCACGATGCGCAGCGTCACCTTTTCCCCGCCGCCGCCGATGAGGATCGGCAGCGATCCTCGCAGCGGGCCCGGGTTCAGCCGCGCCAGACGGTCCACGATCACAGGCATGTCGCGATCGAGATCCTGGAGCCGCGAGAGTGCGGTGCCGAACTCATACCCGTACTCCTCGTAATCGCGCTCATTCCACCCGCTGCCGATACCGAGGATGAAACGGCCGCCGGCGATGTGGTCGAGCGTGCGCGCCATGTCGGCGAGCAAGTTGGGGTTGCGGTAGCTGTTCCCGGCGACGAGGCACCCGATCGCGACCCGCTGCGTGACCTCGGCCATCGCCCCCAGCGCGGTCCAATTGTCCAGATGGGTCCCGTTCAGATCGCCCGTGAGCGGGAAGAAGTGGTCCCAGTTGAACAGGGTGTCGGCGCCGCTGCCGTCCACGGCCTGCCATGCCCCGCGGATTTGCTGGTAGGTCGCGTGCTGCTGTTGAATCTGGATTCCAACACGGATGGCGGCCACGTGGTGCTCCTTTTCTTCGGCGGACGGTCAGCATCAAGAGCATAGCGCCCCCTGCTCCTCATGCACCCCAGTCGTCCCCACGCAACGATCCGGTCCTGTCCCCTCGCGGGTTCGTGTTCCGCCCGAAGGCAGTTGACGCTGGAGACCGTGCTACCATCGCGACGTTTCGAGCCAGTCGCGCGGGCATCATGAGCCCATCTATCCGGGAGCATCCAGCATATGGCGGTCGAGCCGCTGATCTTTGAATTGAGCAAACCAGGCCGCCGCGGGGTGCGCTTTCCGGCGCCGGATGTGCCGGAGACGCCAATGCCTCAGGAGCTGATGCGCGAGCGTCTCGATTGGCCCGAGGTCAGCGAGATCGACGTCATCCGCCACTACACTCGCCTCTCGCACAAGAACCACGCCATCGACATCGGCATGTACCCCCTTGGCTCCTGCACGATGAAGTACAACCCCAAGATCAACGAGGTCGTCGCGCGCCTGCCGGGGTTCGCCAATATCCACCCCTACCAGGACCCCAGCACGGTGCAGGGCGCCTTGCAGTTGATGTGCGAGCTGCAGGAGATGCTCGGCGAAATCTCGGGGTTCGATGAAGTGGCGCTGCAACCGGTGGCCGGCGCCCAGGGCGAGCTGACCGGGGTGCTCATCATTCGCGCCTGGCACGCCGCCCACGGCGACACGGCTCGCACCAAGATTCTCGTTCCCGACAGCGCCCACGGCACCAACCCCGCCACCGCGGTGATGGCCGGTTTCCAGGTCATCACCATCCCCTCGGATGCGCGCGGCAATTGCGATCTGGAGGCGCTGCGGGCGGCGGTCGGGCCCGACACCGCCGGTCTGATGATCACCAACCCGAACACCCTCGGTCTCTGGGACGAGCACATCGAGGAGATCGTCGCCGCCGTCCACGCGGCGGGCGGGCTGGTCTACAACGACGGCGCGAATTTCAACGCCATCCTCGGTATCGCCCGCCCCGGCGATCTCGGTATCGACGTCATGCACTTCAATCTGCATAAGACCTTCTCCACCCCGCACGGTGGCGGCG
>JACCXM010000149.1 GCA_013697005.1 Chloroflexia bacterium | reverse complement strand
GTCCGGATGTTACGGAATCCGGGTTCAGATGCAGACGGGGATGCTCTGACCGGCCAGTAAAAGGTGCCGGGAGCGGGACTCCAGAAGTCTCGTTCCGGCACCTGCCGTTCTATCTCGCATCGTACCGTTTGGTGCGTGAACGCCGCCCATTCCTACTTCTCCAGTATCGCTTGATGCCGGTGAGTTTCGTCACGTTCGTGACAAAGTTGTGACAAAACTCCTCGGACCATCATCGTAAGGGCCTACACTCGGGCCGCCGGCAAACGGGTTATGCAGCAGATGGAACTCGAACTGACAGCAGCCCCGAACTTTGCCGATCGCGATCGTGTATTCGCAACTCTCAACGGCATGCCGATCCATCCCAACACCCTTGCACGTGCGTCTGGAAATCTCGTCGAGCGTGCGAAAGTGCCGCGGATCCGGGTTCACGACCTTCGACACATGAGCGCGACGTTCCTGCTAGCGAGTGGGGAATATCCCAAGGTAGTGCAAGAGCGCCCCGGGCATGCTTCGATCAGTGAGACGATGGACTGGTACTCGCATGTCTCGGCCGACATGCAGCAGCGGGCGGCAGCACGGTTCGATGCCATCTTCGACGAGGCGACGGAAGATGAGGTCACGGGAACCGAGTAATTTAGGATCACGAAGAATCTCTAGGTGGTCGGGCCAAGACGCAGAGTAGGGCTCGAATGGATGGGGAGGATGGCATGAATGGGGAAACGGTGATGCGTAACCTCCCTAACGGCGACACGATCCGCCAAGTATGCCTCGCCGTGCACGACATCGACCGGGCAATGGCGCAGTCGACCTTGCTCGGGATCGGACCCTGGCAAGTCCATGACTTTGGACCGCCGTGGGTGAGAGATTTGACGTTCCGCGGTCAACCGCTGCGTACGCCAGCCAAACTGGCGTTAGCCGGCTCCGGCGAGCTCAGTTTCGAGTTCGCCCCACCGGGGGACGAGGCCAATATCTACACCGAGCTCTTGAACGCGCGCGGCGAAGGGCTTCATCACCTTGGGTACAGGGCGCGAATTCGGCGTCGATGGCGATGGAGCATTTGCCTCCTTCGACACCGTTGATGCCCTCGGCTGCATGTTGGAAGCGATTGAATCGCCACGCCAATTCCCCAATCCGATCCAATGGTATCCTGCGCCCCCTGATTAACCGCTCGCGCCGCCGCACGTCGGCGCGGGCCGGATCCGTGGCATGACCTCGCCAGCCAGAAGACGAAACGTTTCCTCGTCGCGCGCGTCGAGCACTTGGACGACGAAGTACTGCATACCCGCGTCTGCATACGACTGGTAGTACAGGACAACCTGCTCTGGTGTGTCAGCGACGACGCACCGCTGCCAGATGCTATCGAGCCCGTCTGGAAAGTAGCGATCGACTTTCCGTCGCACGCTTGCCTCGTCTTCAGCGAGGATCAGCCAGATCGTGAAGTGCGTACGGAGGATGTTCTCGGAGGGGCGCCCAACCGCGTCGCAATGACGACGCAGCGCGTTCAGCTTGGCGCGTGCCTGCTCCAGCGTGTCGACCCCGCCGGTCACGACCGGCCCGATATTGCAGGCATCCGCCAGCTCGGCGACCTGCCGCAGTGTTCGCTCGCCGGCCCCGGCGATGACGATGGGCGGCACACCTTGCATTGGTGGAGGCATCACGTGCGCATCCCTGACGGTGAAGTGACGCCCCTGAAAGCTGAATGGCTCCGGTCCCCAGACGCCCCGAATGATCACGATGGCCTCGGCTAGCGCCTCCTGTCGCTCGGGCGTGGGCGGGTAGGGCAATCCCATGCGGTCGAACTCGTTGATTCCCCAGCCGAGGGCCGCCGCATCCCAGCCGATGCCGAGACCGAGCACAAGGCGTCCGTCGCTCAGATTGTCGCGGTCTGAGGCCAAGCGGGCCGTGAGTACCGGAGGCCTGTAGAGCACCGAGCTCACCATCGTGCCAAGGCCGATGCGCTCCGTGGAAACCGCGAGGGCAGCCAGATGCAGCCAAGGCTCTGACTGCCACGATGGGTGATCGGCGGCCAGGAAGGCGTCGAACCCCAATTCCTCCGCCAATCGCCCGGCAGCGAGCACGCTCTGACCCGGGGCTGGGTCATCGCGCCGGGCCTCGACCTGTAACGCGAAACTGGTGCGATTCCGGTGGGCCGCCACCCACGGGTGTACGGTCAATCGGGGATCCACGGCAGTCACCTCGCGTGTACGCTTCATGGTTCGACGGGTGGAACCCTTTTGGACCAACCTGTGGCGACGACGGCTTATTTCCGGCTGGCGAGGGCGACCGCGACGATGATGATGCCGCCGCGGATGATGATCTGCTGGCTCGATTCCAGACCCATCAGGATCAACCCGTTGTTGACCACGCCGATGAGCAACGCGCCGAGCACTGAGCCAACTACGGAGCCACTCCCACCAAAGAGACTCGTGCCCCCCAGCACGACCGCGGCGATGACCGACAGCTCATCCCCTTCTCCCCACTGGAACCGGCCAGATTGCAAGCGGCCGGCGTAGAGCATCCCGGCCAGGGCCGCCACCACCCCGGAGACCGTCAGCACCAGGAACCCGATCCGCCGGGTGTCAACTCCGGTGAAGCGGGCTGCTCGCTCGTTGCCACCGGTGGCCAGCACCTGCCGCCCGTAGGTCGTCTTCCGGAGCACAACCGCTCCGATGGCTGTCACGACGATGATCCAGATCAGCAGCGATGGCACCGGACCGATCGAGCCAGAGCCGAATATCGCGTTGTAGCGCTCATTGAGAATCGGGACGGGCGCCGTGTCGGTGATCCACATCGCCGAGCCGCGCGCGACCCCCATCATCCCCAGGGTGACGAGAAATGACGGCATCAGCAGCCGGGTCACGAGGAGACCGTTGACCGCACCGACCAGCAACCCGGTCAGCAACCCGGCGGCCACCCCGGCCACGGGGCCGAACCGGGCGATGGTCAACGCGGTGGTGACCGACGCCAGCCCGGCGATCGCGCCGACCGAGAGGTCGATTTGCCCCGCGGCAATGACGAAGGTCATCGCCACCGCCATGGTGGCGATGATCGCGGTCTGGCGGGCAATGTTCAGCAGGTTGTTCGTGGTGGTGAACCCTGAGTCCCGCAGGGTAATCGCGAAAAAGAGAAAGAGTGCGATGAACCCCACGTAGACCAGATACTGGCGCCAGTCGATCCGTAGATTCCGCGACCGCTCAAGCGCTCTGGACTGCATGGTGAAGCTCCTCCTCGGTCACAATCTCTCGCCGGTCGAGCTCTCGTTGCACGCTGCCGTCGTGCAGGATCACGATGCGGTCGCTCACTGCCAACAATTCCGCGGGTTCCGAGGAAATGACGATGATGCCCTTTCCGGCATCGGCCAGCCGGCGAATGACGCCGAGGATTTCGGTCTTGGCGCCGATATCGACGCCAGCGGTCGGCTCGTCCATGATCAGGATGTCAGGCTCGGTTGCCAGCCACTTGCCGATCACGACCTTCTGCTGGTTGCCACCGGAGAGCAGACGGACCGGTGTTTCGACCGATCTGGTCTTGATCTGGAGACTCTCCACGAATCCCTTGGCGATGCGGGCGCCGCGGGCATCGTCGACGAGCCCGAACTGCTGGAGCCGCGGCAGCATGGGCAGCAGCAGGTTGTCCTTGACCGTGTGGTCGAGCACCAGCCCTTGCGAGCGGCGATCCTCCGGGATCAGGGCGACGCCGGCGGCGATGGCGTCGTCCGGGACGCGGATTGGCGCTCGCTCGCCGCGGATGAGCACCTCTCCGGCGTCGATCCGGTCGATGCCGAAGATTGCCCGCGCCAGCTCAGTGCGGCCGCTGCCCATCAGGCCGGCGATCCCCAGGATTTCACCAGGGTAGAGACTGAAGCTGACGTCTCGGACGCGGCCACCTGCCGAGAGACCGCGTACCTCGAGGAGCGGCGTCCCGGTGCGCTCCACCTGGCGTTCCTGCCAGGCGAACGCCCCTTCCATAGTCTTGCCGACGATGTCATCTATGACGCGCTCCATGGTCAATTGCGATGTGGGCTCCGTGCTGATCCAGCGGCCATCGCGCAGCACGGTGACGCGGTCGGTCGTTTGGAAGATCTCTTCCATCCGGTGAGAGATGTAGATGATCGAGATGCCACGGGCTTTCAATTTCTGCATCAAGGCGAAGAGCGATTGCGTCTCCGTCGCCGTGAGCGTCGACGTCGGCTCGTCCATGATCAGGATACGGGCCTCCTGGGCCAGGGCCTTGGCAATCTCGGTCAGTTGCCAGTAACCCGTGCTGAGATCGCCGACCATGGCTCGCGGATCGACCCGTTCGTCCATCTCCTCGAAGAGTTCCCGCGTCCGTTGCTCGCTGGCGCGGTCATCGATCAGTCCGCCCGAGCGTGGCTCACGGGTGAGAAAAATGTTCTGCGCCACGGTCAGCGTCGGGATGAGGCTGAACTCCTGAAAGATCATGCCGATACCGAGCGCTCCCGCGTCGTGCGGGGAACGAATCTCGACCGGCTGGCCGTTGACGGCGATCCGCCCCTCGTCCGCCGTGTAGACCCCTTGCAGGATCTTCATCAGTGTGCTCTTGCCGGCGCCGTTGCCACCCACCAGCGCGTGGACCTCGCCCGGGCGCAGCTCGAAATCGACCGCGTGTAAGACGCGCGTGCCCGAGAAACTCTTGCTGATCCCGCTCATCTGGACCGCGAGCTCGCTCATGTCGAGGGCTCTCCTCCCGATCTTCGGGCTACGTCATCCAGTTCCCCGGCGATCGCCGCCGGACCTCATTCCGGACAGCCCTCACCCGAGAAACCTTCACCTCCTAACCCCCTCGCCCAGGGCGAGGGGGTTAGGAGGTGAGGTCATACGCTCTCGACCGTCGTATTTCGGGTTACTGAGCCGCTTCTTGCAGCGCGGCCGGCGGATCCTGATGGTAGACCTCTGTCCATGCCTCCAGGACGTTTTCGTTCGTCACCGGTAGCGCGGGGAGCGCGACGTAGGCGGGCGCTTCCTTGCCCAGCAAGCCGTACCCGGCCAGGATCGCCTCGGTAACGCCCTGGTCGAATGGGCGCTGCGCGCCGAGTCCCTTGATGATGCCATCCTGGGCGATATTGACCGCCACGTTCTGGCCGAGGTCGATCGTCGTGACGACCACGTCCGCGTCCCGGCCGGCCGTGCGCACCGCGTTGATGACCCCTTCGGCGGGGACGTCCCACACCGCCCAGATGCCGTTCAGGTCGGCGTGCTTGGTGAGCATCGCCGCTGCCGCTTTGTCGGCGTCGCCCGCGAAGTCGGGGCCACTGATGCCCTGCTCCTCGACGATCTCCATCCCGGGATAGCTCTCCGCCAACGTCGCCTTGAACGCGTCATAGCGCTGCTGCGTGACGAAGAAGTCGGCGGCGAAAAAGATGACGCCGACCTTGCCCTCGCCGCCCAACACATCAGCCATGATGTGCGCCGAGACGACACCGTTGCCGTAATTGTCCGCCGAGACGGCGCTCACGTAGTCGGTTCCTGGTGTGAATCCCTGCGGCACGTTGTCCATGAACACCAGTTTCACACCTTGTTCCGCGGCCTGCCGGTAGGCGGCGGCGGTGGCCACCGGATCGGTGGGAATGGAGACAATGATGCTCGGATTGCGCGCCAGGGTGGTCTCGATGTCGGAGACCTGGGTTGCCGGATCGAACCCCGCGTCCGTCTCGGCGATCACCTCGATCCCCATCTTAGCGAACTGGTCCTTCAGCCCGGCGATCTGGGCCACTGCCCAGTCGTTGCCGCCATAGTGCATGACGATAGCGGCGGTGGCGCCCATCGCCCGGATTTGCTCCAACTCCTCCTCGGTCAGCGTGATGTCCGAGGCGGCGGTCGGGGTCTCGCCGTTCGGCCCGGTGCTGAGTACCTTGCCCTCCATCGCGGCCAGGGCATCGGCGGCACTGGCGGCTGGAGTGGCATCCTGAGCGAACGCCAAGCGGGACGTTGTGCCCAGGACCGGGATAACCACCGCGCCGGCCGCGAGAACCGAGATGGAAAACCGGCGTCGATTGAAACGATGACTCATGATGCTCTCTCCTCATACGGTAGCGGTTCGCGCCGCCACGTGTGTAAACGACGATCGCTGACGTCCACGTCTCTCGCGCTCGCGTCCTCCTCGCGCTGACCCCCTCTTGAGAAGCGGTCGTCGCATCGCCCCGCTCCTTCTCCGTGCGGGAATTTTCCTCTCCTCACGCTGCCGCGCCGCGCCGCGCGATGATGCCCTCCGCGACCCGCCAGGCATTGGCCATGATGGTGAGGGTGGGGTTGACCCCGGTCGACGTCGGAAAGGGACTGCCGTCGACCGCATAGAGGTTGTCCACCTCATGAGCGCGGCAGGATGCGTTCAGCACCGACGAACCGGGATCGTGCCCCATGCGTAGGGTGCTGTGCTGGTGGGAGCAGTTGCCTGTCACCTTGTCGATGTAGACCTTCCAGATCTGTGTCGCTCCCGCGGCGTCCAGAATCTCGGCGTTGCGGTCGATAATCCAGCGCCCCTGCGCCAAGTCATTGGGGTGGGGCGTATGGGTAATGCGGGCCACCGGCAGTCCCCAGTCGTCCGTGACCGCCTCGTCCAGTTCGACCCGGTTCGTGGCCCGCGGCAGATCGTGCAGCACTAGCCCGACGGCCATGGTTTGGTTGAAGAATTGACGGTCCGCATCTTTGGCGGCCTGTCCCCAGTTCGGGGTGTCCGGGAGAGAAAAGCAGATCGGTAACGGAATACCGGCGCCGGCGGCCGCCACGTGGCAACCACCGACGAAGTCCCGCCCCTCGGCGTGCGCCAGAAACTCGAAGGTGCTCGCTCCGACATACCCGCCACCGGCCCAGCCATAGACTGGCTCCGCGAAGGCGCCTATGGCGGCGCTGTATTCATGGAAGGTGGCGTTGCGGCCCACCAGATCGTTTCCATTTGCCAGGCCGTTGGGAAAGTGCGGGGACCGGGACAAGAGGAGCAACCGCGCCGATTCGATCGCGCCACAGGCCAGGATCACGACGTCGGCCTCCTGCTCGATGAACTGGCCGCTGGCGTCTTGATAAATGGCGCTCTTCGCCCGGCCGTGGGTGTCGACCGTAATCTCATACACATAGCTGTCGGGCCGCAGATCCAGCTTGCCGGTCGCCAGGGCCTCGGGAAGCAGGCGAGTCAGGGCACTGCCGCGCGTTCCCGTCGGGTCGCCGTGCTGCTGGGCGAACGCGCTCTGGTTCGTGGCCGGCCAGCCGTTGTAGGGACGAGACAGCGCCGCCGATGGGGTTGGGAACGCGTTGTAGCCAAGTCTCGCGCAGCCCTCGTAGAACTTCTGGTTGTAGCGGGTCGGCGGCAAAGGCGGGCACGGGTAATCACGGGAGCGGGGACCCTCGAAGCGATTAGCCCCGCCGCGCCCCGAGACGCCAAACGCCCACTCGACCTTGTCGTAGTACGGCTCCAACTCCTGATAGGTGATTGGCCAATCGGCCAGAGTCGCCCCCGGCACGTCCCCCCAGATCGTATGCGGCCGGAATTCATCCTCGGTCATCCGCAACAACCACCCTGTCCAGTGAGCGGTGCCTCCACCGACCATCTGGGGCACTGGGCAGAACAGCTCAACACGAGGCGTTTCGTCCGCCGTAGACCGAAATGTGCGCGGATTCAGGAGCGGGTCCGGCCAGAGGTTGTAGCGGTGGACATTGGCTAGCTCATCAGCGCCAAAGGTCTCCGCCGTCCGCCACGGTCCGCGTTCCAGGATCACCACGCGGAATCCAGCCTCGGTCAGCACCTTTGCCGCGGTTACCCCGGATGCTCCCGCGCCGATGATGCAGACTTCCGCGCGATCCGGTTTCCTGGTAACCGTCATCGGCCGACCTCGTCACCTTCGGGTGTCGCCGCAAAGTAAGAAAGAGTGGTGTAGTTGCCAGCGTGGGCTTCGGCCAGCGATGCCGGACCGGGGAACCCGATGGCCTTCCAGCCAATGCGGTCCCGGTTACCGCCATAGATGGGATCAGCGAGGAAGCCCTGGCGCGTGTGTAACACCAGCAGCGGGAAGAACGCCAGATCGGCTTCAGCGGTCATCTGCTGCAATCCCGGCTCCGAGGCGGCAACCGCGGCCTCCGTTTTCATTTCGGCCTCCTGCGTCGCCGCGGGCCGTTCCAACTCCGCCAGCACGCGGTCCTGATCGGTGTCCCCGAGCCGAGCGAAGTCGTCACCACACAGGGCCTGACCGAGCCGGTCCAGCTCCGCGACGCCGGCGGCGTACTTCTCGCGCAGCGCCTGGATCCGCTCCGTCCAGGCCGCGGCCTGCCTCCCGGTCAGCGTTTCGAATCCGCTGCCATCTGGTTTGGCGAGGACGTAGGCGATTCCCGAGAGATAGCGGTCGAGAAAATCGATCGTGCCGGCCTCTCGCGCTCCCGGAACATCGTCGGTGGGGATGATGCGCGCCATCGCGGCGGCGAGGGTCTGCCGCTGGTGCTCATCAAGAAAATGCGCCGTGTTCTTCATCGCCCGAATTCCACTCCTTGACTTCCTACCGTCGTGGCGATCACCAGAAAGTCACTACCCCTTGACGGCGCCCAGGGCCAGACCGCGCACGAGGAACCGCTGAATGACAACCCCGACAGTCAGCACAGGGACGACGACGACCGTGCCGGCCGCCATGATCTGCGTCCACAGGACGCTCACCGGGGTTGCGTACTCGGTGAGCCCAACCGGGGCGGTTCTGGTGCGGGCGGCGGTGAGAACATTGGCGAAGAGAAACTCGTTCCAGCAGAAAATCAGCGCCAGCATTCCCGTGGCGACTAGACCGGGCGCCACAAGTGGTAGGACAATGCGAAAAAAGCTCCCGAGCGGGGTCGACCCATCGACCAACGCCGCTTCCTCCAGCTCGCGGGGAATCTCGGCGAAAAAGCCTCGCAACATCCAGACTGCCAGGGGCAAATTCATGAATGTGTACATAATCACCAGCGCGGGGTATTGGTCCACGAGCCCGATGTTCGAAAAGATGATGTAGAGCGGGATGACCGAAACGATAGGCGGTATGATGCGCAGAGACAGGATCCACGACACGATCTGCCGCTCGCCCCGGAGCGAGTAGCGTGCTAGCGGATAGGCAACGGTCACCGCCAGTGCCAGTGTCAACAGGGTGGACAGTAGCCCAATGAAGAGACTGTTCCGAATGTAACCAATGAAGCCACGGTCGACGAGCACCTCCCGATAATTCTCCAGTGTTGGCGTGAAGAACAGAACCGGCACACTGGAAAAAGCCTGCACTGTCGTCTTGAACGAGGTGAGCACCATCCAGAAGATCGGAAACATAAAGAGCAGGAGCGCCAACACTCCCGCGGCATACGTGAAGACAATCACCCCTGGTGAGGGTTTACCCACGGTAAACATTGCCGCTTCCCCCGATCCTGACCGGCACTACGCCGGCTGCTCGCCGCGCCCGCTCAACAGCCGGATAAAGATCGTGACTATCACGGTGACGATAATGAGAATGATCCAGGACAGCGCCGCGGCGTAGCCCATGTTGAAGTTGCGAAAGCCGACGTTGTAAACGCTCCAGCTCAATGTGTCGGTCGCATTGATCGGGCCCCCGCGCGTCATCATGAAGATCAGGTCGTAGACACGAAATGCATCGATGGTGCGCAGCAACACGGCGACCAGGATGGGGTAACGCAGCATCGGCAGCGCAATGTGGACGATCGTTTCCCACGTCGAGGCGCCGTCGATCGCGGCTGCCTCGAACGGTTCATGCGGCAGGGCCTGAATAGCCGCCAGCAGGATCAGGAACATGAACGGCGTCCACTGCCAGACATCGACAAGAGCGATGATGGGCAGGGCCAGCAGCGTATTCGAGAGGAAATCAAGTCGGGGCAAGCCAAAGAGGGTGACGATCCAGTTCAACACGCCGGATTCGGTGTTGAGCATGAAGCGCCACAGCAACCCGACGACCACGGGAGCCAGAGCCAGCGGCACGAGGATGAACGAACGGAAGAATCCAATGCCGGGTACGTCGCGGCTGAGGACGAGCGCGAGCGCGAGACCGAGCACCAGCTCGAGTCCGACCGCGATGACCACGAACAGCGCGGTGACCCGCAACGAATTCCAGAAGTCCGGACTTTCGAGGATCAGTTGAAAGTTGCGCAGCCCGACGAACCCCGTGCGGTCGAGATTCATCAGATTGAACCGGAGCAAGCTGACCACCAGGGAATAGACCAACGGCACAATCGAGACCGCCAGCAGAAACAGCAGGGCCGGCAGCATCACCAGATATGGCACGAGGTGCCGTCGGCGCGATCTGACCTGTTCCCGCGGCAGCGCGCTCCTTCCTGCTGACATGCTTCAGCCCCGTCTCCGTCGTTTCGATTTCGACCGCGACTCCGATGCGTTCGGTCCCTGGAGTCAAGGCGACAGCCGCGTCGCCTTGACTCCTTGGCGTGATTGAGGAAATGCAACTGTCTCCCAAGAGGGAAGGGCGTCACCTGAGGCGACCTTCCCTCCCCGGGGCGTAGGCGGAGCGATGCAGGCATCGCCCGCGTTTGCTAGAAGTACCCAAGCTCCTGCATCATCCGGTTGACGTCGTCCTGCGCCTTAGCCAGACCTTCCTCCACGGTCATCTCACCGAGTTGTATGGCGTGCAATGGCACGGACACGACCTGCTCCCATCGTTCTTCCTCCGGGAACAGCGGCCGCGGCTGGGTGGTCTGCATTGCTTCCAGGGTCTCCGGATAGCGGCGGAACCGCAGCAGACCCGGGAATCCCTCGACGGTGGCCTCGGTCAGCTCGGGGTTCTCATAGCTCGAGGCGCGTACGGGATCGCCACCACCAAGCAGCGCCTGGCGCACGTCGTTTTCCGGACTCTCCAGCCACTGGATAAATTTCAACGCCTCTTCCTGCTGTTGGCTGTAGTTGGAAACGGCAATGACCCACTCGGCCAGATGCGGGACGCTGGCCGTGCCAGCGGGCACCTTGACGAACTCCCAGAGGCCGACCGTCTTGGAGATGCTCGGATCGTCGACCGCGAAGGCTCCCCATGACCACTGCAAGCAGGTCGCGATACGGCCGGCGGCGGCATCGGCCGTGACTTCGTCGTAGGTGTAGTCGTTGATGCCGGGCGGGGTGAAACGCATCATGTCGGCCCAGAATGCGGTGGCCTCGGTTGCCTCCGGGGTGGTCAGCGTTGGCTCCATCGTCTCGAAGTTGAAGGTGGAGCCGCCGAAGCTGTAGAGAAAGGTGAGCCAGGTGTGGACGTTGCCGAAGCCTCGCGCCGCCTGGGCCGCCCAGCCGTAGACCTCCTGGTCGCCGAATGTCTGGCCCTGGAACTGCTCGACGATTTCCCGCCACTCCTGCATCGTCGCGGGCGGCTCCAGACCGGCCTCCTCGAACAGATCCTTGCGGTACCACAGGATGTGAGGGTGGACCGTCTGTGGGATGCCGTACAGCACGCCCTCCCAGCGTGCGACGTCGAGTGCCCGCGGCAGGAAGTCGTCACCCGCCATCTCCGGGGCACTAAGAAGGTCATCCATCGCCAGCAGGTGGCCGGCGCGGGCGAACTCGGGCACCCAGTTGTAGTCGACATTGAAAATGTCGTAGCTCGAATCCTGAGCGACGAAGAGGGTGCCCATCCGGTCGTGAATGGCGTCGCGCCCGATCAGGTCGATGACGACGTTGACCCCGGTCTGCGCCGTGTACTCGGGGGCTAGGACCTCCTGGGTAACCGTGCCCCACGTCGCCGGGAGGAAGATGCCACGCAGCGTGATCCCATCTTGCGCCCGGCTGACCGCCGGTGTCGCCAGAGAGGAGCCGAGTGCCGCGCCACCGGCGGCGAGCAGCGGCCGCCCAGCGGTGGCCAGCGCCCCGGCCGCGCCAGCGTGCTTCAACATCCGTCGGCGCGAGATCCTGGTCTCGCCGAGTCCCTGAGCTCGATTACCGTGGTCTCCGTGGGTCCCAGTCATTGAACCTACTCCTTTGCCGTTCGTTTCGATTGCGCTCGGTGGCGTCCGCACCGGGCGAGATGCCGGTTCATGTCGTCGTTCGGAACCTCCTTTCATCGGTCCGCGTCAGGGACGGATCTGGATCTTGATCACGTCTTTGTTCTTCTCGACTGTCTCGATCGCCCCCACGATGTCATCCAGGGGGGCGATCTCGGTGACGATGTCCTCCGGGTTGAACCGCCCGCCCTGGATGAGACTGATCGCCTCCGGCCACGTCACGTAGGTGCCGGCATATGAGCCGACGATGGTAAGCTCCTTGCTGTAAATGTCGAACGGCTTCAGGTCCATCGACGCGGTGCTTGGCGCCGCGCCATAGGCCACCAGCGTGCCGCCGCGGCGCACCATGTCAAAGGCTTGCCGATACGTGGGAATGCTGCCCACGGCCTCGATCACATAGTCGGCGCCGCGGCCCCCTGTCAGCGCCAGCACCGCCGCAACGGCATCTTCCGCCCCGGCGTCGATGGCATGATCGACGCCCATCTCGCGGGCTTTGGCCAGGCGCACCGCATTCATTTCGGTGACGATGACCGGCGCCGCTCCCTTGAGTTTGGCGAGCTGGATATGCGCCAACCCCATCGGGCCACCGCCGATGATGACGACGCTGCTGCCGGGTTGAATCTCGGCCCGCGCCTGACCGTGGATCGCGCAGGCAAGCGGCTCGATGTATGCGCCTTGTTGCGGCGAAAACTCCTCTGGCACCTGATAGATGGCGGCGGCGGGAGCCTTCACGTACTCGGCGAGCGCACCGTGGGTATGCACCCCAATCTGCTGGATCTGCTCGCAGAAGAGTTTTTGCTGGCGACGACAGAAGTAGCAATGACCGCAGGCGAGATTGATGTCCGCGGTGACGTAATCACCGGTCTTGATGTGACCGACGTTTTCGCCGACGGCCACCACATGACCGGCGAATTCATGGCCCGGAATTAGCGGCAGATTTGGCGCGGGGAACGATCCTCGCAGGATATGGACGTCGGTGCCGCAGATGCCGCACATGTCGACATGCAGCAGCACATCGTGTGCGCCAACTTCGGGCAGCGGCACCCGCTCGACCCGCAGGTCATTCGGTCCGTACAGCATCGCGGCTTTCATCATGCTTGGAAGCTGGCGCATCCGTTTCTCCCTTCGAACCGGTGCATCGTTACGCTGCTTTCTGGATCTGAGACTCGACATCCTTCATGTGGCGGATGGCCTGCTCCGTGTACTGGTCGAAAAACGCCTCCTGCCCACCCGCTTTCATCGCCTCGAACGGATCGGCGCTGGCCGGAAGCAACTCGAAGCTCAGGTACCCGTCGTACCCCACATCGACCAGCGCTTGCACGATCGGGACGAAGTCGAGGTGTCCAGCCCCCGGCGCGGCCCGGTTGGAGTCCGCGAGGTGGACGTGCTGCAGAAGCGCGCCGTGCCGGCGGAATGCCTCCGGAATCGAAGCTTCTTCGAGACTCATGTGGAACGTGTCGCCCTGGATGCCGCCGTTGCTCAGACCGGTCTCCGTCCAGAGGCTGGCGGCCTGCTCGAGGCGGTTCATGAAATAGGTTTCGTAGCGGTTCCAGCACTCCAGGGAGAGATTGACACCCAGCGGTGCCGCGTATTCCCCGGCCTCGCGGATGCCCTCCACGGCCCAGCGTCGCTCATCGGCCGCCGGCGCCAGGGCCTGTGTCTTCATGCACGCGGTCGGGTGGACGATGATCGTAGGCGCGCCCATCGTCGCCGCGAAATCGGCCACATCTTTAACGTATTGAATCGCCTCCCCGCGAACGGCGGGATCGGGGTGCACCAGATCGCGTTCGGGGGTGTAGATGGAACAAACCGAGCTGACGGCGATGCGGGCATCATCGGCCAGACGCTTGATCCGCGCGGCATCGAGCGCGGTGGGTTCGCCGACGACCTCGATCGCATCGTAACCGTATCGCGCTACTCGGTCGATCGAAACGGCGATGTCTTCACCGAAGTACACCAGCGCGTTGTAGGCGTATCGATACCCTGTCATGCGACCTCCTGGTTCACCCGTTACCCGCGGCGTCCACCAGCGGCTTCATGTACTCATATGCTTCGCGCGCGAATTTGTCGGGTTGGGCATTGCGGTAGTTAAAGCCGATCTCCATCGACAGGAACCCGTCGTACCCGATGTCCGAGAGCGCCTGGACCACCCCGCGGAAATCGCCGCGACCCTGCCCCGGGGGGAGCCGGTCGATATCGGAAATATGGACGTAGCGCAGGTCCTTGCCCATCCGATAGACGTAGTCCGTGGGAACCTCGTTGCGATACATGGCGTGGATCGTGTCGAACATGAGCTTGACGTTCGGGGCATCGACCGCGCGCATCAGCTCGATACCGTCGTCGCAGCTTTCGATGAGATTGCCGTCGGCGGGATTCTGCTCCACCACCACCGTCACCCCGAGATCAGCCGCCGCCTGGCCGATTTCGGCCAGCGCCTCGCGGCTCCAGGCGAAGGCCTGCTTCCACTCGGTGCCATAGATCACCCACCCCGCCACATACAACAGAATGTCCCCGCCCAGGTCGGCACAGAGCTGGGCGACCTCCTTGTACTGCTCGATGGCGGCGCGCCGCTCCTCCGGCGAGGGGGAGGCTACGTTGAACCCGGGCCCTCCTCCCGGAGCCGGAAGCATGGCCGAAACAACGATGCCGTTGTCGTCCAGCGTTTTGCGGATCTCACGCCGGCGCTCGGTGTTGGTGTAGGCCGGATAGGCGTGGGGAGCAGCCGCGCCGATCTCGATTCCGTCATAGCCGATGCGGGCGAGGCGTTTGATCGCCTCTTCAATCGGGTACGACGGCACCCAGATCGGGAAACTCGAATAGACCCACGTATTGAACGACAGTTTCATCGTCATCTGTCTCAGCCTTTCCAGGGAGCAAGTCGCCCTATTCCCAAATGAAGACCGCTTTTTCGGTCAAGCGTTGATCGAACATGCGGAACGCCTCGGCGGCATCGTCGAGGGGAAAACGGTGAGTGATTAGCTTTTCGACCGGGATGTCGTGCTCGACCACAAAGCGCGTAATCTCCGGCCAGGCCCAGATCGGGAAGTACCAGGCGCCGATGACCGTCAGCAGTTTGCGGATCAGTTGGTCACTAGGGTTGATCTCGGTCTGGCGTGACTCACCGATGAATGCCACCCGGCCGAACTTGGCCGTGGCATCGAGCGCCGCGTTTTGCCCGGCGGGACTTCCCGAGGAGTCGATTGCCACGTCAACGCCGCGGCCACCGGTCAGCTCGTGTAGCCGCGCCACCGGGTCCTGCTCCTTGCTGTTGATCGTGGCGTCGGCGCCCAGGGCGCGTGCCTGCTCGAGGCGGCTCTCGAGAATGTCGACCGCGATCACCCGCGCCCCGCGTCCTTTCGCGACGAGAATCCCGGCGCCGCCCATCGGACCGATGCCGAACATGGCAACCGTGTCAACTCCCGACACATTGAGCCGGCGCTGGGCGTCGTACTGGGTGCCAACCATGTCGGTCATCACCGCGCCGACCTCGAAGCTGATCCCGTCTGGCAGCTTCAGGCAGTTTCCCGCGGGAACGAGGATGTAGTCGGCGTCGCCGCCATCCAGATCGAAGCCAATACACTTCCAGTTCGGGCACAGGAAGAGATAGCCGCTCCGGCAATACTCGCAGGCGTCGCATCCTATACCGAGGTAGATGGCCACCCGGTCGCCAGCGGCCATCCCGGTGACGCCATCGCCGACCGCGACGACCTCCCCGGCCGGCTCATGCCCGGGCACGATCCGACCGCTCGCCGTCGCTTCGCCGCCGACGACCGGCTTGCCGTAGTAGATGCTCATGTCGCTGCGGCAGATGGCCGAGGCGCGGACCCGCACCAGAACCTGACCGGGCCCGGGAACCGGCGTCGGGCGCTCAACGACCACCACCTGGCGGTCACCGGGAAACAGCACGGCTTTCATGAATTTCGCTTTCCTCCGTGGCCACGGGGCCGGTTACTTGACGGCGCCGAGCGTCAGTCCTTCGATCAGGTGGCGGCGGAGCATGAGCGCCATGATCACCACCGGTGCGACGATGATCGTGGCGGCGGCGCTGAGACTGCCCCATTGCGTGCCGAACATGCCGGTGAACTCGCTAATACCAACTGGGGCCGTCTTAACCTGCGACCGCGTTAGCGTGAGCGCGAACAAGAACTCGTTCCATGCCAGGAGCATGCTCAAAATCCCCGCAGTCGCGATGCCCGGCGCGGCGAGGGGCAGCACGATCCGGGTGATGATTTCCATGCGTGAGGCGCCGTCGACCAGTGCGGCGTCTTCGATCTCCTCGGGGATTTGCCGGATCGAACTGCGCAGGACCCAGATGACGAGCGGCAGATTAAATGCGGCGTAGGGCACGATCAGTGTCAGATATCTATCGATCAATTGCAGCCGGCCGGCCATGATGAAGATTGGAATCACCGCCACGACGGGCGGAAACATGATGGTCGAAAGGATCCACATGGCTAGGAAGCGTTTGCCTTTGAAACGGAGCCGCGCGAGCGCGTACGCCGCGAACAGACCGAGCACTAGCGCCAGCGCCGTCGAGCCGACGGCCACGACCAGGCTGTGGAGCAGTAACGGCCCAAACGGGGTAACGGCAGCTCCCTCGAGAACGTCGACGTAGTGCTGCAACGTCGGCTGGAACTGCCACGTCGGCGGGATCGTCTGGGCATACCCTTCCGGTTTGATCGAGGTCGTGACCATCCAGACGAGCGGAACCATCGCCAGCAGCACCCAAATCCAGAGGGCAACCTGAGAGAGTGCTGTCAAGATGCGTTGACCAGGCGTATGTCTCACCTCAGGCCTCCACCAGATCGGAATCGCGCGCCAGGACGCGCAGCATCTGCGGCACGAGGATCGAGAGGAAGACCAGAAACGCGATCCCAAGTGACGCTCCCGCCCCGACGCTGAAGTCCTGAAGGGCAGTGCGGTAGATAGTCAGGTTGATGATCTCCGTGGAGATGCCGGGTCCACCACCAGTGAGAACCCGGATGGTGCCGAACGTCTTAAACGCTTCGAGCGTCCGCAACAGCACCGCGATCGCCACGAACGGACGTAGCAAGGGGAAGGTGACGTCCCAGAAAAGTCGCCACCCCTCTGCGCCGTCGACGGCGGCGGCTTCACGCGGCTCCGGTGGAATACCTTGCAGCCCCGCCATCAGGATGAGCGCGACGAACGGCGTCCATTGCCAAACGTCGAGGCTTATGACGGTGAACCAGGCCGTCTGCGGACTACTCAACCAGGCGATCGGCTCGCCCATGATGCCGATCTTGCGCAGGTAGTAGTTGACCCAGCCGTAATTGGGATTGAACAGCTCGCGCCAAACGAGTGCTGAAACGACCGGTGTCACGGCCATCGGCAAGATGAGGAGCGTTGCGGCGGCGGCGTTCGACCGGCTTTTCGGCGCCAGCATGAGGGCCAGCAACAAGCCCAGCACCAGCTCGATCCCGACCGCGGCGACGACGAACAGGATCGTGACCAGCATGCTGTGGCGGATGTCGGCGTTTGTGACGATATTCCGGTAGTTCTCCAGCCCAATGAAGGCGGCGTTCTCCGGCATCATGAGGTTGAAGCGCCGGAAACTCGCCCACAGCAGATACAGCGCGGGGAAAATGGTCATGAGCAGAAGGACGCCGACGGCCGGCGTGACGAGCGCCCAGCCGATCCCGTTGGATTCCTCCCGCGTCGGTTTCATGACGTCCTTCAAAAGATTGGCGCAATACGCCCGGAGTGCGGCGCGGCGCCACCCAGCAGGTGCGGCCGGCGGAGTGGCGCCGTGCGTGCTAGCTGACGGGGTACCCTGCCTCTTGCAGTAGCGCCAGCACCTTGTCCGCTGCAGATTGGAGGGCCTCCTCCGGAGTCATTGAACCAGTCGCGGCACTGTTGACCGCTACCCAGATCTCCTTGTCGACGGCCCCGTAGTTCGTGAGACGCGGGCGACCAACCCCGAGTGCGAGCGATTGGCCCAGGATGTCGTAGAAGTTCCCGAACTTGGTCGCGTTCTCGTCAGTCTTTGCTGCCTTGTAGGCCGACTTGCGGCTCGGGTGGAGCTGCGCAGCAAGCATCTTGGTCTGGGTCGGGCCGTTGGTGAACCAGTTTGCGGCGCGGTAGGCCCATTCCTTGTTCTGAGAGGCCTTGTTCACACTGAGCATCCACGTTCCGAAATGCGGACCCCGGGTGACCTTCTCGGGCACCAGCGCGTAGGAGATGTTGCCCTGCACGTCGGGTGCCAGCACTTCGGTGTGATAGTTCATGCCGATGGCGGTCAAACCCGAGGTGAACGCCGCTGAAGCGTCATCCCAGGAGAACGAGGTGACACCAGGCGGAGTGACCTTGTGCTCATTGATCAGGTCGGCGTAGTACGTCAGCGCTTCGACACCCTCCGGCGAGTTGAAGGCCAGCGTGAAATCGTCCGAGACCATGTAGCCGTCGCCGCCCCACGCCGCTAGAAGCGTCTTGAAGTCATCGGTCGCCCAGTCGCCGTTCCCGGCCATCAGGGTTGTGCCATAAAGATTTTCATCGGGGCGGGTAAAGAATTTGGCGACTTCCGTGAACTCATCCCAGGTTTCAGGGAAGGCAAGCGCACGCCCATACTCGGATTCGAATGCCGCCATCCCCTCGGCATTTTCGAAGAGATCGGTCCGGTACATGGCAACGAGGGCGTTGGCCTGCAGTGGCAGACCGTAGATCTCGAAACCTTCACCGGTGATGGCTTCGACGTCAACGGCGCTCGGATCGGGGAACTGGAGATTGGGCGAGGTGGGATTGTAGACCGCGGTATCGAAGAAGACCTTCTCGATAAAGTCGTCGAGCGCCGGATCGGACACATCGTTGAGTGCCTCATTCGTGAGGTACTCACTAAGTGGCTCGAGCTTGCCAGTGAGCGCAGGAGTCCAGGGGGTGTCGACAATGATGACGTCGTAGTAGGGACTGTCGACGGCGAGTTCCGCGAAGACCTTCTGCTGGAGTGCATCGTAGGGTTGAGAATCAAGCACGATCTCGATGCCGGTCTCAGCCTTGAAATCAGGAATCGCCAGCTTGATCGCCTCTACGTCCGCCTCGACCGTGGCGTAGAGCATGTTGAGCGACGCAGGCTTCTCGGCGTCCTGCTGTCGTACGGTCCGGCGGGGGGCGGCGAAGACGGCGGACTTGCCCAGCACCGGAAGGGTGAACCCTGCGGCTGCAGCGCTCTTCACTAGGCTGCGCCGGGTCATGCCCTGCAAGTGCAAGCCCGTCCGGCTGCTGTTGCCTGAGCTCGCGTTCTTCATTGCTCATTCTCCTCTTGATGCCGCGACGGGGCGATCTACCTTCGATTCAGCAGGTATCCCAGTGAGAACTTCGGTTCGTTCATCCTCATTGCCCACAGGTTCCAGAACTCAGTGCCGGAAGTTTGCGATCCAGTGTGTGATAGGCAGCCTCCAGTGCAGCCGAAACACGGCGTGCGATGTCAATAGAACGCGGGCTCCGGTCGCCCCACGGGCGATCCGTTCTCGATCCAGGATGACACCCGCTCCGGGGCAAATAGCTCGTCAATCACCATCGCTGCGACACCGGCGATCCCAGCGCGATCGCCAATAGTCGAATGCCGAATTTGCAGGTGACGCGTGGCGAGCGGCAGGGAACGTCCGTAGACGACCTCGCGGATGCTGGCCATCAGTACGTCGCCCGCCCCGGCAACTCCCCCGCCGATGACAATGAGGGATGGATTCATCAAGTTCACCGCTGTCGCCAGCATCTGTCCGATGTGACGGCCGGCCTGTTGCAGCAGCTGAACGCTAACCGGGTCTCCATGACGGGCAGCTTCCGCAACATCGCGCGCGGAGAGCGTTCCGCGCTGCGCGCGCATTTCGGCGAGCGTAACGCTGGCACGTTGCTCTGCAGCCCGTAACGCGGATCGTCCAAGTGCGGCACCGCCCGCCACTGCCTCCAGGCAGCCGACGTTGCCGCAGCGGCAGATGATGTCTGGATCGGAGACGACTTGAATATGACCGACGTCTCCGGCGCTGCCCTGCACCCCGCGCTGGATCGTGCCGTGAGAGACGATGCCCGCGCCGATACCGGTGCCGATCTTGACGAAGATGAAATCATCGACTCCGCGGGCACTTCCTTCCGCTCGCTCGCCGAGGGCCATGACGTTGACGTCGTTGTCGACCCAAACCGGCACACAGAGGCGATTGGTAAGCCGCTCGCGCACGGGGTAGGCGTCCCAGCCGGGCATGATCGGGGGAGCGACTGGTCGCCCGGTGTTGAACTCGACGGGACCTGGGAGACCCACACCGATACCCCAGGGCACACCCCCCGCCTGTCCAGATACCGCCCGCACATTGTCGAAGAGTTGCTCTACGTGGCTGAGGATGATCTCCGGTCCAGCGCTAATATCGGCGTCTTCCGATACATGCGCGACGATGCGCCCGTCCAGATCAGCGACGGCAACATCAATACTTGTCGCTCCAAGATCAGCGACGAGCACGTGCCCTCGGTCAGCATTGAATTGAATCTTCTGCGGGGGACGCCCTCCGCTGCTTGCATCCCTCCCCGAATCAACCACAAGTCCGGTGCTTTGTAGATCTCCAAGCCTCTGAGCGACGACCGCCCGGCTGAACCCTGTCTCACGCGCGACAAGCGGCCTCGTGCTGGCGCCCCTGATGCGAAGGAAATTGAGCAGGGTCTCGAGGTCTCGGGCCACGCCATTACCCGAGCGCGACCTCACCGCATTGGTGGACTCTCGGGAAATTTGGATATCTCGCCGCATAGGTTTCGCCTTTGGTTCCCCGGTAACTGTGTTTTGATCATAACCGGCCAGCTTTTGTCCGTCAAAGGCAAAAGCCAAAGTAGTTAGTGATGCAGTCACATTCGGATGGGAGGTGCCTGTGGATTCGAGCGGTGAACAGAGCGCCCGACGCGCCCGCGATCGAGGTGAGATTCAGGGGAAGAGGCGTTACGATCACCAAGCGATTTCAGAAGGGTGAGACGCGTGACCAATCTGTGACCATTCGCTGGATGAAGTGCGCAGAAACCTTATAGCGACGCCGAAATCTTAGTCTTGGGTTCGAATCCCTCTTTGCAACGCCCTCCAATCAGAAAAGGGGTGTTGACTCGTACCGCCTAGCACTCGCTGGTGTCACCTGGTGCCGTTAGGTGTCGTCTGGTACCGGGAGCGGGATTCGAACCCGCACGGCCTTGCGGCCACCAGCTCCTAAGGCTGGCGTGTCTGCCATTTCACCACCCCGGCAAGGTCTTCCCCCAAGTGTACCGGGCCGCATTGACC
>JACCXM010000104.1 GCA_013697005.1 Chloroflexia bacterium | reverse complement strand
CTCCGTGCCGCCCCTGATGCTCCGGTCGGTGTCCGCGCCGCCGCGCACCAGCTTGGCGTCTACATGGCTGGCTTCCTCGGTGACCCCCATGCCGCCGTTGCCCACGCCGATGAACTTCTGGTGCTCGCTCAGCGGCTCGGTGACCCGTTCTCCCTCGGCCGCGCCCAGTTGGTTGTCGGCGCGGCCCGGGCCTTCGCTGGTGACCTGACGAGAGCGGCCGCGTCTTTGGCGGAGTCGTTGCCGCTGCTACGAGAGGCCGGGGCGCCAGTGTGGATCGTTGAAGCTCTCCTCGAGCTTGGCGATACGCGGATCTTGACTGGCGATGCGGCGGGAGCGATGCCGCTGCTCGACGAGGCGCTAGAGCTCAGCGACCGCATTGACTACTCCTGGGGTATCGCCATGACGTTGGGTTATCGCGCGCATGCCGCACGATTACTGGGCGACCCGACTCTTGCCGCCCGATTGTTTGTCGAGAGCATCGCCGCGGCGGAGGAGATCGGCGTTGCGCGCATCGTCATGGGCGCCGTCGCCGGTCTCGCGGGCGTCGCCTTGGCCCTCGGGCGGCCGGAGCGGGCAGTTCGCCTCCTGGGCGCGGTGGAGGCGGCGCGCGAGGCGAGTGGCGTCGGACGGATTGCCTACGCTGCGTACGTGGAGCGCATCATGGGAGAGGCGGGCGCCGCGCTTCCCGAACCGGCGTTCGCCGTGGCTTGGGACGAGGGACGGGCACTCCGGTTTGCCAACGCGGTGGCTGACGCCCTCGCTCTCGCTTCATCCGCCGAGGAGCAACCACAATCCGTGCGAGGCGACACCGGTGGCTCCGGCCTGACACCGCGCGAACTCGACGTGCTGCGCCTATTAGTCGAGGGTCGCTCCGACCGGGAGATCGGCGAGGCGCTGTTCATCGGGACGCGCACGGTGCAGACGCACGTCGCCAACCTCTTCGCCAAGCTCGAGGTCAACGCCCGCGCCGAGGCCGCCGCCGTTGCCGTGCGCCGGGGGCTCGCCTGAGCCAGAGCCGTTCTCCGTAGACGGCGGAGTTTACGGAGACTCAACCGTCTTCGGGCGCACACCTCGCCACGACATGCTTGACACATGTTTGCAGTCAGCCCTGGCAGGCCGCAGAATGCGGTTCCACGGCGATTCTTGCGGGCGGTTGGTGGACTGGCGGAGGGAACCGCATGGCCGATGTGTCCGGGCAGTACATATGGCGAGCCACCGATGCCTACGAGGCCTATGTGGGGAAATGGAGTCGCCCGCTGGCCGAGGCCTTCCTCACCTGGTTCGCGGTCCCCGCGGGTGGCCGCTGGTTAGATATCGGCTGCGGCACCGGTGCCCTGACCGCAGCCGTGCTCGCTGCAACCGACCCGACGGCGGTCGTGGGTATCGATCCCTCGCCCGCATTCCTCGGCGTCGCGCAACGCCACATCTCCGATCCGCGCGCCCGCTTCGAGCCCGGCGACGCACGCGCGCTCCCGGTAAGGAGCGATGACTTCGATGCGGTGGTCGCCGGGCTCGTCCTCAACTTCATCCCGGATCCGACCCCCGCGGTCGCCGAGATGGTGCGCGCCTCCCGTCCCGGTGGCGCCATCGGTGCCTATGTCTGGGACTACCAGGGCGAGATGCAGCGCATGCGGTACTTCTGGGCCGCGGTCGCGGCGACGGACGCTGAAGCCGCATCCCTCGATCCGCGTCCGCACTTCCACACCTGCCAGCCCGAGCCGATGACGGACCTGTTGCGCGCGGCCGGACTGGGCGACGTGGCGGTCGACGCGATTGACGTGCCGATGGCGTTTCGAGACCTCGACGACTTCTGGCTGCCGCATACCATGCCGGGGGCGTCCGCAGGTCAGCGCTACGTGTCTGGACTCGATGACGACCGGAGGGCCGCGCTCCGGGAACAATTGCGAGTCACGCTCCCGTTTGCCGCCGACGGTTCGCTGCACCTGATTGACCGGGCATGGGCGGTGCGGGGCAGGAAGCGCACCGCCTGAGGGGTGAGAGGTTCAGCGTGGCGCGTGTCCGCGGCACCTGGCAGCGAGGGCAGGGCGTGTAGGCCAGACCTCGCCACGAAGTGGTTGACAGCGGTGAGTACTAC
>JACCXM010000085.1 GCA_013697005.1 Chloroflexia bacterium | reverse complement strand
GCGGCGCCGCCTGGGGCGGTCGACCGGCTGACCGAAGTGGAGAGCCGGCGCATCTTGCGCGTGTCGATGCGCGAAGCGGCGGTGGAGCGCCTGGAGCGGGCCCTGCGCGCAGGTCCCGACCGGGAGGTGGTGACCGCGCTGGCGGAGTTCGAATCGGCGGGAGCGCCGTTCGCGGATGTGCTCGACTGGACCGCAGTGCGCGGTGTGGTCGATCGCATCTCGCTCGGCGAGGCAATTCGTGCCGCCGCGACCGCCGATCCGCCCGACACGGCCCAGTTGGCACGGCTGCTGCCGGCGGCCCGCTCCGCACTGGGCGTGCGGGATGCCGCGGGTCAACCGGATTGGGCGGCGCTGGAGCAATCGGTGCTGCGCGCGGCCCACCTGGCGCGACTGCGCGAAGCGATCGCGGCGGGAGATGAGGCGCGTGTTGCCGCGGCCGCCGACCCCGATCCCTACGAGGCCCGCCCGTTGCTCACCCCTGACGAGGAGGAACGGGTGCGGGCCGCGCTGGCGCGAGGGAGGTGACGTGGCCACCCGAATCGAACTTGGCGAACTTGGCGAACTTGGCGAACTTTTCGGGTATCGGGGTGGTGCGGAAGATTACTGGTGATAGCTCAAGGATGCGGGTGATCGCGGGCAAAAACTGCACCCCTACCCCTGGGAAACCCTCCCTCCAACCCCTCTCCCTGCAAGTGTGCGCAGGGAGAGGAACTTTCGGGCATCAAGCTGGTTCGGGGGTGGCCCAATCGTGGTTTGCGACGCTGCGCTCGACGGCGTCGAGGACCGCTTGCACGGCGAAGCCTTCGGCGAAGGTCGGGCCGGGGTTGACACCCTTGCCGATGCCTTCGAGCAAATCGTTGATGGCGTGAGTGAAGGTATGCTCATAGCCGATGATGTGCCCCGCCGGCCACCAGTGCGCGGTGTAGGGATGGACGCCTTCGGTGACATTGATGGTGCGGAATCCCTGGAGTCCGGCGGGATCGTTCTCGAAATAGACTTGCAGCTCGTTCATGCGTTCCAGGTTGAAGGCGATCGAGCCCTTGGCGCCGTTAATTTCGAAGCTGTTGAAGTTGCGCCGCCCTGGCGCGAGCCGGGTCGCCTCGAACGTGCCCGACGCGCCGCTGGCGAAGCGGGCGAGGAACGTCGTCGCGTCGTCGACGGTCACTTCGCCCAATTCCGTTCCGGATTGGGCGGTCAACCCGGCGCCACCGCCCGACTCCGTGGCAACCGGTCGCTCCTTGATGAAAGTCGACATGGTGCCGACGACTTCGGTGATAGGACCGATGAGATACATGCCGAGGTCGGTGATATGGGCGGCGATATCGCCGAGGGCGCCGGAGCCGGCAAGCTCTTTTTTCAGCCGCCAGACCAGCGGGAAGTTTGGATCGGTAATCCAGTCCTGCAGGTAGACGGCGCGCCAGTGGCGGACCTCGCCGATTGCGCCGTCGTCGATCAATTTCTTCGCAAATTGCACCGCGGGCACCTTGCGGTAGTTGTAATTGACGACCGCGATCGTCCCCGCCTCTTGCGCGGCGGCGAGCATTTCCCGCGCTTCGGCGAGATTGTTGGCGAGCGGTTTTTCGCAGAGGACGTGCTTGCCGGCGGCAAGCGCGGCGAGGACGACGTCCTTGTGCGTGTCCCCTGGTGTCGAGACATCGACGAGTTCAATATCGGGCCGGTTGACCAGCGCGTGATAGTCGGTCTCGTACCCCTCCCAGCCAAGTTTCTGGGCGGCTTCCTTGACCCCTGTCTCGTCGCGGCCGCAGATGGCGACCATGCGGGGCGAGGGATCGACGTCGAAAAAGTGCGAAACCTGCCGGTAGGCATTGGAATGCGCCCGGCCCATGAATTTGTAGCCGACGAGGCCGATGCCGATGGGGGTCACGAAGTGCTCCTTTCAGTCGGTAAGTCGACAGTCGATAGTCGATAGGCAAACGTGATCAGCCGATACTGGGGGCTGGAGATCGGCGACGATCCAAGCTGCGGATCAGTCCATTGATCACACGGCTAATCTCGTCGGCTTGCTCGCTCAGTGACGCGACGATAGGGGGACTCATGAAACCGAGGCGTTCTGCAATGTCGCGATGTGTCTGCGCCTCCCACAGCGAACCATGAGCGATCGAAAGAAAATGTCGCAACTCAGCACTTCCGTTTCGTCCTGAGCCCTCCGCGATGTTAGCAGGCACGGAAACGACTGCCCGGCGAACCTGTGATGTGAACCCAAATCGCTCGTCGGCTGGCCATGAGGCGGTCTCACGGTACACGCCTTCGACGAGAACCATGGCCATTTGCCAGGCGATAAGATCCTGGTACGAGCGCTCTCGAGTCATCTTTCGGCCCTCGTTAACTTCGTGTTCGCGTGTCTACTCTCGACTCATTCACGTCCACCACACCTGGGCGGCGGGTTCCTGGATGACGACCTCCTTGAGGAAATTGACGGCGCTGGTGAAGCCTTCGTTGACGCTCATCAGGGAGTCTTCGTGCTCGATCGAGATCGCGCCGTCGTAGCCAGCGAGGCGCAGCTCGCTGATGAGGTGGCGCCAGTACTCCTGGCCGTGGCCGAAGCCGACGGTGCGGAAGATCCAGGAGCGGTTGATTTCGTCGGTGTAGGGTTTGGTATCGAGGACGCCATTGAGAGCGATGTTCGGTTTATCGAGCCAGGTGTCCTTGGCGTGGACGTGGAAGATGGCGTCGCCCAGGGCGCGGACGCAGACAAGCGGGTCCATCCCCTGCCAGAAGAGGTGGGAGGGATCGAAGTTGACACCGAGTGTTTCGCCGCCGATCTCGCGCAGGCGATTGAACGAGTCGGTGTGATAGGCAATGAATCCGGGGTGGAGCTCGATGGCGACGCGCACGCCATGATCTTTGGCGAATTTCGCCGCTTCCGACCAATAGGGGGTGGCCCGTTCTTTCCACTGCCATGCGAGCGATTCCGTGAAATTAGGAGGCCAGGGGCAGGTAATCCAGTTCGGTTCCATCGCCTCCGGACCGCCGCCGGGGCAGCCGGAGAAGGTAATCACGTTCGGGACTTCCAGCTTCTGGGCGAGCTGGACCGCGGCCCGGTAGTCGCGGTCGTGCGCCTCGGCGATCTCGCGGTTGGGATGGAGTGGGTTGCCGTGGCAGGAGAGGGCGCTGATCTCCAACCCGCGCGAGGTAACCGCATCCTGGAATCGCTTGCGCGCGGCGGCGTCCGCGAGCAGTGCCGCGGCGTCGCCGTGCGCCGGTCCCGGATAGCCGCCGACGCCGATCTCAACTGCCTCGCAACCGGCGGTCTTGACGTAGTCCAGCGCCTCTTCGAATGGCCGCTGGCTGAAGAGCGCCGTGAAGACCCCGATTTTCATTCGTCCATCCTTTCTTTCGTTTCAGGTCCGGTACGCGCCGGACCGGGATCATATCTCGGCTGCTGGCTGCTGGCTGTTGCTGTTGGCTGTTGGTCATTGTGATTGTGCGTCGGCAACAGGGCACGGCATGCCGTGTCCCCTACCGATCGTCCGGTCGTGTTGCCGATCGCCGGCAGCCACTGACCCATGACCAACCGCCAAAAAAGCCAACTGCCAGTAGCCAACAGCCTCGTTGCTTGACAGGGCCGGATCCGCGTTCCAGCATTCCCCTGGTTGATACCTGACTCATGGCGTCGGATTTGTGATGCGACACCGCAGGCAGATCCGCGGACCGCCGTTGCAACGAGGAGATCGATGCTCACGCTCCGGCCCCGCGCGGCGCGAGCCGTTACCTTGCCCGCGGTTCGCCGCGGGGAGGACACCCAGACCGCCAGCCAGCAGCGCCGCGCACTCTCATGGTCCGGCGAGAGGCCGCCGCTCTGGGTGGTGCTGCCGGCCGTGCTGGTCGCGATTCTGGAGCTGTTGCCGCTGCTCTATCTGGTGGCGCGTACCTTCGAGGCGAGCGCGAACATCTGGCCGGTGTTGCTCCGGGCGCGGACGGTCGAGGTCGTGCTCAATACCGTGGCGCTGGCGGGCGCGGTCGCACTGGCGACGATCGTCATCGCCGTGCCGTTGGCGTGGCTGACGACGCGTACGGACCTCCCGGGGCGCGCCTTCTGGAGTGTGGCCGCGGCGCTGCCGCTGGTCATCCCATCGTACATTGGCGCGGTGGTCATCGTGGCCGCCTTCGGGCCGCGCGGCATGCTGCAATCAGCGCTGGCGCCATTCGGCGTGGAACGGTTGCCCTCGATCTATGGGTTTGCCGGGTCGTGGTTGACGCTGACGCTTTTTACTTATCCGTACGTCTATCTCACCGTGCGCGCCGCGCTGCGGGGGTTCGATCCATCGTTGGAAGAAGCCGCGCGTTGTCTGGGGTTTGGTCCCTGGCGCAGCTTCTTCGCGGTGACGCTGCCCCAGATTCGCCCCGCCGCGGCGGCGGGGGGATTGCTGGTCGCGTTGTACGCGATCGGCGATTTCGGGGTGGTGACGTTGCTGCGCTACGATGCCTTCACCCGCGCCATTTACGTCCAGTACCGCGCGGCGATGGACCGCGGCGGCGCCGCGATGTTGGCGTTGCTGCTGGTGGCGCTCTCGATCGTCGTGCTCGTCGTTGAGCTGCGTGCCAGAGGAAATGCCACCCTGCACCGGCTCGGCAGCGGGGCCGGGCGGCGGGGACGGCCGGTCGCCCTGGGACGCGCCACAGTTCCCGCGCTGCTGTTTTGCGCGCTCGTCGTGGGATTGGCGCTCGCTCTCCCGATCGCCATTCTCGGCGCGTGGCTGGTGCGCTCCTTCTCCGCCGGAACCGATCTCTCCGGGCTCCCCGCCGCGACCATGCATTCCCTGACGCTTGGATTCTGGACAGCACTGATCGCGACCGCGTGCGCGCTGCCGATCGCCGTGCTGCTGGTGCGCTATCCGGGAGGAGGCGCGCGCCTGGTCGAACGGCTCGCCTATCTCGGATATGCGTTGCCGGGGCTGGTCGTCGCGCTCGCCTTCGTCGCGTTCGGCGCCGGGACGCCGGTCTATCAAACCCTGCTGATGCTGATCGGGGCGTGTGTCGTGCGGTTCCTGCCAGAGGCGGTCAGCTCGGTCCGCGCCGCGCTCTTGCAGGTGAGCCCGCGTCTGGAAGAGGCGGCGCGCGGACTCGGCCGCAGCCAGGTTGGCGCGGTGGCGAGTGTGACCGCGCCGCTGGCGCGATCCGGCATTCTGGCGGGAGCGGCACTGGTGCTGTTGACGGCGATGAAGGAGCTACCGGCGACGTTGTTGCTGAGCCCGACCGGCTGGGACACGCTGGCGGTCGAGGTCTGGACGGCCGCCAACGACGCCGCCTACGGCGACGCGGCGGCTCCGGCGCTGATTCTGATCGTCGTAGCGGCGGTGCCGATGCTGCTGTTCGCCCCGCGCGATGGCGTGCGCGAGCAGGCGCCATGATCGGAACACGACGGCGGCCGCGGGTGGCGATGATCCGGACTGACGGCGATGAGGTCGACCCCCCGGCGCTGCGGGTGCGTGGTCTGGAAAAGAGTTACGCCGGTGTCGGCGTGCTGCGCGGTCTCGATCTCGAGGCGACGCGTGGCGAGTTTCTGGCGTTGCTCGGCCCGAGCGGATGCGGCAAGACGACGGCGCTACGGCTGATCGCGGGGTTCGAGCGGGCGCAGGCGGGGACAATCGAGATCGGCGGCGAGTGCGTCTGTGCGGCCGGCGGCGCGGGGAACCGGTGGGTCCCCCCCGAGGGCCGGCGGGTGGGGATGGTGTTTCAGGATTACGCGCTTTTTCCTCATCTCAATGTGGCCCAAAATGTGGCGTTCGGATTGCCGCGGCACGGATCGGACCGCGCCCCGCGTGTGAAATCGGCGCTGGCGACGGTCGGGTTGTCCGGTTTGGGGGAGCGGTCTCCCGATAAGCTCTCCGGGGGACAGCAACAGCGGGTGGCGCTGGCGCGGGCGCTGGCGCCAGGGCCGGAGGTGATCCTGCTCGACGAGCCGTTCTCGAATCTCGATGCGGATCTGCGCGCGTCGGTACGCGAGGAAGTGCGGCAGATTCTGCGCGAGGCCGGCGCCACCGCGGTGCTGGTGACGCACGATCAGGAAGAGGCGCTTTCGATCGCCGATCGCGTGGCGGTGATACTCGATGGCAAGATCGTGCAGGCCGGTCCCCCGGAGGAGCTGTATCACCGGCCAGCGACGCGGGCGATCGCGGACTTCATCGGGGATGTGCAGTTCCTGCCCGGTATGGCGACGGGGCGGCGGGCTGTGACCGTGCTGGGAGAAATCCCGCTCCATGCGGTCTTCGAGGGTGCGGTCGAGGTGATGCTGCGTCCGGAGATGTTGCGTCTCACGCCCGCGAGCGAGGGAGATGAGGACGCCGTGATGGCGACGATCGTCTCGCGCGCGTTTTTCGGGCACGATCAACTGCTGACGATTCACCTGGAGAGCGGTCACACACTGAAGGCGCGGCTGGGAGCGTATGGTGGATTCCGCCCCGGCGACCGGGTGAGTGTTAGCGTGCGGGGTGGCGCGCTGGCCTATCCACACGAGGAGTAGGTCCAACGTCATGCGGCGGTATGCCCTCACCCCCCTACCCCCCTCTCCCGTCGAGCCGCTTGCAGGAGAGGGGGGAACGCGAGACGGGCGGAGGCGATGAGCACACCGATTGCGCGCATTTCGGATGTGATTCCGAGTGTTGAACCGGAGCGGCGGGCATCGTGGCTCGAGCTGTTCTTCGATCTGTGCTTCGTGGTGGCGGTGGGGGCCGTCGCGCAAACGCTGCATGGGAATCCGTCGCTAGCGGGTCTGACAACGTTCGTGGCGCTGTTTGTCCCGGTCTGGTGGGCGTGGCTGGAGTACGCG
>JACCXM010000050.1 GCA_013697005.1 Chloroflexia bacterium | reverse complement strand
GTGACTTGCTCCACCCGATCACCAACACCGATTTTGACATACATGGTGATGAGATCACCGCACCCTGGATTACCACCCCCAAGATGGATGTCCGAATTCTCCATGCGACCCTTGTTTCGGGGATTCTCGTAATGATCGACGATGTTTTCGACGTACGACTGACGGTCCACGGTGATCCCTTTCTCGCCGCGCGATCGCTATCTGGCGACCGCACGTGCAGAAAGTATACCGGTCGTTGCCGGCGATTCGGCGTGGAACGGCCGCTCTATTCACGCTCGATGCTCGCATCAGGGGGGTTGAGGAAATCACCGATGTGGGTCATCACCGCTTCTTGCCAGCCCGGCGTCGTGACGTCGAACCAGACGAGGCGCGGATTGCGGCGGAACCACGTTTCCTGATGCCGAATGTAGCGATGGGTATCGAGCTGCGTGCGTGCGACAGCTTGGTCCAGCGAACATTCGCCGCGCAGGTAGGGCAGCAGTTGCCGGTAGCCCAGACTCTTCATCGCCGGCGCCGTCTCACTGATTCCACTCGCCAGGAGCGTTTGCACTTCGGCGACGAGTCCGCGGTCGATGTGCGCGAGGACACGGTCATCGACCCGTTGATAGAGCCACCTGCGGGGCGCGGTCAAACCGATCTCCAGGGTGTCAAACGGTGGCGGACCTTTGCCTTCCAATTCGGACATGGGAATGCCGGTCGCATCGTGGATTTCCAGCGCCCGGATGATGCGCCGCGCATTGTTCCCACTGCGGGCGGCGGTGGCAGGATCGATGACTCTCAGCCGTTCCGCCAGCGCCGCGATCCCGGACTCTGCGGCCTCTGTCTCCAACGCGGCGCGCAAATCGTAATTGGGAGGGACACGGGGAATGCGCCACCCTTCGACCACGGCATTGATGTAGAGGGGAGTGCCGCCGGCGAGAACCGGGGGCCGGCCTCGCGCCAGGATATCGCGCAGGGCAATCATCGCCAGATCCTGGTAGCTCGCGAGCGACATCATGCCGTATGGTGGCAGGATGTCGATCAGGTGGTGGGGGACGCCCTGCCGCTCCTGCAGACTAGGCTTGGCCACGCCGATATCGAACCCACGGTAAAGATAGCGCGAATCGGCGTTGACCACTTCGCCGCCGAAACGGAGCGCGAGGGCAACGCCAAGTGCGGTCTTGCCCGTGGCGGTGGGGCCGGTTATGGCAACGATGCGAGACCGTTGACTGGGCACTTCTGGTACACCATGAACCGATGTCTCGTGGTTGCTAGGCGCTTCCATGAAACCTAGTATTACGTCATCGCGTCTGTATCAGGTGGACCTTCGTGGCTCCTGTTCCATCTTCGCGGGAGGATCTCATTCGCGTGTTGCGCATCTTTACCCAGTCACTGAAAGTGGTGACCATCGCCGCGCTCTCGGTCGTCGTCCTGGCCACCGGGGTGTGGGCGTTTTCCTATGCCGCGCAAATCGCCCGTCCTGAAGACGCCGGCGCTCCAGTGATGGTCACGGTCTTCGAGGATCAAACCGACGTGGAGATCGCGGACGAGCTGGCCGCGCAAGGACTCATTCGCTCGACCTTGTTGTTTCAGGGTCAGTTCAAGATGTCCGGCGGCGCTCTGGTGCCGGGGACGTATACCCTGCGTAAGGGGATGAGTGTCCCTCAGATCGTCGACCGCATCACCGGTGCCGCTCCGGAAGAGACAGTGGTGCAGGCGGCTTCGACCGCGCCGGAGTCGTTCGATATCACCATTCCCGAAGGTTGGCGTACCGAGCAGATTGCGGAAGAGTATGAGCGGCTTGGTGGCCAAGGAGGCGCGGCGGCGTTTCTCGATGCGGTCGCGAACATCGACCGTTCGCAGTTCGATTTTCTGGCCGGTTTGGCGCCGGAGGAATCGCTTGAAGGATTTCTCTTCCCCGACACCTATCGGTTCGATGGTGATGACGCAACCGTGAACGTGGTGACGATGTTGAACACGTTCGGGGCCAGATACACACCGGAGATGCGACAACGCACGCAGCAGATGGGACTCACCATCCACGATGTGCTGACCATCGCCTCGTTGGTCGAGCGCGAGGCGCGCCTTCCGGAAGAACGTCCCACGATCGCTGATGTCTACCTGAGCCGATTGGAAGAGAATTGGCGGCTGGAAGCCGACCCTACGGTCCAATACGCGCTCGGCACGCCACAGGAATGGTGGCCGAAGCTCTCCGGCGAAGACCTTTTTTACGACAGCCCGTACAACACTTATCAGATTGATGGGTTGCCGCCAGGTCCGATCGCCAACCCAGGGTTTGCCTCGATTCAGGCCGTTCTGGTGCCCAATGACACGCCGTACATGTTCTTTGTCGCTATGGGTGACAGCGGCGAGCACGCCTTCGCGGTCACGGCGGAGGAGCAAGCCGCAAACGTCGATCTTTACCTGAACACCGAGGAGTAGACGCGTGGCGACCCCGCCGCCATTGGATGCGGCCGGGGGGCCGTATCGGCTCGGCGTCATCGGAGACCCTGTCGCGCACTCGTTATCGCCCGCGCTGCATCAACCAGCGCTCGCCGCGTTCGGTATCCCAGCTGTCTATGAGCGTTGGCACACCCCGGCCCCGGATCTCCCGAGCCGGATCGCGACCTTGCGTGATCGCGACGCCCTGGGCGCGAGTGTCACCGTGCCGCACAAAGTCGCCGTGATGAGTCTCATCGACGATGTTTCTCCACAGGCGAGGCGGGCGGGGGCGGTCAACACGATCGTCAACCGCGGTGGCAACCTGTTCGGTGACAACACCGACATTCACGGTTTCAGCGTCACGATGTCCAATGTGCTGGCGGGATCATCACCGGGGATCGCACTGGTCCTCGGCGCCGGCGGCGCGGCCCGCGCGGTGGTACTCGCCCTCGAGGCGGCTGGCGCTGGTGAGATCATCGTGGCCAACCGCGACGTCCAACGGGCGATGGAACTGGCGGAGGATCTCCATCCCGCTCCGGTGCGGGCTGCCGCCCTCGACGATGACCTGCTGACGCGTGAGCTGTCCCGAGCCGCGATTCTCGTCAATGCCACATCGCTCGGTTGGCGCCAGGGCGAGATGCCGCTTGCCGCGTCACTCCTCGGCCGGCTGCCGCCGGACGCAGTTGTCGTCGATCTCACCTATCGCGACACGGACCTGCTTCTGGCGGCCGCGCGACGCGACTTGCGCACTAGCGACGGGTTGCCGATGCTCGTTCACCAGGGAGCGCGCGCTTTCACCCTCTGGACCGGCTACCCCGCCCCGGTGGCCACGATGCTCGCCGCGGCAACGACCGCGCGCGATCGTGCCTAGCGAGCACGTGTTGATCCAACGAGATTTCTCGCACTAGGGTTCAGAATGACATAATTAGCTATTATCAGGATGGTTCGGGCGGAGCAAATCGTGCCGCGCGAACCGATTGAATCTCGGTCACGTTGCTCGAACCCGTGGGTTGATGCATGTAAACCACCCACGGACTCCCATTCTGGTCGAGTGCGATCGACGCCCGGGCAGTGACACCAGCTTCTCCCGGTGTCAACGTGACCGCGCCGGGGCTGGTCCCGGCGCGGTCGGCGATCAGTCCGCCTATATCGACGTCGCGGTTGCGGCCGCTATTGAACACCGTGTAGATGGTGCCTTCGGCATCGATGTCGACCGCCGGGAGGTAACCGTAGTCACCGCGCGAGATGAGGACAGGCTCAGTCCAGACGCTGCTCCCCGTATCCAACCGCTGCAAGAAAATCTCATTGATGCCGCGGTTGAACAGCCCGTAGACGACCACGGCGCCGCCACGAGGATCGGATGCGAGATCGATCAGGCGACCCCCGGCGTCACCGCCTTCGCGCACGTAGAGCGTCTGGGGCGGGCTCCAGGCGCTCGTTGCATCCAGGGACCGCGTGCTCCACTCGACCCGCATCGCACTCTTCATCTCTTCGGCGGTGGTGCCGCGGTAGATCGACCAAACGGCGACGATACGATCGCCGTCGACGGTCAGGTGCGGCCAGGCCGGGTTGATCTCGGGCGCCTCGCGGACGGTGATGGGCATGGCCTCGGTCCACTCGCCAGCGACGCGGTCGCTGGCCATCAGATCGGCGTTGGTCGGCAATGCCGCGCGTGCTTCCGCCGTCACGAGTCGCTGATCCCGCCACACGACATGCAAGGTGTCGTTCGCATCCACCGCCAGCGAAGCGAGCATCTGGTGTCCCGCATCAGGATGGGGGGCGATCGGGGCAGGTTCCGTCCATGAGTCATCGGCCATGGTCTGATAGACGAGCTGGCTCCAGGTATCGCCCCCGGCTTGGCGATCGGAGTAGACGAGGTGGACGACCCCTTTGCGATCGACGACCGCCGATGCGCCGAACTGGGTGGCGCTGCTTCCCATACTCTGCGCCGGCAACCAGACCTTCAATTCGGCATCGAATCGCGCGGCGTACAGCCGGCGGTCACCGTACCCCTCCTCGGTGCGCACCTGCGCCGTGAAGAAAATCCAGGCGCCGCCGTCCGGTGTCGTCACCACCTGTGGTACCCACTCTTCCCAAACCCGGTAGGGGCGGCCCAGGCCGGCATCGTCGATGCGCAGCACGTCGTAGGCGGGCTGCGCCACCTCGGGCGGCGGCAGAGGTTGGGGCGCATTCGCGGGATCGGGTTCCTGCGCGGTCGCCGCGGCGGGACCGAGCATCAGCGCCATCGCGCCGAGAACGAGGAGCCGCTGCCGCCAAGGTGTCATTTACAGCCTCCCAGCGGGCCGGCGTGTCGCCGGTCTCGCTATGCTGGAGCCCGCGGTGAGTGGCGTTGCGCCAAGCCAGGTCGCTGTTTCTCGGGCACACCGCGCCAGCGTGATTCGTCGCGGGAAAGGTACTCTACAGTGGCGCCAGCGTGATCTCCGGCGGTGATCCATGTGCGTGCTGACGGCCATTGCCGCCGCCGCGCCGGTAACGGTAGCCAAGGCGTTGACCGTGTCATTGGTGCACCATGGTGCGCCGCGAATGGGACGAGTGGCGGCGCCGCAGCGATGCAAGAGACGCTCGGTTTCTTCGCGACAGACATCACAGAAACGGACCTCTTGCACGGTAGCGCCCAGTACGCTGTCGATGAAGGCTCCCGCAAACCCGCCAAGCGTCACCGCAATCGCGCGGTCTCGGGTCGTGCCGTGCCGCCACAACGATCCGGCCGAGAGGACTGCTCCGATCGTCGCCGCGCCCGCCGCCGCCGCCGCCAGACCGGCCCAGGTGACGCCGCCGGACGCACCTTCGGGCACCGGTCGCAACGTCCCGGCCGACCGTGGACGCTGGCGCGAGCGGGAACCGATCTCGGTCGCCCAGGTATCGGCCGTCGCCGCCGCCACCGCCCCGCCGAATCCGAGCAGGAGCGACGAACGCAGCGACGGCGCTGGCAACACGGAGAGGAGCGCCAGCACGGAAGCGACCCCGCCGTTGGCCAGCACCTGGATGGCATCCCGTTCATTCCCGCGCTGTTGTTCCAGTCGCCGCCAAGCGGGAAGGTGGCCGAGGAGCGACGAGGAGACGAAAAACGTTGCCAGCGCCGTGCCGCCCCAAAATCCAGCGCCGGTAACGGTGAGCCCGCCGACCGCTGTCGCCGCAACCGCGCCCCTCGGCGAGAGCGCCTGGCCGAGTCGAGCAATCGCCGAAACTCCGGCCGCGGCACCGAATCCTGTCGCCGCTCGTGCCCAGACTGCTGCCATATCGTCCTTCTGGTTGCGGAGAAACCATACTGGCGCTGAACGCTGACCACGCGCCGCGAGCACGAGCGTGGCACAATTGACGACCAGAGACGATGAGCGCCCGGCCCTCTAGCTCAACGGCAGAGCAGTGGACTTTTAATCCATTGGTTCAGGGTTCGAATCCCTGGGGGGCCACCACGAAAACACGCATGGATACGTGGTTTTTCGCTATTCCGAGTGATGCGCCGCATCGCTAATTCCCCATTCTGACCGCAAAAGTGACCGCAAAACGATTTTAGCGCGACCCGCTGAGGGCGCGTTCCAGGGCGCCGGCGGCCTCGTCGAACATGAGCGGGGTGGCGTGGCAGTACGTCCCGAGCGTGAGCGTGATTTGCGAGTGGCCGAGAATCTCCATGATCGTGCGCGCCGGCACGCCTTCCTGATGCAGCAGCGAGCCGCACGTGTGCCGCAGCGCGTGGAACGTGACGCGCGGCAACTCCGCGGCGCTGAGTTGGCGTTGCAGGTGATGGGTGACGTTGCTGCTATCGAGC
>JACCXM010000047.1 GCA_013697005.1 Chloroflexia bacterium | reverse complement strand
TCCGGCAACTCGCCGCATTGTGCGGAGATTGACGCGATTCCTCGTTCCTCGGAATGACACGTTTGCGGTGTCGGTACCGGTAGACTCAATCCGCGGGTTGCGGACGCAACTGCCCCGTATTTGGCGGTAAATCGCGCTCGACGCGGGCGGCCGGGCGCTCCGCGGACGGTGTAACGGGGCCGAATCCGCGTCCGGGGCGGCCGCTCGGGGGACCGACCAGGTCGGGACGAGGACGCGGCGTCTCGAAGAGCGCTTCTAGCTCTTCGCCTTCGATCGTCTCTTCCACCAGAAGAAGATCGGCGATGGCCCGTAACTTGTCGGCGTTAGTCTCGACGATGGCGCGGGCGCGCTCGTGGGCGGCGTCGATCAGCTCCTGGATTTCCTGATCGATCTGGTAGGCAACTTCGTCGCTATAGTTGCGTTGCTCATTGATTTCGCGGCCAAGAAAGATCAACTCGTCCTTCTTGCCGAAGGCACGCGGCCCCAATGTGCGGCTCATGCCGAACTCGGTGACCATGCGGCGCGCCATGCCGGTCGCGCGCTCGATGTCGTTAGCGGCTCCGGTCGATTGCTCTTCGAAGACCATGTCCTCGGCGACGTGACCGGCCATGTAGACCGCCAGCTCATCCTCGAACTGCGCCTTTGTTTTGAAGAGACGGTCTTCATCGGGGACGACGCGGGTGTAGCCGCCCATCATGCCGCGCGCCACGATGCTGACCTTCCGCACCGGATCGGCATTGGGGAGCATGCGGGCGACGAGCGCGTGCCCAGCCTCGTGATAGGCGGTCATGATCCGTTCGCGGTCGGAGATAACCCGGCTCTTGCGTTGTGGCCCGGCGATGACACGGTCGATGGCCTCGGTCAGCTCGTCCGGTCCGACAGTCTTACGATTCTTGCGCGCGGCCAGAATTGCGGCCTCGTTGACGAGGTTCTCCAGGTCCGCCCCGGAGAATCCGGGTGTCTGCCTGGCCAGATTCTCGATCGAAACGCTCTCTTCGAGCGGTTTGCCGCGGACATGGACATCGAGGATCGCCACCCGGCCCTGAATATCCGGCCGGTCGAGAATGACCTGGCGGTCGAACCGGCCGGGTCGCAACAACGCGGGATCGAGCACGTCCGGCCGGTTGGTGGCGGCGATGACGATGACATTGGTGGAGGAATCGAACCCGTCCATCTCGACCAGAATCTGATTGAGCGTCTGCTCGCGTTCGTCGTGACTGCCACCGAGACCGGCGCCACGCTGGCGGCCGACCGCGTCGATCTCGTCGACGAAAACGATGCACGGTGCGTTGCGCTTGGCCTGGTCGAACAGGTCGCGCACCCGGCTGGCGCCGACGCCGACGAACATCTCCACGAATTCCGAACCGGAGATGCTGAAGAACGGCACCCCGGCCTCGCCAGCGACGGCGCGGGAAAGCAGCGTCTTGCCCGTGCCGGGGGGTCCCACGAGGAGGACACCGCGAGGAATCCGCGCGCCGAGGGCGGCGAACTTCTCCGGATACTTGAGAAACTCGACGACCTCGACCAGCTCCTCCTTGGCCTCTTCCACCCCGGCCACGTCGGAGAAGACCACCGATGGCCGGTTTGCGGTAAAGAGCCGGGCCCGGCTCTTGCCGAACGACATCGCCTGGTTGTTCGAGCCCTGCGACTGGCGCATCATGAAGATGAAAATGCCGACGATAAACAATGTCGGCAGGATGAAGGTCAGCGTCCCCAGCCAGGCGCCCCAGCGGCTGGCCGGCTCGAACACGATCAGTCCAGAGGGCAAGGCAGCCGGATCGATTCCATAGTTGCCAAGTACGGACAAGAGATCGGTATCGGCGGGGATGGTGGTGACGGCGTTGCGCCGCCCCGCCTCCGGCGCATACTCGACCTGAACCTCGCGGCTCCCTTCCGCCTGGGTCAGTTGCTGCACCTTGCCGTCGCGTACTTCCTGCGCGACCTGGCCGATACTGCGCGAGCTGGAAGCACCATCGTTTCCGACAAACATCGCCCACATGGCGACCACCGCGACGATGAGCACGATCCAGACGAGGCTGCTGCGAATCCACCGTTGTTCAGGCATCGACGGATCTCCAGGCGGGTGAAAAAGTGATCCTTACATCTCCGCGGATCGCGCGGCAGGAGTATATCACTGGCGCTTCTTACCTCACTCTCCGGCATAAATGCGCGGGTCGAGCACCGCAACATATGGAAGATTGCGATATTTTCCCGCATAGTCGAGCCCATAGCCGATGACGAACTCGTCCGGGATAGTGAAGCCGATGTGGTCGACCTGGACCGCGATGGCATTCGGCTTTTCCTTCTTGAGCAACGCCACCACGCGCAGATCGCGCGGGTTTCGCCGCTCGAGGACATCGAGAAGATATTGCAAGGTGAGCCCGCTGTCGACGATGTCTTCGACAACAACAACGCGCCGACCCTCGATCTCGCGATCGAGGTCTTTGAGGATGCGGACGACACCGGAACTTTGTGTCGCCGCGCCATACGACGAAACCGCCATGAAATCGATCTCCAGAGCGATCGTCATGGCGCGCATCAGATCGGTCATGAAGGTGACGGCGCCATTGAGCACCCCGACCAGGAGCGGCACGTCGTCGCCATAGGTCGCATCGAGCGCGATCGCCATCTCGCCGATCCGCAGCTGGATTTCCTGATCCCCGATCAAAATCCGTGCCACGCCGTCCGCGCGCGGTTCCCCGTCGGTCATCTGCGCTCCTGCCACTCGCGATCGTGCTCTTGATCCTGGTCCGGTCGCTTCACGTTCACATTGCTGAGATGCAGCATCCCTTGCTCGCGGTGAACCGTCCAGTGGTCGCCGATCTCGATCGTCGGCGTGCCCTCCCCGGCCGCGGCCAGACCAATTACCGCGTCGGTTCGCTCGGCGGTGATCGTGGTCAATCCGGTTGTGTCAACAATCCAGCGGCGAACGACACGGCGTTGCAGCGCGAGGGGCTTCTCGACCAAGGCGGCGGCGGTCAACCGTCCACCCGGGTCGACTACCTCGGGTATCGCCGCGGCGGCCAGGTGATCGAGTGCTTCGTCATCGGCAGCCGCCAAACTGGCATATCTCGCGAGTGCCGCCGCGGCGCCGGGAAAATGATGCTCCAGCAGCGGCAGAATCCGATGGCGCACGGCGTTGCGGCGAAGCGAGACGTCATCGTTGGAAGAGTCCTCGATCCAAGCCAGTCCGAGGCGAGCGACGTAGCGGTCAATGCTCCGGCGTGGTTCTTGAAGAAGGGGTCGCCAGAGCGATATGATAGCAGTCTCCTGGGATATGTCGCTTTTTGCCGACGGGAAGGGGAACGGCACCGCGGCCTGCTCGCTCATCGCGGACGCGCCGTGTACGCCACTTCCATGGAAAAGATGCAGGAGCACGGTCTCCGCTTGATCTTCTCGCTGATGTGCGGTGGCGATCATGTGGGCGCCGGCCTCGAGCGCGGCCTGCCCCAGCAGACGGTATCGCTCTCGGCGAGCCGCTTCTTCAACTCCCAGGTGCGGATGATGCTGTAGTAGCGGCGCGGGCGCCGAGAGTGCTCGGAAGTGGAGTCCTAGATCCGCCGCGAGCGCGGCCGCCCGCACCCTCTCCTCGTTCGAGGACGGCCGTAACCGATGATCGATGTGAACGAGGAGGGGCTCGACGCCGAGCGCGGTTCGCACCCGCCGCAGCGCCGCGGCCAACGCGAGCGAATCGCGGCCACCGGAAAACCCGACAACGATGCACTCCCCGCGCTGAAATTGTTGAGCGCGAGCGCGAATCAGAAGACGCTGCTCGAATCCGTCAGGGGTCGGGCGAACCCGGGGCGCGCGATCCCGGGTGCGGATGTTGACGCACTCGGGGCGGTGGTCATTTGTCTCTCTTTTCGTGGAGTTCACTCGGTGCCGACGGGTGGAATCGAACCACCGGCCGAGGGCTTATGAGTCCCTTGCTCTGCCGCTGAGCTACGTCGGCGAATCTTTCGAAAATGGTACCCGCCGTGAAGCAAGGGCGTCAAAACGTCAAATACTGCTCGGCATCACGGCGCAACGTGCTCGTCGCAGCGGCTAACACGATTTGGCCCTTCTCCATGACGTATCCCCGCTGCGCCAAGGCAAAAGCGAAATCGAGATTCTGCTCGATGAGCAGGACACCCATTCGCATTTCCGCGAAGAGTAGCCGCAACGCGTCTTCGATACGGTCGATAAGCACCGGCGCCACCCCCTCCGTCGGTTCGTCAAGAACGAGCAGCTTCGGCGCCGACAGGAGCGCGCGGGCGACAGCGAGCATCTGTTGTTCACCACCGGAGAGGGTCCCGGCCCGCTGCCGGCGGCGTTCTCCCAGTACCGGGAAGAGCTCGTGCAGCAGGTCGCGAATCCGCGGATCGGGGGCCGGGTTCAGGAGGGTGCCGATGCGCAGATTCTCATCGACGGAGAGGCGGGGAAAGATACCGCGTCCCTGCGGCACGATTCGTACGCCGTGCCGCGCAACCTCGTGGGCGGGTATCCCGGTTATCTCAATACCGTTGATCCAGATATGACCGCTAGCAACCGGGGTCAATCCCACCACGCCGCGGGCCAGGGTCGTTTTGCCGACCCCATTGCGGCCAAGGAGGGCGACGACCTCCCCCTGCGCTACGGCCAGGGAGACACCGTGAACGACTGGTGATGCTCCGTACTGGAGATAGACCTCGTCGACCGCGAGCAGGCTCACAGTGACTTTCGCCCCAGATAGACGTCGCGGACGAGGGCATTCTGGGCAATCTCGTCCGGACGTCCCTCCGCCACGGACTCGCCACGGTGCATGACGGTGATGACATCGGCGATGCGACGGACGAACGACAGATCGTGCTCGACGATCACCGTCGTGGTGTCCCCGGTCAGCGCACCAAGCAGGTCCGCCGTCGCCGCCGTTTCCCGCAACGACATCCCGGCCGTCGGTTCGTCGAGGAGCAGCAAGCGCGGGCGGGCCATCAGCGCGACCCCGATTTCCAGCCATTGCTGTTGACCGTGCGACAAATCGGCCGCGCGCGACCCCGATTCACCCGCCAACCGGAGCTGCTCCAGCATCAGACCCACCTGATCGTCCGCGGCAGGGATGTCCCGCCGGCGAAGGAGACTGGTCCAACCGAGATGGCCGACCTTCCCCATATAAAGGTTTTCGGCGACAGTAAGCTCGGGAAAAAGTGTCGGCGCCTGAAACTTACGGGCAATGCCAAGCGCCGCGCGGCGGTACTGGGGAAGTCCAGTAATCGGCTCCCCGAAGAAATAGACCTCGCCCGACGTCGCGGGCTGGACGTTGGTAACGAGATCAAAAAACGTGCTCTTGCCGGCGCCGTTGGGACCGATGATGCAGTGCGTAATTCCGCGCCGCACCGTAAGATTGAGATTGGCCACGGCGGCCACGCCGCCGAAGCGCTTGCTCAGATTGACGACGTGCAGCGCCGGGACATCGCGGGCCGTCGATTCCGTCGCTACTCTCGCGGTTCCGGCCATTACGTGCGTATGGCGCGCGTCACCGCACCAAGGGCGCCCATGGCCCCCCGCGGCCAGACAAGAACGACCACGATCAACAGAACCCCGACCATGAGTAACCACAATGTGACGAAGCTGCCGCTCAAGGCCGTCTCCAAAAAACTCAACCCGATTGCGCCGAGGAACCCGCCAATGAGGGTGCCGCGTCCGCCAAGCACCATCCAGACGATGACGTACGTGCTGAAGGTCAACCCAAAGAGATCGGGCGAGACGAACCCCACGGGAATGTACAGCGCGCCCGCGATGCCGGCGATGGCGCCCGCGGCACTGAAGACGAGCAACTGAAACCTGCCAATGGGAATGCCGATCCCCTCCGCCCGCAGCGAGTTTTGGCGCGCCGCCAGTAGGGAGAGACCGAGCGATGAGCGCAGTGCCCATTTCAGACCGGCATAGATGAGGATGCAGACGGTCGCGGCAAGCCCGTACGGCGCTTGCGTGCCGGTCAGCGGTAGACCGGGCGCCAGTTCTGGCGTGGCGAATCCATAGAGTCCGTTGGAGCCACCGGTAAAACTACTCCATCCCATGACGACAAGCTGAAGAATCGCCGCCACAGCCAGGGTTACGATGCCAAAGTAGACGCCACCGACCCGTTGCCGCCCAAGGAAGAGCTGGCTGCCCAGTAGCGCCGCGAAGCCCCCACCGACCGACGCCGCGAGCAGGAACCCGAGATAGGTGCCGCCCACACCCGGCAGGCGTTCCAGCGTGAGCGCGAGGGTGTACGCACCCAGTCCAAACCACGCTCCGTGTCCGAAGCTGACGAGCCCGGCCCGGTCGCCAAGCAGATCGAGACTCATTGCCAACAGACCAAAGGTCAGGAACTGCGTCATCAAACCGACCTGATAATCGCTGGCGATGAAGGGAAAGGCGACGATCAGGGCGAGCATGACGGCGTTCGGGAGGACGCTCCAACCGAGGTTAATCCTCCTCTGCTTCGCGAGCGCTGCGCCCGGCGGAGCGTCAGGCGGGGCGTCGACAGACGTCATCGGAAAAGCCCACCTGGCCGAAAGCGAAGGATCACCACCGCCAGGACGAGCACCGCGGCGTTGGCAATGGTGGGATTCAGAAAGTATCCGGCCAGCGTATCGCCGCCACCGATGATGACGCCACCGCCGACCAGACCCAGGAGTGAACCGACGCCACCGACGACGACGACCATAAAGGCCCGCGCCAGATAAATGATGCCGACGTCGGGACCGACGGTGACCAGCGGGCTCATCAGCGCGCCGGCGAGTCCGGCCAGCGCCGCGCCGACGACGAACGCCACGAGACTGGCTCGCTCCGGATCGATGCCGTAGGCCGCGGCCGTTTCTCGATCCTGGAGCATGGCGCGCAGCCGCAATCCCGGAGCAGTTCGATAGAGCCAGGCCGCGAGCCCCGCGAGTATGGAGGCGGTGACGGCGATCAAGAGCAAACGATAGATGGGATAGGCGACCGGCCCGATGGCAATGCTGCCAGGTAGAGGATTCGCGACCTGACGGTAGCCGGCGCCGAACAGAAGCTTCACCCCCTCGCGGATCACGATGCCGACACCCAGCGTGGCAAGCAGTGTGTCAAGCGGACGTGCGCGCAGCCATCGCACCACGCCGAGCTCGACGACGAAGCCGATGGCGCCGACGATCAGCGGCGCCGCAAGCACCCCGAACCAGAAATTGCCGGTCACACCCTGCGCCAGCACCACGGCGTACATCCCGGCCATGAAGAGGTCGGCATGCGCGAGATTGATCACCCCCAGCAGGCCGAAAATGACGGCCAGACCGAGGGCGATCAGAATGAGGATGCTGGCCAGACTCAGTCCGTTCACTATCTGGGTCAGGACGGTCGCGGTCACGGGACGGTGCAGCCCGCCTGCGGTGAGACGTTCTCAATGGTCTCCTCGAGCTTGAACGATTTGTCGGGCTGGATCGTGGCGATGTATGCGTTCTGCACCATGTGCTGGTTGCTCGGATCGGTGGTCAGCGGACCGCTCGGTCCGTCAAACGTGGCCTCCCGCAGGCGCTCGGTGATGGCGTCCTTGGTCCATTCATCGAGACCATCGGCCGCGGCCTGAACCAACTTCATGTTGTTGTACATGTTCATGCCGAAACTGCCGATCAGGGCGTCATCACCATAGGTCGATCGCATCGTTTCGAGGAACGCCTGATTGGCGTCGTTCTCCAACATCATGTAGTAGCACGAGCAGTTGACGATGCCGGCGGCGACCTCGTTACTCAGGGCCGGCACGATCAGCTCATCGATGGAGTCGGCGCAAATCTCGACGTTCTCGCGGACACCGAAATCGGACAACTGCTTGAGGAAGGTGATCCCGTCCTGACCGGCGACAAACGGAAAGACCACGTCCGGAGCGGCCTCCTTGATCCGGTTGATGACGGCCGTAAAGTCAGACGTCCCGAATGGCACGTATTCCTCACCGACGACTGAGCCACCCCCCGCTTCGACCGCCGGGATGGCGGCGGCGACAGAGCCGGTGCCCCAGATGTAGTCAGAGGCGACGAAGTAAAACGACTTGCCAAGGTTCTCCATGGCGAACGCGGTCATGGGCTCGATCCCCTGATTCGGGGTGGCGCCGCTGCTGAAGTAGTACGGGTCGCAAAGTCCGCCCTCATAGTAGGTCGGGTTCAGGAACAAGGTCTGCGATTCGCGCGTCTCTTCGAACACGGCGGTGCGCACCGAGCTGGTCAAAGTGCCATTGAGGAACTCGACCGCATCCTGCCCGACCAGCTTGGCGGCGGCGCGCACACCGCGGCCGACGTCGCTGCCATCATCCTCCATGATGACTTCGACCTGCCGCCCCGCGAGACCGCCGGCGGTATTGATCTCGCCGGTGGCAATTTCCAAGCCGTACTGCATTGACAGGCCGTTGTGCGTCTCGAGGCCGGTAAAGGGGATGATTGCCCCGACCCGAATGGGATCGGTATTTTGCGCGACAGCGCCTCGCGCCCGGAATGTTCCAGCAAGAGGTACGGCGCCAGCCGCTGCCGCACCGCGCAGGAGGGCGCGCCGGTCAAATGTCGCGCGCATGATTCGCCGGAGTTGCCGACTCGACTGTGCCATCGCGTTTCCGCTCCTTCTCACGACCTACGACTCACAACTGCGTTCGCAAACGGTTCCAGAATGTGCTTCGCAAACAGGTCAAGCTGCTCCAAATCCGGTGTCAGGGTGTGGAGCATCATGTATTCGATACCCATGTCGACCCGGGTCTGGATCTGGCGTTGAATCTCCTCGACCGTGCCGACGATGTAAACCGAGGCGAGGTAGTCCCAGGGGCGCTCGGCACTGACAACCCCGGCGAAGCGACGCTGCTGTTCGGCAATCACCGCGTCACGGTCCCCCCCTTCCTCGATCCAGACAAAATTCTCCTGCGCGATGGTGAATGGTTTGGTTTCGCTCGCTTGCCGCCGCGCCTCCTGGATGAGTGCCAGATCCGAGGCGATGAGCCCGGGCGGGGCGGTGGTCCGCGCGATCCACCCATCCGACGCGACGATGCGGCGCAGCACGTTGGGGTGCATCTCCGGGCGCTCCGGTGACTGCTCGTGGGGGAGCTGGCTGCCGCCAGCCACCCAGACCGGGGGCAGCGGATCGAGATGGGGCTCGACCGTCACCCCGTCGAGGTGATAGTAGCGCCCGGCAAAGTCGACGTTCGGTCCCGCGAAGAGTCTCATGGTGGCAGCGAGAACCTCGTCGGTCCGCGCGCCGCGTTCCGGTTTATACACGCCGCAGGCTTCGAATTCCGGTCCGTACCAGCCCGTGCCGATGCCGTAGATGTACCGATTACCGGAAAGATATTCGAGGGTCGCGATCTCCTTGGCCAGGATCGCCGGGGTGCGCACCGGCAGGATCAAGATGGAGGTGCCGAGCCGAACCCGCTCGGTGATTGCCGCAACATGGGACAGGGTGATGAGCGCGTCGAGCCAACTAACGCTGTAGAAGCGGTGGGCGGTGACAATGTGGTCGGTGATCCAGAGCGAGTCGAATCCGAGCGCTTCGGCGTGCCGCGCGAAGTCACGCAGCCGCTGCGCGTGGCGAGGCGGGGACTCGCCTTGAATGAACGAGGGCAGGAAGACGCCGAACTTCACGGTATTCACCCCCTCGCCGAGTTCTGCGCTCCAATGGGGGGCGATGGTATGGGCAGATGGAGGGGGTGTCAACGATCTAGAGGCGGATTGACAACTCTATTCCACGGCGATACAAGATCGCATGATTTCCGCCCCGCCGATCCTCCAGATGCGCGGCATCACGAAGCGGTTCTTCAGCGTGCCCGTGCTCGAGAATGTCGATCTCGACGCGACTGCCGGCGAGGTCCACGCTGTCGTCGGTGAGAACGGCGCCGGCAAGAGCACGTTGATGAAAATTCTTGCTGGGGCTCATCAGCCCGACGCGGGCTCGATCCTGCTCGACGGTGAGGAGGTACGGTTCAGCCACCCGCGCGAAGCACAGGCGCGGGGGGTGAGCATCATCTATCAGGAATTCAACCTCCTGCCCGAACGCACGGTCGCGCAGAATATCTTTCTCGGCCGCGAGCCGATGCGAGGACCGGTCGTTGACGCTGGGGCGATGGAAGAGGCGACCGCCATGCTGCTGACCGACCTCGGTGTCGAGCACTCCATCTCGCCCCGGGCACCGATCCGGGAACTATCCGTCGCGCAGCAGCAAACGGTCGAGATTGCCAAGGCACTCTCTTTCGAGGCTAGCATCCTCGTCATGGACGAGCCCACCGCCGCACTTTCCCCGCACGAGGTGGAGGCACTGTTTGCGCGGGTGCGCCTCCTGCAGAGCCGCGGGCTGGCGGTAATCTACATTTCGCACCGGCTGAAAGAAGTCTTCGATCTGGCGGGGCGGATCACGGTGCTCAAGGACGGGCGCACGGTCGGCACCGTCGCCAGCGATGCGGTTCGTCCCGGCGAGTTGGTGCGGATGATGGTCGGCCGGGAACTGGACCATCTCTTCCCGCCGCGCGCTGCTCCCGCTGAGATCGGCGCCGTTCGGCTGCGCGTGCAGGGTGGCGCTGGGGATCGGCTGCATGGCATCGACCTCGACGTGCGAGCGGGTGAGATCGTCGGGATTGCCGGGTTGGCCGGGGCGGGCCGGACGGAAGTCGCACGCGCCATATTTGGTGTCGAGCCGTTTACGGCTGGGGTCGTCGCGCTCGACGGGAAACCGGTGCGCATCCGCTCCCCGCGGCAGGCGATCCGGGCCGGAATCGGCTTCTTGACGGAGGACCGGAAACGGGAAGGACTGGTATTGCCGCAATCGGTGCGCGACAACGCGTTGCTGGCGTTCCGCTCGATTGGCCGGAGACAATCGGGCGGCGAAGCGGCGTCCAGTCGTCGGTCGGTAGTCGATCTGGCCCGGCTGGTTGAGCTGCGGGCCGCCAGTCTCGAACAGGAGGTTCGCTATCTGAGTGGTGGCAACCAGCAAAAGGTGGTGCTCGCCAAATGGCTCGCGACACGGGCGCGCATCCTGATCTTTGACGAACCGACGCGAGGCATCGACGTCGGTGCCAAAGCCGGTATCCACGAGTTGATGCGAGAGCTGGCGCGCTCCGGCGTCGCGGTGGTGATGATCTCGTCCGAGCTGCCGGAGGTGATTGGGATGAGCGACCGCATTCTGGTGATGCGGGATGGCACATTCGCCGGCGAGCTGGCGGCGGGGGCGAGTGAGGCCGAAATCATGCTCCTGGCCACCGGCGAGATGGAGACGGTGAGCGCCGCATGAACGCCACAACGGCTGCTCCAAACCGTGCCGGGCGCAACTGGCGCGGTCTCGACTCGGACACCGCGCTGATCTACGGCGTGCTGTCGCTGGTGGCCCTCGTCTCGTGGGGACTGATCCTGGCCAACGGTGGCCAGATCAATGTCGCCAACACTCTGGTCCGCTCGGTAGCGCTCGGCATGGTGGCGGTGGGGCAAACGCTGGTCATCCTCGGAGGCTCGCTCGATCTGTCGGTCGCCTATCAGGTCAGCGTCACGGCGGTGATGGCATCATACGTGATGCAAGGAAATCCCGACCGCATGATCCTCGGCGTAGTGGTCGTCACCACCATTGGACTCGCGATCGGACTCGCCAACGGACTCATCATCACCGTTCTCGGGGTAAACCCCTTCATTGCCACCTTGGGAATGGCGCTTGTGCTGCGCGGAGTTCTCAACTCCAGTTTTGACAACTTCGCCGGGGCGGTGCCGGAGCAATTCCAGGTTCTGGGGTATGGCGCCATCGGCCCGGTGCCGCTGGCGGTCCTCCTCTTCGCCGCGGTCGTGGCCATCGCCTGGATTCTGCTGCGCGCCACCCGGTTCGGGCACCACTTGTACGCCATTGGCGGAAGCGAGGAAACCGCCCGGCTCTCCGGCGTCCGCTCGGGGCGGGTGGTCATCGGCGCGCACATGCTTTGCAGTTTGACGTGCGTGATGACGGGGCTGTTCATCGTTAGCCGGTTGCGGGCCGGTGCTCCCTGGGTCGGTCCCGATGGCAATTACGATCTGGAGTCGATCGCGGCGGTCGTGCTCGGTGGTACCGCGCTGATCGGTGGCCGGGGCGGCGTGCTGGGCACGGTGGCGGGCGTGCTCATTCTGGCGCTGCTCGACAACCTGTTCAACCAGCTCGAGGTCAATACCTTTCTCAAAGACGTGCTGCGCGGTGTCATCATCATCACGGCGGTAGCGGTTTACGCGCTGCGGACGCGGCGAGGGCGCGCGTGAGCGCGGGGTCGCCGTCAACGGCCGCGGGTTTCGAGCAGGAGCTGACGCGTCCGTGGCGGGAACGCGCCTGGCGCCAGACCCGCGGGGCGGCGCCGATCTTCGCGATATTGCTCTCGCTCCTCGTCTGGATCGCGATCCGCAATCCGAATTTCACCGATCCACCGGTGTTTCTGGCGTTTCTCAAACGTGCCGCGCCGCTGATGATTCTGGCGGCGGGTCAGTTGTTCGTCATTATCTCCGGGGAGTTCGATCTTTCCGTCGGGGCGCTGATCACCGCGGTGGTCGTGGCCGCGGCTGGACTGACGGAAGGTGATCCGGGCCGGACATGGTGGGTGATCGCCCTCCTGTTCGGGTTGGGCGCCGTGGTCGGGTTGCTCAACGGATTGATAACCACCCGGTTGCGGGTGCCCTCGTTTATCACTACGCTCGGTATGCTGCTCGTTTTGCAGGGAGCGGTGCTTTTCTGGAGCGGCGGCGCGCCGCGTGGGTCGTTGCCGGAGAACTTCCGCATCTTCGGCCGATTTGGTTTCGAAAGTGTGCCAGTAATCGAGCAATTGCCCTACTCCGTGATCATCCTCGCCTTCGTCGGCATCGTGGCAATTCTCCTGCTGCACCGGACGACATTCGGCAAGCAGCTTTTCGCCGCGGGCGGCAATCGCCGTGCCGCCACTCTCTCCGGGGTCGACGTTCCGCTGGTGCGCACGATCGGATTCGTGCTCTCCGCGACCTCGGCGGTGATCGCCGGCATCCTCGTTGGCGGGTTCGCCGGGATCTCGCAAGACGCCGGGGCGGGCTACGAATTTCAGGCGATCTCCGCGGTGGTGCTTGGCGGCGCCGCGCTCGGCGGTGGGAGCGGCGCGATGGTCGCGGCGATGGCGGGAGCGCTCTCCCTGGAGGCGCTCTTCACGCTGCTCAATCTGCTCGGACTACCGAAGCCGTCGCGCGACGCGGTCCAGGGATTGATCATCATCGGGGCGGTGGCGTTCGCGGCCTACCGCTTGCGCCGGACATGATAGTGCCACGAGTCGGAAGTCGGACGAGGCGCTGTACGGATCGATTGTCCGATCGCGCGAAGTCCGTATGATTCTCGAATCGCGGCGAAAGGAGGATCGCAACGACGCGATTTCATGAGGATGTCGACGAGGCTCCGCGCCGCCGGTACGGAGTCGTACCGCGGCAACGCACGCAGAGGAGAGACGCAATGCGTAGACCGACGCGAGATCGTATCCGGGCACTGGCCGCGGCCGTTGCTTTAACCGCCGGCGTCACCGCCGGGAGCGTACTGACCGCCGCGCAAGACAGCACGCCAGCCACTGGTCCGCAGTCCGAGTTCTTCGTCCAGGAGGATTTCGAGGAGCAGTTGCGGTTGCGCGACGTTGCGCCGGAAGGACCCGCCGACGAACCGTGGGCGCAGGCGCTCGAGCCCGAATTCGTCGACACCAGCGAATACGCTAAAGAGGGGCCGTACAAGATCTGCTTCTCCAACGCCGGGGTCAATAACCCCTGGCGTGTCGTCGGCTGGACGACGATGCAGGCCGAGGCCGATTTGCATCCAGAGATCGCGGAGCTCGTCCACATCGACGCGGAGGGGAGCGACGAAAAGCAGATCGCCGACATCCAGGATCTGCTCGGTCAGGACTGCAGTCTGCTCATCGTCTCGCCGAACACGACCGCGGCACTGACACCCGCCGTGGAGCAAGCGTGTGCGGAGCTTCCGGTGATCGTCTTCGACCGCGGTGTCAACACCGACTGCCCGGTCACCTTCATTAAACCGATTGGCGGTTACGCCTTTGGCGCGGACGCGGCCGAGTTTCTGGTCGATAACGTCCCCGCTACCGGGAATATTCTGGCGCTGCGGATTCTCCCTGGCGTCGATGTCCTCGAGACGCGGTGGTCAGCGGCCAAGGCGATTTTCGATGAATCAAATATCAATGTCGTTGGCGTCGAGTTCACCGAAGGCGACGTGGCGAACACGAAGTCAATCGTAACGGACTACATCAACCGCTTCGGATCGATTGACGGCGTCTGGATGGATGCCGGCGCCACCTCGGTGGGCGCGATCGAGGCGTTCGAGGATCTCGGTCTGGAGGTTCCTCCCATTACCGGCGAGGATCAGCAGGACTTTCTCCGCAAATGGAAGGACGACGGTCTGACCGCGGTAGCACCGACCTATCCGACCTATCAATGGCGGACACCGATCATCGCCGCGCTCGACATCCTGCAAGGGCGAGAAGTGCCGAAGGAGTGGACGTTGCCGCAGCCGCTGATTACAAACGAGAATCTCGACCAATATCTTCAGGAAAACATGCCGCCGCTGCACTACGCGCTGTGCGGCTGCGAAAACATGCCGGACTTTCCCGCGCGCTGGGGTGGCGAAGGGAGCTAACGACTGCCTGCCCTTACCCCAACCCCTCTCCCGTCGAGCCGGGAGAGGGGCTCTGCAGCTTGCCAATTGGATTCCAGGCAAGATCGCTTCCCAAGTGCCGGAGTCCTGGACGTTCGTCGGGAAGTGACGGACCAGAGCCTCAGTGATCGACCTTAGTGGCGAACATCGCGCTATCCGCGACCACGTGCGCACCTTCGCGCGCGAGGAGATCGCCCCGCTTGCACAACAGATCGATGACGAGGACACCTACCCGGTCGAGCTGGTCCAGCGCATCGGGCAACTTGGTGTTTTCGGTCTCGAGCTACCGGAGGAGTGGCGGGCGGGCGTAGGCGCGCTCGGCGATGCCGACCCAATCAGCGCCACGATTGCCTGCGAGGAGATCGCCTGGGCCTCGGCGGCGGTCGGCAACATCGTGTCGGCGATCCGCATCTGCGCGTTCGCGCTGGAGCGGTTCGGTGGTGATGCTGTCAAGCAGCGTTGGTTGCCGTTGCTCGTGCGCGGTGCCGGTACCGTCGCGTTCGCCGTGACCGAGCCAGCCGCGGGGTCAGACCTCGCGTCGCTGGCGACGACGGCCCGCCGTGATGGCGACGGCTATTTGCTCGACGGCGAAAAATGGCCGATCACCTTTGCCCCGATCGCCGACGCCTTCTTGGTGCTGTGCACGATGGACCGCGCGCTCGGGACGCGGGGGATGGCGATGCTGCTCGTCGAGCGCGACCGGCCGGGGGTGACGGCCGAGCCAGCGGAGCGCAAGCTTGGTCAGCGCGGCACCCCACTGGGCGGAGTGAGCTTCGATGGCGTGCGGGTGCCACGCGAAAATCTCCTCGGGGAGGAGGGCCAGGGGTTCAAGATCGCTATGTCGAGTCTAGACGTGACCCGGATTGATGTCGCGTCGATCGCGCTCGGTCTTTCCCGCGCCGCGCTCGACGCTTCGCGTCGCTATGCCCTGAAGCGCGTTCAATTCGGGAAGCCGATCGCCGAATTGCAAGCGGTCCAGTTCATGCTGGCGGAGATGGCGACTGAGATCGAGGCCGGCCAGTGGCTGACCTGGCGGGCAGCAACCGTGCGTGGCCAGGGAGGCCGCTTCACCCGTGAAGCGGCGATGGCCAAACTCTTCTGTAGCGACAACTGCATGAAACACACGACCAATGCCATCCAAATACTTGGCGGCCGCGGTTATCTCAAAGGCTATGACGTCGAGCGCTATTTCCGGGACGCCAAAGTGACTCAACTTTATGACGGGACGAGCGAGATTCAGAAGGTTGTCATTGCCAGGCATGTCTTGACAGATGGTGCTTCCTCGACTTCCGGTTCGAACTCATAGGAAAGATCGGGGCCAGCGAGAAAGAAATGAGGAGAACGGACGCGGCTCGCGACCGAGATTCCTCGTTCCTCGGAATGACACCTTCATCCTGTGGCGGCACTGAGTACAGCGTCCACGCAATCGTGTCTTTCCGACGCAGGAGGAATCTCGGCGTGTATCGCGGACGTTCGCGTCTGGAGAGGAGATTCCTCGCAAGCTCGGAATGACACCGTTGCCTGGACAGTGCACTGAGACCGTAGCGGCGCATCGAAGAATCTGAAGAATTCGAAGAATTGGGGCTTTAGGTGTGTTCAGCCCAATTCGCTCCTCATCTCCCAGATTCGTTCGGCGCAACGCAAGGCGACGGCCTGGATGGTGGAGGTTGGGTTGACGCCGCCGCCGGTGGGGAGGCTGCTGCTGTCGGCGATGAAGAGATTGGGGACGTCGTGGCTGCGATTGTCGGCGTCGATGACTGACTTGGCTGGGTCGGTGCCCATGCGGGCGGTCCCCATCAGGTGCCAACCAAGCGCGGGGGAGAGTCCAAAGTCGCGGATGCCGCTCGCCCCGGCGGCGCCCATCAGCTCCGTGCCGTGGCCGATCATGGCTTTGCCCAGCTTTTTGCTGTTGCTATCGAATGCGTACCAGGTTTTCGCGCCCGGCATCCCGAAACGGTCGAGATTGTCCCAGTCGAGCTCGACGCGGTTGCGTTCTTCGGGCAAGTCCTCGCCGCAGCAGAAGAGCACCGCCTCGTGGTTGAGGTAGTTGTCCATCGCTTGATGGTGATCGGCTCCCCACGGCGCAACCTGCAAGGCGAGATTGAGCGGTGACCAGCCGGGATTGATGCTCATCACAAACCCACGCAGATAGTCGTTAGCCGGATCGGTTTCATAGAACTGGCGGCTGGAAACGGCGCCACCCCAGGTGCCACGCCAGTCCTGGACCGGGTCGTCGAAGCGACCGATGACGAAGGTCTGGACGTGGACCATCAGGTTCTTGCCGACCTGACCGCTCGAGTTCGCCAATCCGTCCGGGTGCCGCTGCGACGTCGAATGAAGTAGCAGCCGCGGCGTGCCGAGCCCGCCCGCGGCGAGCACGACGACCTTTGCGCGTACTTCTCGCACGTGTCCATCGGTGTCGTAGTAGAGGGCGCCTTTTGCCCTGCCATCCGGATGCAGCGTGATCTCCCGTACGCGGGCGTTGGTGCGCAGATCGACCCCGTTGCGGGCGGAGCGTAACGCCTTCCGCCAGTACGTTACGTCAACCGTGGCGAGCGCTCCTTGTGGGCAGCCGAAGGGGCAGTAACCCTTGAGATCACAGGCCGGGCGGCCGTCATAGGGGATGGTGGTGATGGCTTGCTCGGTCGGCCACCAATCCCACCCCAGTTTTTCGCAGCCATCGACCATCAGCTTGCCGTGCGGTCCAATGGGCGCGGGCGGCAGGGGCAATGGCTCGCGCGGCGGACTCCAGGGATCGCCGGCCAGACCGGCGACCCCCATCTCCCGCTCGTTGATGGTGTAGAACGGCGCCAGATCGTCGTAACCGATGGGCCAATCAACCCCGGCCCCGTCGAGCGAGCGCACCCGGAAATCGGATGGGGTGAATCGCCAGAAGTTACCGGCGTAGCCAATTGTGCTACCGCCGACCGCGTTGTAGATGAAAACGCTGACCGGGTCTTCGCCTTCGCTGGCGACGGGGTAATCGGACGGCCATTGCCGGATATTGGGACTGGGCGACCAGTAACGTCGGGCGCGCACTTCCCAATCGAGGTGATTCTTCGGCCGCAGCGCGGGATCGACCCAGTCACCTTGCTCCAGGCAGACGACATCGACCTTGCGCCGGGCGAGACTCCAGGCCATCGCCCCGCCCGCGGCGCCAGCGCCGATGATGAGAACATCGCGTTCCGCGTCGTCGGCCACGACGAGCTCCCTTCTCAAACGTTGCGGTAGCGCGGCGGAACAGACCGCACTCGAGTCAGCAATGCTTCATCGAACGGTTCGAGCTCGCTCCCGGAAAAGGCGACCTCGTAGTGCCAGCCAGTCTCACGGCGGAGAATCTCGAGCACGCGCGGATGGGCGTAATAGGCCTCATAGGTGAGATCGCGGACCATGGGGAAGGCATCGAGCGGATCGTTCGCCTCAAATGCCTCAAGGATTGTTGTGTGCTCCGGTGGCGAGCAACCGACGAAATGGCGCGCCAGCCGTTCGGCCGCTAACCGTTCGACCATGTCGATCGCGTCCAAAAGCACACCACGCAGACGCGGCGTGAGGAAGACGATGGCGTCGATGTATTCGGCAGCGCCGACTTCGCCGGCCGCCGGGCGGTCCCCGTTAGCCGGAATGATGGCGCTCACCCAAGCGCGGAGGAGCTCAGCGCGGTCGGGGTCGAGAACGGCGAAACCACGCTCGACTCCGATTGGGACGAGGGCGCGGCCGATCTCCAGGCGGTAGTCGATCCGCGTCCGGCCGGGACGAGTGACTTCGTATTCTTCTTTGCGCCAGTCGTAGGCCATGGCTTGACGCTCCTCTTGGTTCCACCGCGGATATGTCGCGCCAAGTGCTGAACGGATCGGTACTAGAAGGAGTCAGCCTTGCCGGCGTATGCCCTCACCCCAACCCCTCTCCCGTCGCGCGGGGAGAGGGGCTCTGCGCCGTGCCGAGTGGTTTCCACGCACCATGCCTCTGCCAGACAGGTCGAGCTGGGAGAGGGGCTCGATTCGCGAAACTCGTTCCCGAATTACGCGGGCACGGGAACGGCGAGACCGACCTCGGCAAGGGTGTGGCGGATGATGTCCCGGGCCTCGTTCGAGATCGGGAGGAGAGGCTCGCGGACGTAGGTGGTGTCGATGACGCCGAGCATCGCCAGCGCTTCTTTCATCCGAGCGCGATAGTCGCCGACGGGCGCGGCGAAGACGACGTCGGCGAGTCTTTGCACGCGGCGCCCGAGTTCTTTGGCCTCGTCGGTACGGCCCTCGCGCCAGGCCTCGATCATGTCGACCTGCTCGCGGGTCATGATGGCGCCGAAGCCGATCAGGGCCCCCTGGGCACCGAGCACGAACGACTCGAAGATGAAGTTGTCGTTGCCGGTGAGCAGGGTGATCGGACGCGGCAATGCTTCCAGGACGCGGGCCAGGTCAATGAAGCGGCGGGCATCGAACGACGCTTCCTTGATCGCTACCACGCCGTCGACGCTGGCCAAGGCGCGCAATGTCCCCGCGTCGTAGTTGACACCGCCTAATGCCGGTTGGAGCTGGAACAGAATCAAGGGCAGGCCAACTTCAGCGATGGCCTGATGATAGCGAACCGGCACTTCGGGATTGAGAGGGGCGCTCAGATAGGCGGAGATGGGGAAGACGAGAAACGCGTCCGCACCGGCCGCTTTGAAGTCGCGTGCGTTCTCGACGGCCTGGCGGGTGAACGGGCCACCGAGCCCGGCGACGATGGGGAGCGTACCCTTCAACTCGTCGGCGACGATCTCGATGACCTGCACTTTTTCGCGGTGGGTCAGGTGCGGTCCTTCGCCGGTGTCGGCGTTGATGGCCAGAGCCACCGGTCCCTGAGCGCTGACCCACCGGATATAGCGGCGCAGTTGGTCTTCATCGATCTCGGCGTCGGCCGTCATCGGCAGCACGGTGGCGGGGATCAAGCCTTCGAGGTTGAGCGCCATAGTTCGGTGTACTCCTCTCTCAAGGTGACGGACAATCGACGCGAACTATCTCGGTAAAAAGCATGCCGGTGAGCCGCATCGTATGAAATACGATAGGCATCGTCAATGCGCGGACGTCGATCAGGGAGGGAGCGGATGACGATCGATCGATTTTCGAACCCAGCCATGGTGGTTGTCGACATGCAGAACGATTTCGTGCGCGTCGGCGCTCCGCTGGAAGTTCCGCAGGCGCGCGAGACGATTCCCGTTCATCAGTTGCTGCTGAAGTCGTGTCGCGAGTTGCGAATCCCCGTGATCTACACCAAGTTCATGGCTGGCCCCGAGCGGATTCTGCTGTGGGAGTGGTCGCCGATGCACGCGCCGCCGGTCTGTTGCTGCTGGCCGGGGTTTCAGCGCCAATACACCGACGTCGACAGGGAGCTCGACTGCGCGGACATCATCGACGAGCTCTACCCGGAGCCAGGCGACCCGATCGTCGAAAAATATGGGTACGGGGCTTTCCACGACACGAACCTGGACGATCTGCTCACGGCGCGCCACGTCGAGTCGGTATTTGTGTCTGGTACCGTCACCCAGATTTGCGTGGAGGAGACGGCCCGGGAGAGTTTCAAGTATGGCTACAAGACGACGATCGTGGCCGATGCCGTCTCATCGTACATGCCAGACCTGCACGCCGCGGTGTTGAAGAACTTCGCTCTCAAGTTCGGCTGGGTTTCTACGGCGGCAGAGGTCATCGCCGAGTTGCGCCGAACCCGGTGCTAAACTCTGGGACGACCCACAATGCGGGTCGCCTCACCCTCCGGAGCAGACCCACACCGTTGGATTCGATCGCCTCTGCCGCCGCAACCGAATTACTCACCGGTCTCAACGACGCGCAACGGGAAGCCGTGCTCGCCGTCGACGGTCCGGTTTTGGTCGTTGCCGGTCCCGGCTCGGGCAAGACGCGCGTGCTGACCCACCGCATCGCCTACTTGATGGAGGTGTTGCACGTTCCTGGAGACCGCATCCTCGCCGTCACCTTTACCAACAAGGCCGCCCGCGAGATGCGCACCCGCATCGAAAAATTACGCCAGGGCCGGCCGCTCGACGGTGTGGTCATGGGCACCTTCCATGCCTTTGGCGCGCGGTTGCTGCGGGAGAATCCCGGAGTCGTGGCCGACCGGCTGGGGATTCTGCCCCAGTTCTCCATCTACGACGATGGAGATCAGGTGGAGACGGTGAAGGCCGCATTGAAATCGGTCGGGCTCGATCCCAAACTCTACCAACCGCGACGCCTACGGGCCCGCATTTCCGCCGCCAAGAGCCAGCTCATTCCCCCGGATGAGGCGCGCAACCTGGCCGCCACCTATGATGAAGAGGTCATCGCCCGCGTATACGCTGAATACGAACGGCTCCTGCGACGGGCCAACGCGCTCGATTTCGACGATTTGCTGACCCAGCCGATCAACCTGTTCGAAGCGGCGCCCTTCCTGCTCGAACGGTATCAGGAGCGATTCCTGCACATCCTCGTGGATGAGTACCAGGACACCAACCGCGTGCAGTACGTGTTGGTCTCCGCGCTAGCCGAGCGTCATCGCAATCTGTTTGTCGTCGGCGATCCGGACCAGTCGATTTACGGTTGGCGGCAAGCGGATATTCGCAACATTCTCGATTTCGAGAAAGATTACCCGGATGCGCGGCAGATTCACCTCGAATTGAATTACCGCTCAACGGCGCGGATCGTGGAAGCGGCCGACCGCGTCATCCGCGAGAACGTGGCCCGCATCGATCGCCGCTTGCGCACCGACAACGACGATGGTGAACCGATCGTGCTGCGCGAGCTTTCCGACCAATCCCATGAGGCGCAGTTCATCGCCGACGAAGTGCGGCGCATGGTGGAGCTCGGCGACGCGATCTATGACGATGCCGCGGTGATGTACCGCACGACCGCGCAGAGCCGGGCCATCGAGGAGGCGCTCCGTTTTCGGGGAATCCCCTATCAGGTCATCGGGGGAGTCCGCTTTTACGAGCGGAAAGAGATCAAAGATTTTTTGGCGACGCTGCGCCTGCTGCACAACCCCTCGGACACCGTTGCGCTGGAACGGGTGGTTGGCAACCTGCCGATTGGACGCGGTCTGGGACCGCGCGCACTGGAAACGATCCGCGCCTGGGCAGCCGCTGAGCGGGCAACGATGCTCGACGGCTTTCTGACGATTGCCGGCGCCATCCACAACGATAGCGTGCCAGTCCTGGCGGGTGCTTCAAAAAGCGCCGCGCAACGGGTCGGCTCCGTGATCGCGGGGCTGCGTGAATTGGCGGAGGACACCCCGCTGACCGGTCTGTTCGATGCCATTGTCGAGCGCACGGGTTACGGTGCGTCATTGGACCGCACCGAGGAGGAGGATCTCGACCGCTGGGCGAACCTGCTCGAGCTCCGCTCGGAGTTGGAGCGGGTCGGCGATGCCCCCGCGCGCGATACGATCGCTGCCTATCTGGAGCGGGTCGCGCTCGTCGCCGACGTCGATAGCCTCGAGCTCGACGAGCGGGGACGGGTGACGCTGATCACCCTTCATTCCGCGAAGGGGCTCGAGTTCCCCGTTGTGTTCGTGGCGGGGGTCGAGGAAGGACTCCTCCCGATCAGCCGCGCCGTCGAGAGCGAGCATCTGCGCCCGGAAGAACTCGAGGAGGAGCGCCGTCTTTTTTATGTCGGGATGACGAGGGCAGAGCGGCTGCTTTATTTGACCTACGCCAGCTCGCGCGCGACCTACGGCCGGTTCGGCTACTCCGTGCCATCGCGCTTTCTCCAGTCTATCCCGGATCATCTGCTGCGGACGTTGGGGCGGCGGGGCGCCCTCCGCCCCGGCGCCGCGATGGGTCTGCGCGACAAGGCGAGGAGCGATTCCGCGTACCCAACCGCCGCTTCACGTGGTGGGACGCCAGTGGTGACGGCGACAACATACATCCCAGGGCAAAAGGTTTTTCATCCCAAGTTCGGCGAAGGAACGGTGACCGAAATCACGGAGCGTCGCGACGATCAGGAGGTCGCCGTTGATTTCGTGCGACACGGTGCCAAGCGGCTGCTGGCCAGTCTCGCGGCAATGGACGTCATCGATCATGATGGCCACTGAGACGGCGACGACGCAGCGGGAGCTCCAGGAGGAGCGCGAAGAGGCGATGCTCGCTCCGGCGGGCACACGGAGCCGCGACGCCAGTCGATTGCATCAGGAACTCGAATGCGAGTTGCGGACGGCGTTTCAGCGCGACCGCGACCGGGTGCTCCATGCCAAGAGCTTCCGGCGGTTGATGCACAAGACCCAGGTCTTCATTGCTCCGGCGGGAGATCACTACCGCACCCGGCTCACTCACACCCTCGAAGTGACCCAGATTGCGCGCACCATCGGCCGCGCTCTGGGGCTCAATGAAGACCTGATCGAGGCGATTGGACTGAGTCACGATCTCGGTCACACGCCCTTCGGTCATGCCGGAGAAAGTGCCCTCGCCGAGGCATTTGCGGGGTTCCGGCACAATGAACAAAGTCTGCGCGTGGTCGATCATCTAGAACGGGAGGGTCGGGGTCTGAATCTGACCCATGCCGTGCGCGACGGGATTCTGCGCCACTCCAAACTACGTTCCGGAATCACGCACGCCGCTTCAGGGCAGGCAGGCACCGCCGAAGGCGAGGTCGTTCGCATCGCGGACGGTATTGCTTACATCAATCACGATCTGGACGATGCGATGCGGGCGGGGTTGATTGCCAGCGAGGATGTGCCGCGGAACGTCGTTGCTGTGTTGGGGCCGACGCACGGACGGCGGATCGATACCTTGGTCAGCGACGTGATCCGGCACTCCAACACATCACTCGTGCCGGGCGCCATCGCGATATCGCCGCCGGTTCAGCAAGCCGCCGATTCTTTGCGGGAGTTCCTCTTCCGCCGGGTGTACACTCCACTCAACGAGGACGCGAACACGCAGCGGGCGCAACATATCGTCCGCGCGTTGTTTGCCCACTTCCTCGCCGACCCCGGACGACTCCCCGCCGAGTACCTGGCCCGCGGCGATGAAGACGCGCCGCGGCGCGTGGCGGATTTCGTTGCCAGCATGACTGATCGCTATGCGATCGAGCTTTATGAAGATGTATTCGTCCCGCACAACTGGTCGGTCTGAGCGGGGAACCGGTTTTTCCCCAGAGAGCAAGGATTCATGGCCCGGGATGCCGTTGCCGAAGTGCGAGACCGCACGGAAATCGTCGATCTGGTTTCCGGTTATGTGCAGCTCAAGAAAACCGGCCGGTCGTACAAGGGACTGTGCCCGTTCCATCAGGAAAAGACACCATCGTTCATCGTCTTTCCAGAATCGGGCAATTTCCACTGCTTCGGGTGCGGCAAGGGCGGCGATGTCTTCACGTTCTTCATGGGTGTCGAGCACGTCGAGTTCCGTGAGGCGTTGCAGGAGCTGGCGAAGCGGGCCGGGGTCGAACTGATCAACGCCCCGAGCCTGCCACCTGAGGTCGATGCCCACCGCAACCGGCTGATCGAACTGAATGAGCTGGCGGTCACGTATTACGTCAACGTGCTACGCAACACGGGCGCCGGCGGGCCTGGGCGCGAGGTGTTGGAGCAGCGTGGTGTCTCGACGGAGATCGGGGAACGCTTCGGTCTCGGGTTCGCCCCCGATGGGGACGCGCTCGGGAAATACCTGGCGCAACGCGGAGTTGATCCCGGGCTTGCCGTGGAGGCGGGATTGCTTGTCGAGCGAGATGGCGGCGGGTATCGCGATCGTTTCTGGAACCGGATTCTCTTTCCCATTCGCACGCGGGAAGGGCGGGTGGTGGGGTTCGGTGGGCGCGCTCTCGGCGATGCGATGCCCAAGTATCTGAACTCGCCGCAATCGCCGATCTTCGACAAGAGCGCGTTGCTCTTTGGTCTGGACCTCGCTCAGGAATCGATCCGTCGCGCCGATCAAGTGGTGATCGTCGAAGGCTACATGGACGCGATCGCCGCCCATCAGTTCGGCCATGCCAATGTCGTCGCGGCGATGGGAACCGCCGTCACCGAACAGCAAATCGGGCTTCTCAAGCGACTCAGCCGCAACATCGTGCTGGCGCTCGATGCCGATTCGGCCGGGCAAGGGGCAACGATCCGTTCGCTGGAGATGCTGCCCGGCGCCCTCGACCATGAGTTGAAGTCGATCGGGACGGAACGTGATCCGAACCGCCCTCGCGCCGATCTCATGATCGTCTGGCAGCGTCGCTTCAAGACGAACATTTCGATCGTCAGGCTCCCTCAGGGCAAGGATCCGGATGAACTCATCCGTCGCGATGCCGATTCCTGGCCCGCCGTCGTCGCGACCGCGACGCGGTTTCTGGATTTCTACATCGACGCCGAGATTGCCGCGGTCGATCTCGCGGACGGCGCCGCGAAGTCGGCTGCGGTGAAGCGACTTGCGCCGTTGATCGAGGCCGCCGGAGATCACCTCGTGCAAGCGCATTACATCGGCGTGATCGCACGAACGTTGCAGCTTCCCGAGAACAGCGTCCGGCAAGAACTGCGCCGAGGCGCGGTCAGGACCAACGCCCCGCAGTCATCACGAATGACGTCTCCGCCGGCGACAACGTCCCGCGCCTCGAACGAAAACCATCTCCTGGCCTTGCTCCTGCGGCACCGGGCAATCTGCCAACAGATCCTGGCGTTGGTGCCCGTGGAGGATCTGGACGACGCACGTAATCGCGAGCTGCTGCGGGTGCTGCAGGATGTCGAGATTCCGTTGGAGATGGCGCCAGAGATGATCGTGGCCGGTTTGGACGATGCGGTCGCGGATCACGCCGAGGCGCTGCTAGAGCGGCTGGAGCAAACGCCGCCGCAGTTTCCCGGTCAGATCGAGCGCGATGCCCGGCGCGCTTTGGTCCGGCTGGAGAAGGAGCGCTTCGACTATTTGATGAGCCAACTGCAAAGCAGTATCAGCTCGGCGCAGGGGGATGATGACGTCGAGGCGTTGACCGATCTCAGCCAGCAGCTTTCCGCCTTGTATGAGCGGCACCGGCAGTTCTATCCACCGCGTAGCCCCTATTTTCGGGACAGCCGCGATAGTGACCGCAGCCAGGCGGTTTCAGGACGATGAATCGGATCGTGACGAGGTTTTGGTAGCGGAGAGGTCACGGCATGCCGTGCCCCTACAACAGTCGTGCGTGGTGGATCGCGTGCGTCAATTGCTCATCGTCTTCCGGCGAGACGGTCCGCAGATCGATCAGCAAGTGGCCGCTTTCGATGCGACCGAAGACCGCCGGAGTGCCAAGGCGGAGGCGACGGGCCAGATCATCGACACCCTCGCCACATTGCGGGCCGAGGACCAACGCCCAGCTTGGCAACGTCTCTCCGGGAAGTGAACCGCCACCGACGGTCGATGCCACGGCTTCGGTCGAGACAGGTATGCCGCGCTGATTGAGATCCCGCGCGAAATGGTCGACCCGGTCCTTGATCGCCTGCTGGGAGAAACCAATCATCCGCCACACCGGAATGTGTGATTCCGCTTCGCCGCGCGCATAGTGGCGCAGTGTCGCGGCGATTCCGGCAAGGGTGGTCTTGTCGGCGCGAACGGCCCGCGCCAAGGGATGCCGCGCGACTCGCTCCACCCAGTGGCTGGAACCGGCGATGATGCCGGCCTGGGGGCCACCAAGCAGCTTGTCGCCGCTGGCCATGACCAAATCGGCGCAGGCCGCGATGGCATCGCGAAAGGTCGGTTCTGGCGCCAGACCGAACCGCGCCGTATCGAGCAGCGCCCCACTTCCCAAATCTTCGAGGACGAGCACTCCCCGCTCGCGCGCCAGACCGGCGAGCTCGGCGGTCGACATGGCAT
>JACCXM010000042.1 GCA_013697005.1 Chloroflexia bacterium | reverse complement strand
GTAGTGACTCCAACGCCGAGGCATCGACCGCGTGGAACGTCCGCTTGCGCACGGCATCGTGGGCCCGCCGCCGCGCGATGCCGAGGAGCCAAACGCGAACGCTGGAGCGCCCCTCATACCTCGCTGCGCCGGTCCAGGCGGCGTACAACGTGTCCTGGAACAATTCTTCCGCCAGACCAGGATCTGGAACCAGCGAGCGCAGATAGGCGAGCAGCGGTCGGCGATGCCGGGCGTAGAGCTCGGCGAGCGCTTCCCGCTCACCCGCGGCCATTCGTGCGAGCACCAGTCCTTCCTCAACCGTGACCAGTTGCTCCACCGGTATTCCCAACCGTCTGGTTCGGGACTGACGACCCGTTGCACTGAGACACCCCAGCGCGGTCCCTACTGTCAGTAAAGTAGCGGTCCTGACGCGATGTATTCATTTCTGGCGTGACGTCGGTGGCAACTGGCCCCGGCAGCGCGCGCGAAACCGTCGAGACCGTGCCAGCGGTCCCGAGCAGGAGTCATGGCCGGGACCGAACTTACCGAACTTACCGAACTTCCAGGGAACCCGGACGACCGAGCCGGTCGCCGTGGAACAGCCGCAGCCCCGTCACCCCGCGCCGGAAATATCGCCGCAGGCGACCACGTCTTCGTACATTTCGGCGCTGCGATGGATGGCGATTGCATGTTCGGCATCGGTGAGGTCAGCGAGCGGCGCCGCAATCAATGTTTCACTGCGCCCGCCGCTATCCAAATCCTCCAGCAGGAAGGCCGGCAGCGAGAGCGAATCAGCGCACGTTCCTTCGTGAACAACGACGACCTCGCCGCCCGTGGCGCCCCGTGCCACAACGTCGATCGTCGTTTCCTCATCAACACCCTGCACCACCGCCAGCGCGTCGATTCCGGAGTCATCGCGCTCGTCCAGCCGCAGCGCGATCTCCTCGCTCTGAGGCGGCACGCCGGCAAGTGGCGTCGCCATCGCTGGCGCGGTGGGGGTGGCGGCAGCAACGGGAGTACCGCCAGCGACGGGCGTGGCAAGTGCCTCCGGGGTCGCGGCCACGGCAGGGATATCCCCCGTGTCCAGCGCCCAGACGGCAAAGTTCGCAAATCGGGTCACCTCACCGGTGACCGCATCGGCCTGATGGAACCCGGCGCCGATCCAGACATCGGACGCGCCGTCAATCTGCGACGCATCGAGCGCGGAAACGAAGACCCCGTTCACCGCGAATCCGGCCTGGTCCCCGGCGGCGACGAATTCGAGGGTGTTCACCGCCCCCGCGTCGAAACTCATCAACGGCACCGAGCCGCCAGCCAGATCTGTTTGCAACCCAATCTGGTATTCCCAGGTCCCATCCGAGGCAATGGTGATGCGGTAGTGGTCGCCACTCTCCTGTTCGCGAAACGCGATGCCGAAGTCCCATGGCCGGTCGCTGGCATCACTGGGATTGGTGAACTCCACCCGTGCCACGAAGTCCTCCACCACCACCCCGATCGGCATGATGGTGGCCGAACCAACGGCCTGCACAAGCTCGCCGGAGGCGGCTTCCGCGAGGGGAGAAGCGGCGCTCGAGAACACCACGATTTGCGGAAACGTGGCAGCGTCAACCGGAACCCGTGACTCGGCCACCGCTTGCGGGTCCAACCCTGCCAGCGACCACGCTTCGAACTCGCGGTAGGCGATCGAGCGCTCGGCGGTGGCATCCTCATTGAAGAATCCGGCGCCGGCAAAGACGTCGCCACTCTCGGCGCGAGCGGACAGATCGAGCTCCGAAACCAACCGCTCATTGAAGGCGAAATAGCCGGTGTCGCCGGCGGCGACGATCTCGATGATATTCGTACCAGCCGGGCTGGCATCGACGTCGACGACTGTGCCTCCGGCGATCACACCCCCCAGCCCGTCCTTCAGAAACCAGTTGCCTTCGGAATCGACCACCAACCGGAGCTGCTCTTCGCCGCCACCGTCACGGAATCCGATCCCTACGTCCCAAAGTGCCGGTAGCGGTTCCGGATTGGCGAACTCGGCGCGGACATAGACATCAGACGCGTCGATCCCGGCCCGCTTCACGGCGAGCACGCCCGGTCCGTAGCTGAGCTCACCGGAGAGCGGACCGGCGATACTCGGTTGCGTCTGCGCGGCGGCCAGCCAGCCACCGTAGGCGGCGAGCGGATCGAGCGGTTGGGCGACGGACTGGGTAATCGTGTCGACAACGGCCCGCGCCGACGCCAGCTCCTCATCAAAGGTGGCCGGTTCGGTGACGAGGGTGATGATCAACACCGCCTGGTCGGGCACCAGTGTGCGGCACTCCACGTAATCGACCAGATCGACTTCCTGCCCGGCGACGGCGAGGGTGAGCGAAAATGCCGCCGCCGAAGAGTTCGGGCCGTCCGCGATCAACTGGACCCCGTCGCGATCGCGGTACGGGCGAATCTCCGACACCCCGGTCTCTTCCGCCAGCAGATTCGCCTCCTCGGCGACACAGGAGGAGAGATTGCCGGCGTAGCGCGTGGCGCCCTCAAAATAGAGGGAGCTCAGACCGTTGAGGAGGTGAATGCGATCGAGGCGTTCGGCGCCGACCGCGGTCAGCGTTCCATCCGGGTCAAGCACCCAGTCCGTTCCCGCCCAGGTAACGCTGAAGCCATACGTTGGCGAAATCCAAGACTCGCCCTCGACCTGCGCCGCGATCCCGGTCGCGATCGAGGGCAGGACCAGCAGCGCGGCGAGCAGCGAGAGCAGGGCACGAGCAAAAGCCATGGTGGACTCCAGACGAATTCCGAAAGCAATCCGCCGGCTGCAGCCGGCCCGGGACATCGCAGCGAGTCTATGCCCTGACCCGATTCCTGTCACCCGTGCGCCGGCCGCATCGTAGCCCCGGCGTCGCGGACGGTTGCTCGGGATTGCGATAATTGGCATCGATCGAGAACGTCGGAGATGGACCACGAGCAGAATGGTGAAATTGGAATCGGCGATTGCGCTCGATATCGACGGCTGCATCGAGCCGCCGCTGCTGGAGGCGTTGGCTACCCTGGACGGCCGCGCTCCCTTGCTGGCGGGGATCGCGCGGTATCACCTCGGGTATGCCGGACGCGACCTGGAACCGCTCGACCCGCGTGCGGTCGATCGCGGCAAACGGATGCGACCGGCGGTGGCGCTCCTCGCCGCTGCCGCGGCGGGAGGCGATCCTGAATCCGCCACGCCCGTCGCCGCGGCGCTGGAACTGCTCCATAACTTCACCCTGATTCACGACGACGTGCAGGACGAGAGCCCGACGCGACGGCACCGGCCGACCGTCTGGACCATCTGGGGGATTGGACAGGCTATCAACGCGGGGGACGCCTTGTTTGCGGTGGCCCATCTCCCGCTCTATCGCTTGCCAACGATGGGCGCCGCGGCCGATCTCACGCTGCGCCTGCTGGAAGCGTTCGACCGCATGACGATCGCCATTGTCGAGGGACAGACACTCGATCTGGAGTTTGAAACGCGGCCTGATGTGTCACCCGATCAGTATCTCGGCATGATCGCGGGGAAAACCGCGGCGATCGTGCGTTTTGGCGCCTGGGCGGGTGCGCTGCTCGGTGGGGCAGACGAGATGGCCGCGGCGCGATGGGCCGAGTTCGGGCAGGCGCTCGGGATCGGGTTTCAGATTCGCGACGATCTCCTGGGAATCTGGGGAGAGCCGGACGCGACCGGCAAAGCTCCCGCCGACGACGTGCGCCGGCGCAAGCAAAGTCTCCCGATTCTGATGCTGCGCGAACGGCTGAGCACCGGCGACAGGGACGAAGTCAAAGCGCTCTATGCCGCGTCGAATATCGATGGTCCGGGAGTGGCGAGGGTGCTCGATCTGTTGCAGCGGCATGGCGTCCGGCAAGATGTCGAAACCGAGATTTCGCGGTATCACGATGCCGCCGCCACGGCTTTGCTCGAAGCGGCGCGACCGGGCGAAATTCCCGCGCGGGAACGCTTATTGGCGATGGTCGAACGGTTGGCGATCCGCACTGGCTGAGAGGTAAGGCGCGGAGAACGTGCGTGCTATCCTGCGCGCGCCACGGTGAATGGCCATTTCGATGTGCGTGTTGCGAAGCATCTTGTCCGGAGGACGCGGTGTCGAGGATCGATCCGCGGATCGTCGCCGATCTGAAGCGGGAGAACCTGCTGATCGATGGGCACTGGTCCTTTCTGCATGGCGGACACAGTGCCGGTCTGGTCGATCGCGATCACCTGCTCAGCGATCCCGTCGCGGCGTCGCACATGGCCTACGCGCTGGCCAAGGCGTTCTTTGTCGATCACATCGAAACCGTCGCCACGCCGTCCATCTGGGGCGCGGGTCTGGCGCTGCTGGTCGGGGGCTTTCTCGATCCCAAGGCCAAAATCGCCTACGCCACTCCGAGTGGGTTAGGTCCGACGCTGGCGGCGCAAATCGAGGATCTCGTCCGTGGCAAGCGCCTGCTGCTCGTCGACAACATCATCCGCTCGGGCGAGACGATGACCGGTTTCAATGAACTGGTGGAGGGTCTCGGCGGCGAAGTGATCGGTATCGCCACACTCTGGAATCTCGCCGAGCCGGAAATCGCCGGGCATCCGGTGTTTGGTCTGCTCAATACCGACTACGAGGTCTATCGGGACGGCACGTGCCCGATGTGTTTGGCGGGCTCGACCGCGGAGATGGCGCCGTACTGAGACGGGAGTCATGAGTCGAAAGTCGACAGTGTGGTTGCGAGTCTGTAAACGTGTGAAGTCATGAAGCAAGCTTCGGGTGACGCCACTTCACAGCCGCCGCGATCGGGACGGATCACGGCGCTGAAGCCGACGAGACGTGATCCGGATCGCGTTTCGGTCGAGCTCGATGGGACATTTGCGTTCGCGCTGCCGGCGCAGCTCATCACCGATGAGCGGCTCGAAATCGGAGATGCGCTGGATGAGGAGCGCGCTACCGCGCTGCTCGCGGCGGAGCAGACAGCGCGCGCCACCGAGGCCGCGCTCGTCTTTCTCGCGTATCGTCCCCGCTCCGAAAAAGAAGTCCGCGACCGGCTGCGCCGCGGCAACTACGAACCCGACGCGATCGACTACGTCATCGGCCGACTCCACGAGTGGCGGTACCTCGACGACGCCGACTTTGCCCGGCGATGGGTGGAAAATCGCGCCACCCATCGCCCACGGGGGACGCGTCTCCTGCAGCAGGAGCTCCGTCACAAGGGGATCGACAGCGAAACCGCGCGGGAGGTGATCGCCGAGGCCGAGTTGGACGAAGCGACCGCCGCCGAAACGCTGGCCCGCCGCCGGCTACCAGCCTACGCTGGGAACGATCCAGCCACCATCCAGCGTCGTCTCAGTGGTTACCTCGCGCGGCGCGGCTATGGCTACGACGTCATCCGCATCGCCCTGGAGCGCGTTCTTGGCGATGACGCTGGCGAGAGTGACGGCAGTGAAGGAGAGTAACGAGACTTTTTTGCCGGATTCAGAGGCGGCGGTACATGATGTGCAGACCGACGCGGCCAAGGGTCGGGTGCTGGAACGCCTCGGGCACGGTTCCGATGATGGCAAATCCAAGCGCCTGCCATAGCCGTACCGCGGCGTGATTTGATGCCACGACGGCGTTGAACTGCATGGCGGCGTACCCCTCCTTTTGGGCCCAGGAGAGCGCGTACTCGCCGAGCGCGCGGCCGACTCCCCGGCCCCGTGCATCGGCGGCGACCATGAAACTCGCTGTGGCGATGTGCGAGCCCGCACCGGGGCGATTCGGTCCCATCTTCGCCGTCCCGAGCACCCGCGATCCCTCACAGGCGACAACGGTGTGGCCGGGATGAGTCTCGACCCACACATCCCGAGCCTGCGCGGACGACCACGCAGGATCGTAGGCGTACGTTTCGCCGGCAGAAACAACCTCCTGGAAGATCGGCCACACGGACGGCCAGTCGCTGGCGATGAAGTGACGAATCAACACGGCGTCTCACAGTGGTAGTGGCGGCGCAACTGCGAATCCGCGAAGCGTTCATCCGTCTCGATCCGCTACGCGGTTGCGGCAGGCGCCAAGCCAAACGACTTCACGCGGTGGTGTCGTGAAACGTGTGCGGCCGTGCCCGGCCGACAGAGTTGCCGCGCGGCGCGGCGTAGGAGATGATGACGCCCCTACGCCGCGTCAGAGGAGATCAGTATGACCGACAAGCAACCTCCCACCCTGAGCGCTGACCGCGTCATGGCGGGTATCGAGGAGCTGAAAGCCCGCCATGGCCCCCCGCCCTGGGCGACGACGCTCGTACGGACCGATCGCTACGTCGTGACCGTCATCTGCCAAGCGCCGGGCCATCGCAACGACTGGCATTATCACCTGGTTGACGAATGCTGGTCGGTGTGTGAGGGCGAACTGTCGTGGACGCTGGAGGGCAAGCCAGAACCGATCCGCGTCAAGGCAGGAGAGTGGATCCTCGCGCCAGCCAATACATTTCATCTGATCGAGGTCCACGGCGAGCAGCCGGCGATTCGCATCGCGATCAGCTTCGCCGATGAGTACCACCGGCATGAGCGGGCCGACGCGCCCCCCGCCCCGCCTGGCGCCTTGCAGTAAGCCGTATCCAACTCGCCGGGTTTCATCGTCATTTTATGTCTCTCACTTCCCAAATCCCATGTCACGAGAGGCCTCGTCTCAGTGAGCCGGAGTGGGCAACGGTTCAGCAGTGCGTCAGTGATCGGCAAGCACAGCATGAAGCACTCGTTGCGACTCGCTTACCGCGAGGGCATTGGTACCCGGGAGGGCGGCGAGGGTAATGAGCGCTTTCCACAGTGTCCAACCGCGGCCGCGCGCCCAGGTCGCGGTATCGAGGGGAAGCGCGGCGCGGAACATCTCCCGGCTTTCCCCCGCGAAGAACGTCCAGGCGATGGACAGATCGCAGGCGGGATCGCCGACGCCGGACGTTCCGAAGTCGATGACGGCACTCAACGTGCCACCTTTGACCAGCAAGTTTCCGGCACTGACGTCGCCGTGGAACCAGACGGGTGCGCCGTGCCACGTTGCCGCGAGCGCTGCTTCCCAGACCGCGGCGGCCGCGCCAGTATCGATCGCGCTTTCGAGCGTCTCGAGCGCTTGGCGGGTCTCCGCGTCATACACGGTGAGCGGTCCACCGCGAAAAAAGTTGTGCGGTCCCGGTGGCGGCCCGCCGGTAGCATCGACCCGTTGCAAGGCGACGAGAAATTGGCTCAGGTTGGCCGCGAATTGACTGAGATTGGCGATGCGGTCGGTGGTCGCGATCTCGCCGTCGAGCCATTGGTAGATAGACCACGGCCAGGGATACCCGGCGCCCGGCCGGCCCATCGCCAACGGCACAGGGATGGGCAGCGGCAGCCGCGGCGCGAGTTTTGGCAACCAGCGCTGTTCCTTTTCCACCTGGAGTGAATAGGCCGCGGCGCTGGGGAGACGCACGGTCATGTGCGCGCCAAGATGGAAGGTCCGGTTGTCCCAGCCGCCTTCCGCAACGGGCGTGACGGGAAGGTCTGCCCACCGTGGAAACTGCGTAGCGATCAATTGCCGCACGAGCGCTACGTCGATGTTCACCGCACCCATCGATGGTATACTCATCTTCCGTGGGAAAAGGCGCATCCGCCTGATCGCGCCCGCGCAGATCGCTTCCCCATTGTGCGTTATCTATCGACCCGCCGCGTTGCCGGATACCGGCGCCGGGGCGCTGCTTGCATTGTCGCGGCGCGACGGTTGCGCTCGCGCACGTCTCTGGAAAGATAGTGCCGCCATGGCTGAATTTCGCTGGTATGGACACAACTGTTTTCGCATTCGGGGCAAGGACGCCGTGGTCATGACCGACCCGGTCGGCAAAGGCACGGGTTTTTCGCTCGCCAAGCAGACCGCCGACGTCGTCACCGTTTCGTCGGCGCAACCGGAGCTTGCCAATCTCGCCGCCGTCAAGCCGGAGTTCGACACCATCGACGGCCCCGGTGAGTACGAGATACACGATGTTTTCGTGACCGGGATCCGCACCCATCGGGACGAAGAACTCGGCACGGTGCGCGGTCACAATACGTCTTACCTGATCGAGCTGGATGGGATGGTCATCTGTCACCTGGGTGATCTCGGGCACGCGTTGACCGAGGAGCATGCCGAGGCGATGACCGATGTCGACGTGCTGCTGATTCCCGCCGGCAGCCGTCATCTCGATCCCGCCCGCGCCGCCGAGATCGCCGGCCAACTCACACCGAAGGTGGTCATCCCCATGCAGTACGCCTCCGGCTCAGGTGACCGCGATCTGCTGGGGCTAGAGAGCTTCTGCCGGAATCTGGGCGTAGCGGTGCCCGCGGCGGAAGAGAAGTTGACCGTGAAACCGAGTGACCTCGGCGACACGATGCGTCTGGTGGTGCTCGCGGTGAGCTAGGCAGTGGTCGCTGCCGCGGGAATGGTGTGCGATCGCGAAGGGGCTGACGTGATGCCGAAGTATATTTTCGTCACGGGTGGCGTCGTTTCATCGGTCGGAAAAGGCATCACCACCGCCTCCATCGGCCGGGTGATCAAGAGCCGCGGTGGCAGTGTCTCGATCATGAAACTCGACCCCTACCTGAATGTCGATCCGGGCACGATGTCACCCTATCAGCATGGCGAAGTTTTCGTCACCGACGACGGCGCGGAGACCGATCTCGATCTCGGTCATTACGAGCGGTTTACCGACGGCAATCTGTCGCGCGCCTCGAACGTCACGACCGGTCAGGTCTACTCCGCGGTGATCGCCAAGGAGCGCCGCGGCGACTATCTGGGGGGGACTATTCAAGTCATCCCGCACATCACCAACGAGATCAAGGAGCGGTTGCGGCTGGCTTCGCGGCAGCACGATGCCGACGTCGTCATCGTCGAGGTCGGGGGCACGGTCGGCGACATCGAGGGGCAGGCGTTTATCGAGGCGATCCGTCAGCTGCGGCGCGAAGTCGGGCGCGAGAACTGCCTCTATATCCATGTCACCCTGGTGCCGGAGATCGGCGGCGGCGAGCTGAAAACAAAACCAACCCAGCAGAGCGTGCGCGAGCTGCGCTCACTCGGCATCCAGCCGGACGTCATCATCGCCCGCGCCGACCGCCCCATACCCGACGATGTGAAAGAGAAGATCGCGCTTTTTTGCGACGTCGACCGCGACGCGGTCATCTCGATGCCGACGGCGGAATCGATCTACGAAGTGCCCCTCATTCTGGAGGAGTCGGGTCTGGGCGACTACATCGCGCGCGAATTCGGGCTGCGGCACGAATCGGATCTCAGCGAATGGCGGGGTTTGCTCGAGCAGGTGCGGCGGCCGCGGCGCCCGTTGCGGATCGCGATCGTCGGCAAGTACGTCGAGCTGGCCGATGCCTACATGAGTGTGCTGGAATCGCTGACCCACGCTGGTCTGTATCACAACGTCGAACCCGAGATCGTATGGGTCAACTCCGAGACCGTGACCCCCGAAGCGCTGGCGCAGACGCTGCCCACGGTATCCGGCGTGGTGGTGCCGGGGGGATTCGGTCCGCGCGGCATCGAGGGCAAAGTGGCAGCCTCGCGCTGGGCGCGCGAGCACAGGATTCCCTTCCTCGGGCTCTGCTATGGGTTGCATATGGCGGTCATCGACGTGGCGCGCAACGTGCTCGGGCTGAGTGGGGCGAACTCCACCGAAATCGACCCGCACACGCCGTATCCGGTAATCGACCTGATGCCAGACCAGAAAGGCGTGGACATGGGCGGAACCATGCGTCTCGGGTTGTGGCCGTGCCGCCTGCAGCCGGGGACGCGGAGCGCCGCCGCCTACGCCGTGCCGGAGATTTCCGAGCGTCATCGCCACCGGTTCGAAGTGAACAACTCCTTCCGGGGGCGGCTCGCCAGCGCGGGACTGATCGTCAGCGGCGCCTCACCGGACGGCCGGCTGGCGGAGATCATGGAGCTGGAGGATCACCCGTTTTTCGTCGGGGTGCAGTTCCATCCCGAGTTCCTCTCCCGGCCGACGAGACCGCATCCCCTCTTCCGTGACTTCATCGCCGCCGCCAAGGAGGCACTGCCAGAAGGAAGCCAGCGCGAGCTGCCACTGGTCGCGGAGATCGACGTTGTCGAGGTCGATGACGAGGTTATCCACGAAGACCGGGTGCTGGCGGTAACGCACGAGTAGCGAGATTGACGTCCGGCGACGGAGGTGGCGACGGCGATGGACGATGAGACGAGCGATGTCGCCGCTTCGTTCGCCACGAAGCAACTCGGCGATGCGTTTGACGTAGTGGCTCCCGACGGGTCCGAAATTCGACTCCTGGTTGGCACGGCCGGATGCAGCATGGCCCACGGCACGCTCACTCCCGGCCGCGTCTCGTTGGCCATCATGCATCGCACGGTCGAAGAGGTCTGGTATGTCACCGCGGGTCAGGGGCAGGTCTGGCGCAAACAGGGCGATCGCGAAGCGGTCGTCGACGTCGCGGCGGGAAGCGCGCTGACGATCCCGATCGGGGCACATTTTCAGTTCCGGACCGCGGGTTCCGCGCCGCTGTGCTTCGTGATGTGCACAATGCCGCCGTGGCCGGGGGCTCACGAAGCGGTACGCGTTGCCGATTACTGGCCGGTGGATGGAGTCGAACCAAAGGGCGAGGCGCCGCGATCTAGCCCAGCTCGCGCTCTACTCCCCGGAGCAAAACCGCATTGACGGCGACGACGATCGACGACACGCTCATCAGCAGCGCCGACCACTCCGGGCGCAGCATGACCCCGAAGCGCGGATAGAGGATGCCGGCGGCGATTGGGATGGCGAGGATGTTGTAGACGCTGGCCCAGGCCAGATTCTGCTTCATCTTGCGCACCGTCGCCCTGGAGAGCCGCCAGGAGCGCATGATGTCGAGTGGGTCGGAACGCATCAGCACCACCCGCGCCGTTTCGATGGCGACATCCGTTCCGGCGCCGATGGCGATGCCGACGTCGGCCTGAGCGAGCGCGGGCGCGTCGTTTACCCCATCGCCGACCATCGCCACTTTCTTGCCTTCGCGTTGCAAGGTGGCAACATAGTTGGCTTTCTCCTCCGGCAACACTTCCGCGAAAACCCGGTCAATACCAAGCTCGCGCGCCACCGCCTCAGCGGTACGCCGGTTGTCGCCGGTGATCATCACCGCTTCGATCCCGGCCCCGCGAAATTGATCGATCGTCTCGCGCGCGCTCGGTCTGATGGTATCGGCGATGGCGAGCAAGCCGGCGATTTGGCCGTCGATGGCCACGTAAACTGGCGTCCGGCCCGCGACGGCAAGATCATCAGCCCGCGCGGTGAGCGCGCCAACATCGACGGAGCGATCGCGCATCAGTTTGGTGTTGCCGATCAGGACTGTGCTCCCGTCGATGCGCGCTTCGATGCCATGCCCCGCGATGGCCGCGAACGTTTCGGCAGCAGTCAGGGAAATCCCGCGCGTTTTCGCCCCTTCGACAATCGCCTCGGAGAGTGGGTGCTCGCTCCCCGCTTCGGCACTCGCGGCAAGACGCAACAGTTCGTTTTCGCTCCAGCCCGGCGCGAGGACGATATCGGTGAGACTCGGTTTGCCAGCGGTCAGGGTCCCCGTCTTGTCGAGGACGATCGCGGTGATGTCCGACAATCCCTCCAGCGTGGCCGCGTCCTTGATGAGGATGTTGTGCCGCGCGGCGATACCGGTCCCCACCGCTACCGCCGTTGGGGTGGCGAGCCCCAGAGCGTCCGGACAGGCGATCACCACCGCCGAAATGGCAAAGGTCAGGGCCAGCACGAACCCCGCGCCGCCGAAGAGACTCCAGACCAGGTAGGTGAAGATGCCGGAACAGACGGCGAGGATCACCAGATAGTGCGCGGCGCGGTCGGCCAGCCGCTGCCCAGGGGCCCTGGAGCTCTGCGCCTGCTGCACGAGGGCCACGATCTGAGCCAGCGCGGTGTCGCTACCAACCCGCGTGGCGCGGAAGGTGATCGCGCCGGAGCGATTGATCGAGCCGCCGATGACCGGGTCTCCGGGCTCTTTCTCCACCGGCAGCGACTCGCCGGTCACCAGCGCCTCGTCGATGCTGGTCTGCCCGGTGAGAACCTCGCCATCGACCGGGACTTTTTCTCCTGGGCGGAGGACGACCGTGTCGCCGGCAACGATGTCGGCGGTTGGCAATTCCATCTCGGTTCCGCCGCGCGACACCGTCGCCGTCGGGGGGACCAGATCGAAGAGGGCGCGCAGCGCGTCGGTCGTGCCGCGGCGGCTCTTCATCTCCATCCAGTGCCCGAAGAGGACGAAGGTGACCAGCATCGCCGCCGCCTCGAAAAAGACCTCCTCGCCGCCGACGACCATCAGGACCACGCTGGCGATGTACGCCGCCAGCACTCCGGTGGCGATCAGCACGCTCATGTCGAGTGTGCGGTGCCGCAGCGCCCGATACGCGCCGCTGATGAATATCCACCCGGACCAGAAGACGACCGGGGTGGTCAGGAGCAGCATGATCCAGTCATTGGGAATGGGAGACGGCAGATCGAGGCCGAAGATGTTACGGCCCATCGAGGAATACGCCACCGTGGGGATCGTCAGGAGGAGTGCCACCAGGAAGCGGTTGCGGATGTCCCGCTCCATGGCGGCGGCCATGGCGGGGTCGCTCATGTCGTGCGACATGCCGCCGTGTCCCATCGCCGCGGGAACGAGCTCCGGAGGTTGCGCCGGGACGGAGGCCGCGGTCACATGCCCGGCGCGGCGGGATACCCCGCCTCGGCGAGCGCCGCTTCGATCTGGACGAGGGTCACCTTACTGGAGTCGAAGCTGATGTCGACCATTTTCGTAGACTCGTTGGCGTCGACGCCGATCACTCCCGGCAACGCTCCCACCTCTTCGCGAATCGTCAAGACGCAGTGGCCGCACGAGATGTCGGGCGCGGTCAAGGTTACTTCTTCGATCGTGGAACTCATCGCGGTCTCCTTTTCCGTTTTCCGGGTCAGTTCGCGCCCTCGCGCAAACTCTGGTTTCCCACTGTGCAAGGGCAACGCCGATGCGAACGGGCTACGATTCGCTCACGACAATCGTCCCTTTCATTCCCGTTAGGTAGTGCCCGGGGACGTGGCATCCATACAGCAGGGCGCCTGGCTCATGGAACGTGTAGACCAGCGTCGCCGTCTCGCCCGGCGCCACCGAAAGTGCGTTGGGAACACCATGCTCGCGCCCGGCGGCCGCGGCCATCTCCGCTTCGTGGGCTAGCTGGGAGGCCTCGTCACCAATGACGAGCTCGTGGACCGTTTCGCCGGTGTTGGTGACGACGAAGGCCACCGTCTCGCCTGCTGTGACCGAGAGCGAATCAGGCGTAAAGCGCATCTGGTCGCTCGCCGCGATGAGCACCGTGCGGTCAGGCACGGCAAATTCGGGAGCTGCCGTGGATTCCTCGAATGGTGTGGCGCCGCCAGCCATTGCCGCCATATCATCCTGGGGCAAAATGTTGAAGGCGGCCACCCCGGCCAGGATGCCGATTACTCCGATGAGCAGCAGGTAGGCGTAGTCGGTCGCCCGCGACCAGAGCGATGGATGCGCGATCTCGTTGGCATCGCGCGGGCGCCGGAACGACCGCAGCCGCAGCGCGTTCGTGACGACGCTGACACTACTGAGCGCCATTGCCCCGGCGGCGATCATCGGGTTGAGCACGATCCCGGTGAATGGGTACAGCAACCCCATCGCCAACGGGATAAGGGCCACGTTGTAGGCGAAGGCCCAGAACAACCCCTGCCGGATCGTGGTGACGGTGCGCCGCGAAAGGGCGATAGCGGTCACGATCTGGGTCAGATCGCCGCCGATGAGGGTGATATCGGAGGCGGCGATGGCGACGTCGGTACCGGTGCCGATGGCCACTCCCAGATCGGCCTGGGCCAGCGCCGGGGCGTCGTTGATACCGTCCCCGACCATGGCCACGGTTCGTCCCTCCGCTTGCAGGGCGCGCACCTTGTCCGCCTTTTCGCCGGGAAGCACCTCGGCCAGGATGTGGTTGGGGCCGATACCGGCCTGCCGCCCGACGGCCTCCGCCGTGGCTCGGTTGTCGCCGGTCAGCATCCAGACGTCCAACCCCAGCGCGCGGAGTTGGGCAACCGCCTCGCGCGACTCTGGTTTGAGCGTATCGGCGATGGCGATCACCCCCACCAGGCGCCCAGCGACCGCTATGTAGACCGGGGTCGCCCCGGACGCGGCGAGTCGATCTGCGGTTGCGAGGAGCGGATCGATGGCGATGCCGCGCTCCGCCAGCAGCGCGCGATTGCCGACGAGTACGTCCTGTCCAGAAATGCGTCCCTCAATTCCCTTGCCCGTGATCGACTGGAAATCGGACACGGAGTCCAGTTCGAGACCGCGCGTGTTCGCCGCTTCGACAATGGCTTCGCCCAGCGGATGCTCCGATGCCACCTCCAGCGCAGCCGCGAGTGCCAGCAGATCATCGGCGGTAAACCCATCGCCGGGTACGATTTCGGCCAGCGCCGGCTTGCCCCGGGTGAGGGTGCCGGTTTTGTCGAGCACGATGGCGTCGATCTGGCGCGCCTGCTCCAGCGCCTCGCCGCCGCGGACCAGGATGCCGTTCTCCGCCGCTTTGCCCGTACCAACCATGATGGCGGTGGGCGCGGCCAGCCCCAGCGCGCAGGGACACGCGATCACCAACACGGCGATGGCGGCCTGCAAGGCGAAGGAGACTCTCGGATCCGGTCCCCAGATCATCCAGCCGGCGAAGGTCAACGCCGCCAGCACCAGCACCAGCGGAACAAAGCGCGCCGAAACCGAGTCGGCGAGCCGCTGCATGGGCGCTTTCGAACCCTGTGCCTGCTCGACCAGGCGCATGATCTGGGCGAGCGTGGTGTCGCGCCCGACCTTGGTCGCCGCGAAGACGAAGCCTCCGGTGCGATTGATCGTGGCGCCGAACACGGTGTCGCCCGCACGCTTGTCGACCGGCATGCTCTCGCCGGTGAGCATGCTTTCGTCGACGCTCGAGCTCCCCTCGCGCAAGACGCCATCGACAGGGATTTTCTCGCCGGGCCGGACTCGGATCAAATCGCCGGCGACGACCTCTTCTACAGGGACGTCGACCTCGACGCCGTTGCGCACGACGCGCGCCGTCTTCGCCTGCAACCCCATGAGCGCCTTGATCGCCTCGCCGCTGGACCGCTTGGCGCGCGCTTCCAGCCAGCGCCCGAGCAGAACCAGCGCGATGACAATCACCGCTGACTCAAAGTAGAGGTGGTACGGCAGACTCCAGCTGGCCGCCAGAGCCGGCCAGAGCACGACGAACGCGCTGTAGAGATACGCCGCGCTGGTGCCGACGGCGACGAGGGTGTTCATGTTGGTGGCGCCATGCTTCGCCGCGGCCCAGGTCTGGCGGTAGAACTCGCTCCCGGCCCAGAACTGCACGATCGTCGCCGCGATCAGCAGAATCGGCGCGAGTGTCTGCGGCGCGATGGGGAACGGCAGGAACATCAGCGCCATCATCCCCAGCCCCACGGCCAGGCTGACCTGCCACTTTACTTTCAGCGCGGCGATCTCATGGTCGCGCCGCCGCTCGCGGGCCTCCAGCGCCGCTTCCGCCGGGGACAATGGCGCGGCGCCCGGGATCGACGCCACTCCCGCGAGCTGAACCAAGGGAGCGGCGACGACCTCATCACCGACGCGATAGCCGGCCCTGGTGACCGCGGCACGAAGGTCGGCGAGCGTGGTCTGCCCCGGATCGAAGCGGACCACGGCCTGTTCGGTGGCGAAATTCACGCTGGCGTCTGAGACACCCGGCACGGTGGCGAGCGATTTCTCGACGCGCCGCACGCACGACGCGCACGTCATCCCCTCGATCGGAAGAACGGTTTCCGCTGGTGCGGAGAACGTGGCGTCGTTGCCATTGGCATGGCGCGGTATGGCAACCGGCTGAACTGCTTGGCTAATCGGCTCGGCAGGAAGTTCGGCGACGCCGTACCCGGCGCGCTCGACCGCCCCGGCGAGGGCGGTGATATTCGTCGCCGTCGGGTCATAACCGACCGTCGCGCGCTCGGTAGCCAGGTTGACCGCCACGACTTCGACACCTGGCAGCTTGGCGATCGCCTTTTCGACGCGGTTGACGCACGAGGCGCAGGTCATGCCAGTAACCGGAAAACTCACCTCGACCGGGAGTGGAGCGTCTCCATTGGCCGCAGTCAGATCACGATTGGGAAGCCGGGTGTTTGGTTCAGTCATGACATCCAATATACCCCCGGTGGGTATGAAAGTCAACCTTGCACATTGTACCCCCTCGGGGTATGCTCGACAGCACAATGAGTGACCTGCAAAATGCTGAATCGGTGGCCGCGGAAGGGAACGTCGGGGCGGCCACGTCCGACGTCTCCCCAACCGTGCGCCGCTCGACCTCCTATGCGCACGACAAGGCGAAGATCCTGGCCCGCCTGCGCCGCATGGAAGGCCAGGTGCGCGGTGTGCAACGCATGGTCGAGGAAGACCAATACTGTCTCGACGTGCTGACGCAGTTGTCGGCAGTGATCGCCGCCGCTCGCCAGACGGGACTTCTCGTCCTGGAAGATCACGTCAGAGGATGCGTCCTGGGCGCGGATCACCCCGATGAGATCGACCGCGAGGAATTGCTCACCGAGTTGATCGGCGCCATCGATCGCTTCGGACGTAGCGTCGGGTAAGTCCTACCGATTTCCAGAGTCGGGAGACATCCCTCATGTCACCGTATGCCCTCCCCCTCTTCGGACGCCTCGCCTGGATCGACGTCGTGCTGCTCGGCTGGTTCCTGCTCGTGCTCATTGCGGTGATCTATGTCGCCTGGGATGCCTTCACCAAGCTGCCCGAACCGGGCGTCATCAAGTCGGCCTGGGTGCTGACGACGCTTTACCTGGGACCGGTCGGCGCTGCCTTCTACATTCTGGCCGACAAGGAGCCGCGCCCGGGCGAGCACGAGCGCTATGTCGCTCCGATGTGGAAACAAGCCCTCGGCTCGACCTTGCATTGCGTCTCTGGCGATGCCGCCGGGGTGATCATCGCGGCCACCATCACCGGATTGCTCGGGCTGCCGATGTGGTTCGACATGACGGCTGAGTACGTGCTCGGGTTCGCTTTCGGCCTGTTCATCTTCCAGGCGCTGTTCATGAAGGACATGATGGGCGGGTCGTACCGCAAAGCGGTTACGTCGTCCTTCATTCCCGAGTGGGTGTCGATGAACGCGATGATGGCCGGCATGTTTCCGACCATGGTCGCCGTCATGATGGGGCGCGACATGCGCGCCATGGATCCGCGCGAACTCCTCTACTGGGGCACGATGTCGCTCGCAATTGGAGTTGGCTTCGTCACCGCCTACCCGGTCAACTGGTGGCTCGTCAGCAAGGGTCTGAAACACGGATTGATGACGGTCCGCCCCTCGGACGACGCAGCCATATCGCACGGGGCGCATGAAATGTCTATGGAAACCAGCAAGCCATGATCGAGGACGCAATGGGAATGGATCATGCCCACCTTGCCCATGGCGCGGCCCAGCCGTCCAGCACCAATCCGCTGATTCGCGATGACGCCAACGGGGGCACGGCCGCGTCCGGAGCGATGCACGCGATGGGGTCGGACGTGACCCGGCCGCAGATCGTCGCGGTCACCGTCCTCACCGCACTGGCGCTCGTCGCCGGTCTGCTCTGGGCGAGCCATTACGGCAATCTCACCATCGGCGCCCTCGATGTCGAGGGTGCGGTGATGTCCCCAGGTATGATCATGACCCGCGACACCCCCGCCGCGGCGATGCGGGACATGGCCGCCGTCAACCCGGACTTCCTTCGCTACACCGCCCCGGCCGACGCGCGCGGCGACCAGCCACTCGAGCCACGCATCGAGGACGGTGTGAAAAACTTCGATCTCGAGACGTCGGTCATCCAATGGAACATCCTGCCCGACCAACCGGTGCTGGCCTACGCCTTCAACAATCAGGTGCCGGGGCCGCGCCTGCGCGTGACCGAAGGGGATCGCGTGCGCATCAATGTGACGAACCGGCTCCCGGAATCGACGACCGTACATTGGCACGGGCTGATCGTCCCGAACGCGATGGACGGTCCGGCGGAGATCACCCAGGATCCGATCGCGCCCGGAGACACCTTCACCTACGAGTTCGTGACCGAGCAGCGGGGTACCTACTTCTACCACTCCCACGACCATATCGACCGGCAGCAGACCCTTGGGCTCTACGGGGCGTTGCTCGTCGACCCGCGCGAACCGGCCGACTACCCCTACGAGTACGACCAGGAGCTGGTGATCCAGCTTCAGGAACTCCTGGAGCGCGAGGGTTACTCCTGGCCGGCGATGCCGATGGAAGGCGGGCTCCCCAACTATTTCGCCATCAATGGCAAGGCGTATCCCGAAACGGAGACCGTCCGTCTTCGCGTCGGCGAGACGCTGCTCGTCCGCTTCATCGGCACCAATAGCGGCTTTATCCACCCGATGCACATCCACGGCGGGCCGTTCCGCATCGTGGAGACCGACGGCAATCCGGTCCCGCCGGAAGGCCAATGGATCAAGGACACGGTCAACGTCGGGCCGGGCGAGCGCTACGACGTGCTCTGGGAAGCGCGGGAGCCCGGCAAATGGCTCCTGCACTGCCACATCAGCCATCACACGACGAACGACAACGTCGAAACCGAGGGCGGTGGCGGGCTGATGCTGATTCTCGAGGTCGCGCCTTAGGAACCACTCTGCCGTCGCTGCGGGAGCGACAGCACGAAACGTGCGGGAATGGCCCGCGGAGGAGGAGCAAGGCGTGGTCCCCTGCCGGCGGAGCATGAAGATCCGAACGTGGCCGCTGCTTGGCCTCGTGCTCGTCGCGTCCTTCCTCGGCCACGATCTGCTGATGGCCGCGGAGGCGGTTGCCGCGCCGCTTCTGGAGGGTGACACATCGCGTCACGGATACGGCCTGCACGCCCTCAGCGGCGACGCTCCCGCATTGCAGATCCATGGATCGCCGTCCGAGCATCCCGAGAACTGCCGCATCGGACAGCCGGCAGTGCTGCGCGGCGGTGATGCTTTCGAGCGCGAACACCAGGATCTCGTCGCCCCTAGCGATCTCGTCGGCGCTATCGTCGTGATCAGCGTTCACGACGAAGCCTTCCTGTGGGAGGAGCCACACTGGCCGCCGGGCACGCTCCGCGCCTTCTTCCAGGTGTATCGGATTTAGGACGGGAGAACCCTGAGCACCCGATTCCGCCGCAGGACCACCTACGGCCCTCGCCGCGTTGACAAGGCGCGGCCTCGCGTTCGAGAGGAAATCCAGATGCGAATCACGAGACGCGCGGCAACGGCCGCGATTATTCCCGTCCTGGCCCTCATCCTGTTCGTCGCACCGTCCGGTGCCACCCAGGACGCAACGCCGACCATGAACTACAGCTGCGAAACCGCCATGACCGCCTCCCCCATGGCCGGCATGGTGAACACGTCAATGGGTACCCCGGCAGCCGACGACGATCACGACATGGCTGGGGTCGGCGTTGAGTTCGACCTGCTCTATATCGACATGATGGTGCCGCACCACGCCAGCATCATCGCCCTGGCCCAAGCCGCTCAGAACCGGCTCACCGACGACCGGCTGCAGACGATCGCCGGCACCATCGTTGCCGACCAGCAAGCCGAGATCGAGGAGCTGCGCGGTCTGCGCGAACAGTGGTACGGCAGCACGGAGTCGATGCCGATGGATTCGGCCATGATGGACATGATGACGGAGATGATGCCCGGCATGGGAGACATGAACACGATGGCGATGCAGATGGATCCAGTGGCGTTGATCACCACCTTCTGTGACGCCGAGGATCCGGACTTGGCCTTTATCGAGCTCACCATCCCCCATCACGAGATGGCGATCAGGGCCTCCCAGGCCGCGCTCGAGCAGGCCACGCACGACGAGATCCGGACGATCGCCGAGCGCGTCATCCAGGATCAGCAGCGGGAAATCGACGAACTGGAGGTCATCCGCGCCGAATTGAGCGGAGACGGCACGCCAACAGCGTAGGAGAGCGAGCGCGACGACGAGTGAGAAGGAGCGTGGGGGAGACCACGCTCCTCCGCTCTTGTACGGTCTCGGAACGCGCGTGAAGGGCGGCGCGTTGCTGAAAACACCTTGCGGTTACGTGAAGGAGTGCGACAATGGACGGGCAGCATTTCGACCGCGTGGCGCGGTCGCTCGCAACACCTGCGGCGCGCCGACGCGTGCTACGGCTTCTAGCTGCAACCATCGTGGCCGGCTGGAACTCACACCACTCGTGGCACGCGGCCACAGCACAACGGAGCGAAGATCCGCTTGGGTGCACCCAGGACGCTGAGTGCGTCGACGGGGATGGCGATCCCTGCACCGGAGGCGCCTGCGTCGACGGCCTCTGCACCTATTTCATCGTCGACTGCATTCCCGGCCACGTCTGCTGTGGCAACGGGGCGTGCTGCCCGGTCGAGGAATCCGGGGGGTGCCTGGCGGATATCGACTGTGTCCCGGTGCGCGATGATCCATGCGGGGGAGTTCGTTGCGAAGCCGGCTCCTGTGTGCCCTTCCTCGCCACCTGCGCCCCGGATTTTGCCTGCTGCGGGAATGGCACGTGTTGTCCCCGCAACGGCGGGTGTGTCGTGGACGGCGACTGCCCTGCGTCTGCCTCGCCCTGGGGCGCCGGAGCGCGCTGCGTCAGCGGGGCATGCGTACCGACCGCCACGCCGGCCTAGCTGGGAGCGATGAAAGGGCGGCAATCATGGCAGGAGGTATGAGCGGCGTGGGGACGGGCGTCATGATTCACACGTATCGCTCCGCCACGATGGACCGCCGCTTGCTCCTGCTCAAATGGCTCATGGTCATTATCCCTCCCGTCACGGTCGCGGTGGGCCACAGTCTGCCGAACCACTCCCTGGGCAGCGCGGAGACCCTGCTCGTGACGGTGCTCGCGACCGTCCTGGCCCTGGTGCTGGCATACGTTTTTGCCGAGACGCTGTTCCGGGTGCTCCGCAGACTCCAGGCGGAGGCGCTGGCCCGCGAACAGGACATCTTGACCATGAACGCCGTCATGCAGGAACGGGAGCGGTTGAGTAGGGAGCTCCACGACGGAGCGGCCCAGCTCGTGGCGCATCTGCTGCTGCGCCTGGATACCATCAAGGAGCTGGTGAACGCCGACCGACACCGGGAGGCGGACGCCGAGCTGGAGCGGCTCCGCGGGGTTGCCGACGAGATTTATGAGGATCTCGGGGAGTCTATCACCGGGCTGCGCACGAACGTGTCGGAACGAGGACTTGTTTGCGCTCTCCAGGACTACGTGGACCGGTTCGAAGAGCGGCACCAGATTCCCGTGATCCTGCGAACAGATGACGCGGCCACCCAGCTCTCACCACTCGCGGCGCTCCAACTCTTCCGGCTCATCCAGGAAGCCTTGACCAACGTTCGCAAGCACGCCGGGGCACGGCAGGCCACGGTGACCCTCGCCGCCCACGGGCCGGATCAACTCAGGATCGTCGTTGCCGACGATGGCCAGGGTTTTACCCCTGGCGACCGAAGCAATGGCAACACGCGACCGATGGGCCTGACAAGCATGCGGGAGCGGGTCGAGGCCCTCGGCGGCGCCTTTGACGTGGAGAGTCAGCTCAATTCGGGCACACGAGTCACGGCCACCATCCTCATACCACGACCGGGAAGGCCCAATCGGCATGAATCCCTCGCGACTCCTCCTGGTTGACGACCATGCGCTCTTTCGCGAGGGGCTCGTTTCGCTCCTCTCCTATCAAGACGATTTCACCGTTGTTGGCGAGGCCGAGAACGCCGAGAGTGCGCTGTCTCAGGCACGGGCACTGGCGCCGGACATCGTGCTGATGGACATCGATTTGCCGGGGGAGGACGGCATGAGCGCGACGCAGAGGCTGACGACGGAGCTTCCCGCCATCATCGTCGTGATGCTGACGGTGCACGACGACAATCTGACCCTGTTCGCGGCCCTCAAAGCTGGGGCGCACGGCTACCTCGTCAAAAACATGCGATCACGGGAGCTCCTCGAGCGGCTCCGGGGCCTGGCGCGGGGCGAGGCGGCGATTTCGCGGCGTATGGCTACCCGCATCTTGGAGGAGATTCGGGGCCAAACTGAGCCCTTTGGGTTCGAGGAAGAGCTCACCCCCCGAGAGATGGAAGTGCTGGAACTGGTAGCGGCCCGCCTCTCCAACGCCGCGATCGCTGAGCGTCTGGTGATCAGTGAGCACACGGTCAAGAATCACATGAAGAACGTTCTGTCCAAGCTCCATCTCCGCAACCGACACCAGGCCGCCGCCTATGGCGTCGCCCGTGGCTGGCTGCCACGCCCCAAGGAGCGTGGTAAGCGCCCGCTTCTCTCTCCTGTCGCCGCGAAATAGCCCTTTTCCGCCCTTTTCTGCCCTCTACGGGTCATGAAGCGCCGTCGGCGATTCCCTATGCTGGGCAGAGGTTTCCAGGAGGAACCTCAGCAACCACCCGCGACAGCGGAGGACACGCCTATGGCCGACCACCCCCCCTATCCCGGCACACCTCGCTGGGTGAAAGTGACTGGAATCGCCGTCCTCGCCGTGGTCCTGCTGTTCGTCGTCATGGGGCTCGCCGGTGGTGGCCCCGGTAGCCACGGCCCCGGACGCCATGTTGCGCCCGTCAGTGTCACGGGAGTCCCCACACCGGGCGCTGACCTTGGTGGGCACACGCCGCCCGGGGGCGGTCAGTGATGACCATGTCACTCCGCTTGCGCAAGTTCGCGCTCACCGTGCATCTCACGGTCTCGGTCGGCTGGATCGGCGCGGTCGTCGCGTACCTGGCGCTCGGCGTCTTCGCCGTGTCCAGCCAGGAGCCGCAGACGGTACGGGCCGCCTGGATCGCGATGGAGCTCACCGGCTGGTATGCAATCGTCCCCTTGGCCCTTGCCGCGCTGTTCACTGGGATCGTCATGTCGCTGGGCACCCCCTGGAGCTTATTCCGACACTATTGGGTCCTGATCTCCCTCGTGCTGACCACCCTTTCCACCATCATCTTGCTGTTGCACATGCCGGACGTGAGCTCCCTGGCGGATGTGGTGCAAGAGACGGACGCGGCCGGTCTCGCCGGGCTCGGGGGAGACCTCCTCCATCCCGGCGTTGGTCTGCTGGTGTTGCTCGTGATCACGGGACTCAATGTGTACAAGCCGCGGGGCCTGACGCCGTATGGGTGGCGGAAGCAGCAGGAGGAGCGAGCGCAGCCGCGGCAGACGGTGGCGGAGGGGTAGCAGCGGCGCCTCTAGCTCGGCCTCAACTGGCACCGGGTTCACGGGCCGCGAGCGAGCCGATCGTCCCGGCCAAACATGTACCCGGCCCTTTTCCAGTGAATCGTAGGTTCACCACCGGCCGGGCTGCGGGGGACCTGGGGCGGCAGCGGCAATGCCCAAGTGAGGCAGGAGGACACCAGTGGACCGGTCTCTCAATCGAAACGATTTCGTGACGGCCCTCGGCGCGGCAGGACTCGCGTTGGGAGCCACGGTGG
>JACCXM010000435.1 GCA_013697005.1 Chloroflexia bacterium | reverse complement strand
GACTGGCGGGTCACCCCCGAAACGGCCCGTCTCCTGCAACACTGGCGGCATCATCGCTTTAGCGGTATCCGACCTTTTTTCTGCCAAATAGAAGCCGTCGAGACCGCCATCTGGTTGACCGAGGTCGTGCCCCAGGCCGGGAAGACCGGCAGAACCTTCCTCGATCATCTCGCCGACGCCAACAACGACGCGAACCCGGAGATCGCGCGTCTGGCTCTGAAGCTGGCCACCGGCGCCGGCAAGACTACTGTCATGGCCATGCTGATCGCCTGGCATACTATCAACGCCGTCCGCCGTCCACAGAGCAAGAGGTTCACCCGCGGGTTCCTGATAGTAACGCCGGGCATTACCATCCGCGACCGTCTTCGCGTGCTGCAGCCCAACGACCCGGACAGCTACTATGAGAGCCGCGAACTGGTCCCGAACGATATGCTGCCGGACCTGGACCGGGCCAAGATCGTCATCACCAACTATCACGCCTTCAAGCTGCGCGAACGGATCGACCTCTCAAGGGGCGGTCGCTCGTTGCTCTAGGGACGGGGCGAGGATCTGGACACCGTAGAGACGCAAGGGCAGATGGTCCAGCGGGTCATGCCGGGCCTGATGGGCATCAAGAACGTCATGGTCCTGAACGACGAGGCGCACCACTGCTACCGGGCGAAGCCGGGCGAGGAGGACGAGAGCGAACTAAAGGGCGAGGACAAGGAAGAGGCCAAAAAGAACAACGAAGCGGCGCGGCTCTGGATCTCCGGCCTGGAAGTCGTCAACCGCAAGCTCGGCGTGGCCCGCGTGGTCGACCTGTCCGCCACCCCATTCTTCCTGCAGGGCTCCGGCTACGCGGAGGGGACACTTTTCCCCTGGACCATGAGCGACTTCTCGCTGATGGACGCCATCGAATGCGGCATCGTCAAGCTGCCGCGGGTTCCGGTTGCGGACAACATCCCCGGCGGAGAGATGCCCAAGTTTCGAGAATTGTGGAAGCACATCGGGAAAAAGATGCCCAAGAAGGGGCGGGGCAAGGCCAGCAACCTCGACCCACTCAGCATCCCCACGGAGCTTCAGACCGCGCTAGAGGCGCTCTACGGCCACTACGACAAGACCTACCACCTCTGGGAGAATGCTGGCATCGACGTGCCGCCCTGCTTCATCGTTGTCTGCAACAACACCTCCGCCTCCAAGCTGGTCTACGACTACATCTCCGGTTTCCACCGGGAGAATGAGGACGGATCGACGACCCTCGAAAACGGTCGCCTGGCGCTCTTTCGGAACTTCGATGAGTACGGCAACCGGCTCGCCCGGCCGAACACGCTGCTGATCGACAGCACGCAGATCGAATCCGGTGACGCGTTGGACAAGAACTTCCGCGAGATGGCCTCCGATGAGATCGACCGCTTCCGGCGCGAGATCGTCGAGCGCACCGGCGACCGTCGGCAGGCGGAGAACATCACCGAACAGGACCTGCTCCGCGAGGTCATGAACACTGTCGGCAAGAAGGGACGGCTCGGAGACTCCATCCGCTGCGTCGTCTCGGTCTCCATGCTCACCGAGGGCTGGGACGCGAACACCGTCACCCACGTTCTCGGCGTGCGGGCGTTCGGCACCCAGCTCCTCTGCGAGCAGGTGATCGGCCGCGCCCTGCGCCGCCAGTCCTACGACCTCAACGAGGACGATCTGTTCAACGTCGAGTACGCTGACGTTTTGGGCATCCCCTTCGACTTCACCGCCAAACCGGTGGTCGCGCCGCCGCAACCGCCCCGCGAGACCGTCCAGGTCAGGGCCGTCCGCCCCGAACGCGACCACCTCGAGATCCGGTTCCCACGGGTCGAGGGCTACCGGGTCGAGCTGCCCGAAGAGCGCCTGACCGCGGAGTTCAACAGCGACTCGCGCCTGGAGCTGACGCCGGATCTCGTGGGCCCCTCCGTCACGAAGAACGCCGGGATCATCGGTGAGGACGTCGATCTGAGCTTGAAGCACCTGGAGGACATGCGCCGGTCTACCTTGCTCTTCCACATCACCCAACGTCTGCTCTACACGAGATGGCGAGATCCTGGAGAGGAACCCAGGCTGCACCTGTTCGGCCAACTCAAACGGATCACCAAACAGTGGCTAGACAACTACCTGGTCTGCAAGGGCGGCACTTACCCGGCCCAACTCATGTATCAGGAACTGGCCGACATGGCCTGCGGGCGCATCACCGACGGTATCACGCGCACCCTCGTGGGCGAGCGTCCCATCAAGGCCGTGCTCGACCCGTACAACCCCACCGGATCTACGATGCAAGTGAACTTCACCACGTCCAAGACCGACCGCTGGGAGACCGACGCCCGCCGCTGCCACGTCAACTGGGCCATCCTCGACAGCGGCTGGGAGGCCGAGTTTTGCCGCGCGGTCGAGTCGCACTCGCGGGTCCTGGCTTACGTCAAGAACCACAACCTGGGCTTGGAAGTGCCGTACCGTTACGGCTCGCAGTCCCGCAAGTACATTCCCGACTTCGTAGTGCTGATCGACGACGGCCACGGCGAGGAAGACCCGCTGCACCTAGTGGTCGAGATCAAGGGCTACCGTGGGGAGGACGCCAAGGAGAAGAAGGCCACCATGGAGACCTACTGGGTGCCCGGCGTGAACAACCACGGGGGCCACGGCCGCTGGGCTTTCGCCGAGCTCACAGAGGTCTACCAGATCGAGTCGGACTTCCAGGCCAGGGTGGATGCCGCGCTCGACCGGATGATCGAGGAGACCCAGGAAAGTCGAGAGATCACGGTGGCCGGTGACTAACGGCCGTGGCGACTGCCGCCTCGCAAGAGCGAGTCGCTACAAAGCCCGAGGAGGTGGTCCGTGCACGAAACCAAGTGCCGAATGATGTACGATGCGTGCATCATCAAAGGAGGCGAGTGCCGTGCGCACCACGATCAACCTCGACGACGAGCTGCTGGAGGAAGCCCAGCGCATCACCGGCGTGAAAGGGCGGACCGCCCTGGTCCACGAGGGGTTGCGCGCCCTGATAGAGCGCGAGAGCGCCAGGCGTCTGGCCCGGCTCGGTGGCAGCGAGGCGCAGTTACGGCCGGTCCCCCGGCGGCGTCCCGAGTCGGCGTGATCCTGGTAGACACCTCCGTCTGGATCGACCACCTGCGCTCGGGAGAACCGGAACTGGCTGCGGTCCTGGATGGAGGCCAGGTGCTGATGCACCCTTTCGTACTCGGCGAGCTTGCCTGCGGCAACCTCAAGAACCGCGGCGAAGTACTCCGGCTGCTGGACGATCTGCCCGCGGCGCCGACTGCGACGGACCCGGAAGTCTTGGGCCTGATCGAGCGCCGCCTTCTGATGGGCCGGGGCATTGGCTACGTCGACGTGCACCTGCTGGCCTCGGCGGCCCTCGATGACGTCGCGCGGCTGTGGACGCGGGACAGGCGCCTGGCCGCGGTGGCCGCCGAGATGGAACTGGCCTTCGACGAGGAAGGGTGAGCTAATCGCATGGCGAAGAAACCCAAAGCGCCCAAGAGAGTCGAGACCATCACCCACGAGGAGGCTTCGCGCAAGAACATCCCCACCGCCGAGTACCAGTCGGTGATGCGAGAGGAGCAGCAGAACCCCGTGCGCGTGGCCTACGGGCGCCGCAACTGGTAGGGGGTGGTCAACAAATGAACGTGGGAGAATGCGTCTTGACCGGGCTAATCGTGTGGTGTCCACAGGCAAAAGGTTGATGTTTAGGAGGTTTCTCGATGATTATCCTGCCTTCACATTTAGC
>JACCXM010000023.1 GCA_013697005.1 Chloroflexia bacterium | reverse complement strand
GCCGTAGCGTGAACGACCCGGCGCTCCCGCGGCGGACAGCGTCGCCGGCCAGAGGTTGGATTCTGGAATCGAGAGAAATCGCAATCGACCCGCGCCCCCGCGGCAGGGTCGAGCGAGGCGATGCCAGGCAAACGTAGGAGCGAGGAACCATGCGACGGGCAGGAGATGCGGGGAAACTGCCAACGGGAGCGGCTCGTGGAGTCGTCGCACTCCTCGTGCTTTTGGTATCGACAGCAGCACTCTCGCCCGGCGCGGAGCGCGTTGCCGCGCAGGATTTGCCGACGCAACCCCCATCCCCGGCGGCCGTGGCCCCCACTCCGGCCGTGGTCCAGCCGACGCCGGCAACAGCGGCCCCCACGCAGGCTCCGCAGGCGGCCGCCGCTCCGGTCGAATTCACCGCCGGCGCGCCCCACATCCACACGGTCGCTCAGGGTCTGCTCGGTATCGAGGGACCGGTCGTGTGGCGCGTGCGGGAGCTCGGGCTGAGCGCCACCGGTGCTCCGGAGACGGCAACATCCTCGTTCACGTTGCAACGCACCGGCGCCGCCATCATTCGCAATGAGCTCACCAGCCGCCGCACCCGCATTGAAGCGGGCGAAGCGTTTTACATGCCGTCTGGTGACCCGTTTCTACGCTATGCGGTCGGGTCCGACCCCAGCATCATCTGGGTCCTGGAACTGGTGCCCGCCGAGGCCGCGGCGTCCGGTGCGCCCGTGACCGGAACCGTGCTCTTTACCAGTGACGCCATCAACGATTATCCGCGTGGCACCTTTGATGTCGAGCTCCTGCGCGGCATCCTGCTTCCCAATGAAGTGTCGGAGTTGCCGTCGCATACCGGCCCGGCGCTGGTAATGGTCACATCCGGGCGCTTGCAGGCCTCCGCCGATGGCGGCCAACCCGCGCCGATCAGCGCGGGAAGTGGCCGTCTCGTCGCCGGCGCCCTGACCTTGCGCAATGGCGATACGGAGCCTGCCTCATTCGTCGTTGCCGCGCTCGGCGAACCGGTCGATGGCGCCGAGCAGCCCACCGGCGCGGCCCAGGTCGCGCCGACCCCGGCGCCGGGGCAGCCCGTACCCACGGTCTTGCTACCTCCGGTGGACGCGGCGCCCACGGCGGCGCCCGTCGCGGTCGAGCCGACTCCCGAGACCGTTGCCGTCGAGCCAACCCCCGTCGCGACCGTGGCGCCATCCTCGACCAGTGGCGATATCGATGGCGATGGTTTGAGCGATATCGACGAGGCCGCCTATGGGTCCGATCCCCTGAACCGAGACTTCGACGCCGACGGCCTGCTGGACGGCGAAGAGGTCTACGTGCACGGCGCGGATCCGCTCAACAACGATTCCGATGGCGACGGCTTACTCGATGGCGAAGAGGTCAACCAATACGGGACTGGTCCGGTGAACTCCGATACCGATGGCGATGGCTTGGGGGATGCCGACGAGATCTTCGTCTACGGAACCGCGCCCGGCGCTTTCGATTCCGACGGTGACGGTACCGGCGATGGCGAAGAGGTGCTCACCTTCGGCACCAATCCCGCCGATCCCGCCAGCGGACCGTAGGGAGACCATGCCGGAACGAGTGCGTGTCGCGTTGGTCGGCGCCGGGCGGATCGGACAGCGTCACGCCGCCACCCTGGCCTCGGCTATTCCGCGGGCGGAGCTCGCGGTCATCGCCGACCTGCACGGTTCGTCTGCCGAAACCCTGGCCGGCAAGGTTCGCTGCGACCGTTGGACGGATGACCCGGTCGCGGTGCTCGCCGATCCGGCGATCGACGCCGTCGTCATCGCCTCGTCGACCGACAGCCACGCCCCCCTGATCGTCGCCGCCGCCGGGGCCGGCAAGCAGATCTTCTGTGAGAAACCGATCGCGCTCGACCTGGAGGCGACCGACCGCGCCCTCGAGGCTGTCGAGCGGGCCGGGGTTCACCTGCAAATGGGATTCCAGCGCCGTTTCGACAAGGCCTATCACCAGGCGAAAGCGCTCATCGATGCGGGGACCCTGGGCCGGATCGAGGCGATCCGCGACACGATGCGCGATCCTTCACCCGCGCCGCGCGCCTATCTCGAAACCTCCGGCGGACTCTATCGAGACATGACGATTCACAACTTCGATTGTGTCCGCTGGATGATGGGTGAGGAGGTTACGGAGCTTTTCGCAATGGGCAGCGCCCTCGTCTCGCCCCTGTTCCAGGAGCTGGACGACATCGACACCAGCGTGATCTCGCTCCGTTTTGCCAACGACGGACTCGGCGTGATCGACAACAGCCGCCGCTCCGGGTTTGGGTACGACGTGCGAACCGAGGTTTTTGGGAGCGAAGGCGCAATAATGATTGGCTACTCCCGCGATACCCCGATGTTGCGTCTTGATACCAACGGCGTCCACAGCGACCATATCCACTGGTTTCTGGAGCGGTTCGATCAGGCCTATATCGATGAGCTGCGGGTCTTTGTCGATGGCATTGTCGACGGCACACCGCCGCCGGTCGATGGCAACGATGCCCGCGCCGCCATGGCACTGGCCTACGCCGCCGAGGCATCGCGGCGCGAGAATGCGCCCGTGTCTCCGGCCCGCTTCGCCCGCGCGTGAGGTTGCAGCGCCGTAGCTGACTGCCGCGGCGCGGTCAGAATGACACCAGTGCAAAGACCGTGTGCTGAGGAGGAACTTCCCGGATGACCATCACTGTCGATCCCAACGCCCTGCTACTCAGATCGAACGATCTCGGGAGCGATTCCGGAACCCTGATCGAGGTAGACGTGGCGCGCGCCGGTTGGCAGTTCACCGGGCTGACTGTCGTCAAGCTCGCCACGGGCGAGCGTTGGTCGCGCGAAACCGGAGCTGACGAAGTGGCGCTCATGCCGCTGGGCGGCCGTTGCACGGTGGAATGCGAAGGGCAGACCTGGACTATCGGCGAGCGACGGAACCCTTTCGCCGGATTGCCCTGGGCCGTCTATCTGCCCCGTGATAGTACGTTTGCCGTGACCGCCGAAACGTCACTCCAGCTGGCCATCTGCGCGGCCCGCGCCGAGCGCAAACTCGAGCCGAAGCTGGTCACACCCCAAGACGTGAACGTGGAAATCCGCGGCGCGGGCAATGCGGCGCGCCAGATCAACCACATCATCGAGCCGTCTTTCCCGGCGGACCGCCTGCTGGTAGTGGAAGTCTTCACCCCGAGCGGCAACTGGTCCTCCTACCCACCGCACAAGCACGATGTCCACGACATGCCGCGCGAGGCCGATCTCGAAGAGATTTACTACTACCGCATCGACCCCCCGGACGGCTTCGGGTTGCAGCGGCTCTACACCGCGGACGGCGAGACCGATGCCGCCTATGTCATCCATGACGGCGATTTGCTCCTGGTGCCAGAGGGGTATCACGTCTTCGCCGTGGCCCAGGGTTACACCGGGTACTACCTGAACGTCCTCGCCGGCGACGAGCCGGTACGTACCATGCAACCAAGCGACGACCCGGCCTACGCCTGGGTGCGCGCCACCTGGAGCGACGATCTCAACGCGGGCATCACCTCCTGGCGGGACATCGCGGAACGGGTGAACGGCCCGGCAGGGCAATTTCCGGGTTAGGTGAATTCGTAGGGGCGACGCTCGCGTCGCCCGTGGTCCCATAACCGGAACGGTCGTTCGAGTCTCGGTGTTGGGGATCCCACGAGTGGGCTTCGTTCTGGGAGGAGATACGCATGATTACACGCATCGAAACATCCCGCCTGACCATGGCTCAGGCCGTCGTGAAATTTCTGACCCAGCAGTACGTCGCCCGGGACGGCGTCGAGCAGCCGTTTTTCGCCGGGGTCTGGGGCATCTTCGGCCACGGCAACGTGGCGGGCATCGGTCAGGCACTGGAAGAACTGAAGCAGGAAATCGCGTTTCATCGCCCCCAGAATGAGCAGGGAATGGTCCACACCGCCGCGGCCTACGCCAAAATGAAGAACCGCCTGCAGACCTTTGCCTGTACCTCCTCCATCGGTCCCGGCGCTACCAATATGATCACTGGCGCGGCGATGGCGACTGTCAATCGCTTGCCCGTGTTGCTCTTGCCGGGCGACATCTTCGCCTCGCGCCGTCCAGACCCCGTGCTCCAGCAGATCGAATACCCCATGAGCATGGACGTCAGCGTCAACGACGCCTTCATTCCGGTTTCTCGCTTCTGGGACCGCATCAACCGCCCCGAGCAGATTCTCGCCAGCCTCCCCGAGGCGATGCGGGTGCTCACCGATCAGGCGGAGACCGGCGCGGTCACGATCTGCCTGCCGCAGGACGTGCAGGCCGAGG
>JACCXM010000458.1 GCA_013697005.1 Chloroflexia bacterium | reverse complement strand
GAGATCGAGGCCGGGGGTGACGCGGCGATCAACGCCTATGCGCGCGAATTCGTCACCGCCACGTTCGGCGCCGAGGCAGCCGCCGCCATCGAGCGGACGATCGTGCACCCGTGGGGGACGGACCCGTTGGCGATGGGATCGTACTCGGCGGCCCGGGTCGGTAAGGCCGCGGCCCGCACCACGTTGGCAACACCGCTCGACAACCGGCTCTACTTCGCCGGCGAAGCGATCTCGATGACGGCGCACAGCGCGCTGCACGGCGCGTACCTGACGGCCCAGAGCGCGGCGACGAGCATTGTTGAGCATCTCGGCGCAACCCTCACCCCTGTCGTCATCCCGGTGGGGCATTCCGCGATGGAGACGGACTGATGAGCGTAACCATCGGGGTGATCGGCGTGCCGTCCAGTGCGGGCGCCTATGCTCCGGGACAAGAACAGGCGCCGCGGGCGCTGCGTCGCGCCGGGCTGGTAGAGAAATTGAAAGAGGCCGGGCGCATCGTCGTCGACCATGGCGACAGCGCCGTCTGGCGGTGGCGACCGGACCGCGGCCACCCGCGGGCGCAAAACGTCGACACCGTCGTCAACATGGCGACCGACACCGCGGCGCGCGTTCGCGATGTCCTCGCGGCCGGCCAACGGCCGTTGGTGTTGGGAGGCGACTGCACCATCGGACTGGGGGTCGTTGCCGGTCATCTGCCGGGCGACGACCGGCTGGGACTCCTCTACTTCGACCTCCACCCCGATCTCAATACTCCCAGCAGCGTCCCGGATGGGGCGTTCGATTGGATGGGGTTGGCGCACCTGCTGGGCGAGGATGGGGTTGCGGCCGAGCTGGCCCAATTCGGACCGCGCTTCCCGCTACTCGCGCCGGACCAGGTGCTCGTATTCGCCTACGGTCCGGAGCAGGCCACACCTTGGGAACGGGAGGTCATCACGCGGCAAGGGCTCTACGGCATCCCCGTTGACGAAGTCCGGGCCGATCGCGGGGGACCGCACCGCCCTCCGCCGCCGCGGCCCTCGCCTGGCTGGAGCCGCGCTGCGATCGCCTGATTGTCCACTTCGACGTCGATGTCATCGACTTCACCGACCAGCCGCTTTCGGAGAACACCGGGCGCAATCAGGGGCTCCCGTTCGCGTATGCCATGCGTGCGCTCGGTGTGCTGCTCGGCAGCGAGCGACTGAGCGCGCTCACGATCACGGAAATCAATCCCGACCACGGCGCCGAGGATGGCTCGACAATAAACATCTTTGTCGACGCGTTGGTCTCGGCGCTGACGGCCTCGTCCCCACCCGGCAAACGATCGCCTGAAGCGAGGTCCTGACTTGCTACAATCCCCCACTCTTGGCTGAATCTGGCGACTGGCATAATCGATCGAACCGGAGGTGCTCAATGCGTCGGATTTCCATGCTGGCTCCGCTGCTCGTCTTCGTTCTCGCCGGATTTGTCGCCGTTGGCCGCGCGGCCCCGGCTTCGCTCGCGCAGGAGGCCACCCCGCTCACAGAGAGCGTGTTCCTTCCGCCCGCTGCCGCCCTGGAGGCGGTGTGACTCCCACTGCAGGAGAACCTCGCCGCGTTGGTCCCGGATGCCCGTCTCCTCGTCGCCGAGCAGAGCGGGCACTTCATCCTGGGTGACCAACCAGAACTGGTCATCGACGCGATCCAACAGGTCGTCGACGCGGTGCGCGATCCGACGAGCTGGGCAACGCCCGCCGCGGGCACGTCAACGCCGTAGCAGACGATGCGGCCGCACGGGTTGGCCGCCGGCGCCTGCCCGCGCAGCCGGAAGGGAGCCAGGCATCGATCAACACGAATCGCCATTCATGCCCGAGACCTTTCGCAACCAAACGACGCTTCATGTGCAGGCGACATCCTGGTCAAATCTTGGCATCATAACCGGATACGATCCGTATCATCCTTGGAGGTGTGCCATGCACCCGCTGCGTTTCATCGCCTTCATCATGCTTAGTGCCCTCGCCGGGTTTGTCGTTTCCCTCGAGCAGGCCGCCGGTCAGGCCACGCCGACAGCGTCTCCCGGCGTGACCGCGCAGACCACCGCGCTCCTGGTAACGGCGATCAATGATCCGCTTAGGGTGACCGGCAGCGATGGGATGGTCCACCTGGAGTACGACCTGGTCCTGACCAATCTCTTCACCACCCCGGTGACCATCACGGCGATCGACGTCCTCACCCCGGAAGGCCAGTCGTTGCTCCGGCTCGAGGGAGATGCCCTCAAGGCCATGACGCGGCCGCTGTTCGGGAGCACGCCGACAGATGTGGTCCCCCAGTCTGGCGCGGTCGCGGCGATGCTCGACGTCGTCGTTTCGCCCGACCAGGTGCCAGAGCGCCTGACCCATCACATTACCTACGCGCTGCCTCCAGATGCGCCCGCCCTCGCCGTCATCGGCAGCCGCGAGATCCGCGGTCCCGCTCTGACCGTCGACCCTTTCTCGCCGCTGGTGATCGCTCCACCCCTGCGCGGAGCCGGGTGGATGAACGCCAATGGCTGCTGCGATGCTTCGGCCCATCGCTCGGCCATCCTCGCCGTCGATGGGGACCGCCTGGTTAAGTTCGAGACCTTTGCCATCGACTGGGTCCGGCTCGAGGGCCCACGTTTTTATGCTGGTGACGGCACCCGCAACGAGGACCACTTCGCGTTCGGCGCCGAGATCCTCGCCGTCGCTGACGGCACCGTCGCGTTCGTCCGCGACGGGATGCCGGAGGAAACGCCCTTCGAACCTTCGAAATCACTGCGCCAGCCGCTGGACTATGGCGGCAACGAGGTCGTCCTGGAGCTGGCGCCGGGGGTCTTTGCCTTTTACGCCCACATGCAGCCGGGGAGCATCCGCGTCGAGATCGGTGAGACCGTGCAGGCGGGCGAGGTGCTGGGGTTGCTGGGCAACACCGGCAACACCGATGCCGCCCACCTGCACTTCCAGCTCGCCGACGGGCCAGATGTCTTGACAGCCACCAGCCTGCCGTTCGTCATCGACGCCTGGACATTGGCCGGCACCGTCTCCCCGGAGGGCTCGCGCACCGAGAACCGGGTGGTGGGTCCTCCCGAACCCCAAACCAACACGTTCCCCCTCGAGCTGTCCGTCGCCGACTTCCCTTGATGGTCGGCCGCCCAAGCGGTGCGCCCCATGCCACGGATTGTCCTCTCCACCGGTCGCAGAGCAAAGTCGGCTGGCCTGATATGCGCAAAAGGAGATGCTTCATGCGGCTCATCCACGTCATCGGCCCGATCGCTTTGCTGCTCGGCGTGGCAATCCCGGCCGTGGCGCAGCCCGCCACGCCGGCGGCCGTTACACCCACCCCGGCGAGCGGTGATTTCGCCGGTCTGGTGGACCTCGGGGGCGGCCGCGAGATGTATCTGGAGTGCCGCGGCGAAGGCGGTCCCACGGTGATCCTCGAAGCTGGCCTCCTGAGCCGGTCCGACATCTGGAGCCGGGATTACCTGAAACCTGAAAGCCAGCGGACGATGGTCCTGCCCGGCGTAGCCGCGTTCACCCGTGTCTGCGCCTACGACCGGCCCGGGACGATCGGCGAAGTCAACCCCGACCTCGACCCGAGCGGTCCCCTGTTCTTCCCCAGCCGCAGCGACCCGGTTCCCCAGCCACGGACGGTCAAGGATATGGTCGCGGATCTGCACGCGCTGCTGCGCGCGACGGACGTCGCCGGTCCTTACGTCCTGGTTGGCCACTCCGCGGGTGGCCTGGTGGTGCGGCTGTATGCCAGCACCTACCCGGACGAGGTGGTGGGGATGGTGCTGGTCGATGCCACCCCCGAGAACGTCTGGCCCCGCTTCCAGGAGGCCTTGACCGCCACGCAATGGACCGCGTTCGAAGCGCTCACCGTCACCAACCGGGAGCTGCAGGAGGTCTATCCGGAGGCGGAACGGCTGTGGACCGCGCCGTTGGCGGACGACGCCAGCACGAGCCAGGTGCGGCAGGCGCAGCGGGATAGCCCGCTGCGGCCGATGCCGTTGGTCGTCCTCTCGCACGGCATCCCGTTTGCCGCGCCCTTTGCGGGTTGGCCCAGCGACACGATGGAGGGGATCATGCTGGCGCTGCAGGACGACCTCGCCGGGCTCGTTCCGAACGCGAGGCACATCATGGCCACCGGCAGCGGGCACAACATTCACCAGGATCAACCAGAGTTGGTGATCGCGGCGATCCGGCAGGTGGTTGACGCCGTGCGCGACCCGCACTCGTGGGCGACCCCCGCCGCGGGCACGCCGGCGCCATAGCGGCGGTGGGATGGCGTGCGGAATGTGCCCTAAGCGATCAATACCAGGCTCCGTGCGCGTCTTGTGTGGGCCAGACAGCAGCCAGGGTCCCGAGCACATCCAGGCGGGGTTTGAAGCCGACCGGAGCCGCACGGCGCGACATCTGGTCCGATCCGTTCGGCGGTTTGCCGAAAACTCGAGCGATTCCATCGACGCCTCGAAATTGATGGACGCATTGCGAACTGACCTGCTCGTGCAGGCAGGAACTCCCGTTGGGTGCATCCGCGGATTGGCCCGCGCTAAACTGATCGCCTCGACATCATCCGATCCGGTGCGGCCGGTGATGTTGTACGATCGGCGCCATGATCGAACGAGGAGCCGAATACCTCGATAAGGCCGAAGAGCGCCTGACCGGCGCCGAGAGCGAATTCGTCAACGATCGATATAACAACTCAGCCAATCGCGCCTACTACGCGGTCTTCCAGGCAGCGATCCACGCCTTGCTCGATGCTGGCATCCGACCGCCGGGAAACACTGACCACTGGGGCCACGATTACGTACAGGCCCAGTTCGTGGGGCTATTGATCAACCGGCGCAAGCGCTACTCGACCGAGCTACGGAATACACTGGAGCAAAACTACCGCTTGCGCGAGGCGGCGGACTACCGGCGCGATCGTGTGACCGCGGTGCAGGTAGCACGGGCCGTCAGGCGGGCAGAAGCGTTTGTCGCCGCTGTCACGCGGCAGGGAGGCGAGGCATCATGAGGCAGGAGCGGCAATTGAGCGACGATGGCTTCGACGAGCGGACGCGGCAAGCCATTCGGGAGGTACAGGCCGTCATCGCCGCCCGCTACCCGGCGACCATCTTCGAGCTGGCCCGGGCCGCCGATGACCCGCGCGGCATTCATCTCCTCGCCATCACGGACGTCGACGATCCCGACGAGGTGGGCGATCTGGTCATCGATCGGATCGTAGCGTTGCAGGTCGACGAGGGCATCCCGCTGCACGTCATTCCGCTACGGATGCCTGAGCGCGTCCAAGCCGCGTTGGTAGCCGACCGGAGGCGAGTGGCGCCACGCTCGGCCCGGTTGGTACGGCTGCTCGGGGATCTCGTGTAGCGACCGTTCCCCGCTCCGCACACTCATCATGTTTCGCCGACGCGCGTAGGAGGAACCCTCTTGGACGGCTCGCTGCCGGATCTGCGCGGGCAACTCGCCGCTCTGATCGATGGGGTCATTCCGCTTGACCACTTTCTGGAGTGGTACTTCGCCAACACCAATACGATCGAGTTCGAC
>JACCXM010000429.1 GCA_013697005.1 Chloroflexia bacterium | reverse complement strand
ATGTCGCGCCACTGGCGCCCCGCCCCCTCGAGGAGCAAGCGGAAGATGCGGTTTTGCGAGGTCTCGCCGGGGCACTCGTCGTCAGCGGCAAAGGCACCGGCCACCCCACAGATCCTAAAGATCTGCGCGCGGTGCGCTCTGGGACGCCGCACACGCCGCTTTATGTCGGCAGTGGGGCATCGCTCGAGACGCTCGCGCGTTTACTGGAGATCGCCGATGGCCTGATCGTCGGCACGGCAGCCAAACGAGACGGTCTCGTCCAGAATCCGGTTGATCTCGCGCGGGTGCGCGCCTTGGTCGCCGCGGCGCAGACGATCAGCGGCCGCTGAAGCGGGGCGCGCGTCGTTCCGCGAATGCGCGCAGTCCCTCGTCGTAGTCTTCCGTCTGGTCGAGCGCGCCGCGCAGTGCGTTGACGATTTGACGAGCCTCGGCTAGCGATCGACCGTGGCTCTCCCGTAACGCGCGCTTCACGGCGCGCACGGCAAGCGGGGCGCTGGAAGCGATAGACAGCGCCATTTCCAACACCGCGGCAGTAACCGCATCGGGCGCCACCACCCGGTCCACCAAGCCGAGGCGCAGCGCTTCGTCGGCCGCGACCCTTCTCCCCGTGAACAAGAGGTCTCGCGCCGCGCCGCCGCCGATGAGACCCGGCAGGCGGAGCACACCGCCGGCGCCGGGAAAGATGCCGATGTTCACCTCAGGAAAACCGAAAACCGCATCCGCCGCGGCGATGCGCAGATCGCATGCCGCCGCCAGTTCCGCCCCTCCCGCCAAGGCATAACCGCGAATGGCCGCAATGACCGGCATTGGCAGCACCGCAAGTGCCTCGGCGGCCGCTTCGATTGCCGCGGTATGAGCCGTCCGTTCCGGAGCGGAGAGTAGGCGCCGCTCCTTGAGATCGGCCCCCGCGCAGAACGCCCGGTCTCCGGCGCCAGTGACGATCGCGACCCAGACATCGTCATGATTTGTGAGCGCCTCACATGCACCCAGCAAGTCCGCTGCCAGTTGCCGGCTTATCGCGTTCATCGCTTCGGGCCGGTTAAGGGTCAACGTGGCTATGTGGGTCTGATCGTCGACGTTCAGTTCGACGGTCGCCCCGTTGGTCGATGCTTCCTGGCGCAGATTCACGGTCCCCATCCATTCTCTCGTCGCTCCTTGCCGATTCTGCCACGCCCTGCCTCCGGGCGCGCTCCCGGGCCGTGGTAGCATCGCGGCTTCCTGAGGGGAGACACATTGGCGGCAATGACTGAAACTGGCGTCCCGGCAGCGTCAACACCAGATGTGGAGTCCGGCTTCGATCCGTTTGCCGAGTCTGAGCACATTACCCGGTTGCGGCAAGAGGTACGTGCCCTTTGCATGCAATTTCCCGACCCCTACTGGCGCGATCTCGACAAGCGCCGCGAGTATCCCGAGTCATTCGTCCGTGCTTTGACCGAGCGCGGCTGGCTTGCCGCCTTGATTCCCACCCGATTTGGCGGGCTCGGCTACGGACTGCAGGAAGCCGCGGCGATGCTCCAGGAGATCAACCTTTCGGGGGGCTACGCGGGACCGGCGCATGCCCAGATGTACATTATGGGCACGCTCCTCCGCCACGGTTCCGAGGACCAGAAAGCGCGCGTGCTTCCCCTCCTCGCCTCAGGAGCCCTGCGACTTCAGGCGTTCGCGGTGACGGAACCGAACGCCGGTACCGATACCACCCGGATCGAAACCGTTGCCGTCCGGGACGGTACCGATTATGTCATCTCAGGCCGCAAGATCTATATCTCGCGCGTCCAACACTCCGATCTCATGGTGCTCCTCACTCGCACCGCTCCCCGCGACGAGCAGCGTCCGACTACTGGGCTCAGTCTGTTCCTGATCGACCTCCGTGAGACCGGCGACCGGATGACCGCGCGTCCTTTGCGTATGATGATGAACAACGACACCAACGAGGTAACGTTTGACCAATTGCGCGTCCCCGGCGAAAACCTGATCGGGGTCGAAGGTGAAGGTTTTCGCCACATCCTCGACGGGTGGAATGCCGAACGTATCCTGATTGCCGCTGAATGCGTTGGCGACGGCCGCTGGTTCATCGGCCGGGCATCCGGTTACGCAAAAACGCGCCACGTCTTTGGTCGGCCCCTCGGATCCAATCAGGGCATCCAGTTCCCGCTCGCCACTGCCTGGGCCCAACTCGAAGCCGCCGATCTGGTCGCCCGTCGCGCCGCGGCCCGTTTCGACGCGGGGCTCTCCTGCGGCGCGGAGGCAAACTGCGCCAAGTTACTGGCGTCAGACGCAAGCTGGGCGGCGGCGAACGCCGCGGTCGATACCCTCGGCGGTCACGGCTTCAACGCCGCCCATGACGTCGAGCGGAAATTTCGGGAGACGCGGCTCTACCGGGTGGCCCCGGTATCGAACAATCTCGTCCTCAGTTATCTCGCCCAACACGTGCTGGGTCTGCCTCGTTCGTACTGAGCGAAGCTATCCCCGAGCTCGCGCCCGTTCTGTTGCTTCCAGGATCGCGCGGCGGGTCAGTCCTTCTGTCACTCGCAACCGGTATGCGGCCGAGCCATGGAGATCGTCCAATGGAGCGATCCCCTCGGTCACCAGCCGGGCCGCCGCCGCAATCGCATCCGCGTCCAATGCCTTTCCGCGCAGCGCCGCCTCTGCCGCATCCGCGCGCCACGCGACCGCCGCGGTTCCGGTGACGCCAATGCGAACCTCCGCGCAGGCGCCGTTCGCATCAAGGATGACGATCGCGGCCACGCCGACGATGGCATACCCAGACGCCTGATTCGCCAGCTTCTGATAGCTCCAACCCTGACCGGCGGCCAGCGCCGCGATTCGGATTTCGGTGAGGATTTCATGCGGCGTCAGCGCGGTGGTGAGAAAGTCAACGAAGAACTCACGCGCGGGAATCTGCCGTTGGCCTTGAGGGCCCCTGGCGACGAGTGTCGCCTCCAGGGCAAGAATCGCCGCGGGATAGTCGGCGGCGGCATCGGCGTGAGCTAGTGCGCCACCGATCGTACCCCGATTGCGGACCTGGCGATCACCAACGCGGGAGGCGGTGTCAGCGAGAAGCGGCGATGCGGACTGTACCGCGGGATCGGTCGCAACCTGATGGTGGGTCGTCAGGGCGCCGACGGCCAGTTCATTTCCCTCGACGCGGACCCCCTGCAACTCGGCGATCCGCCCGATGTCGATCAGCCGTTCCGGTTCGGCTAGACGCAGCTTCATGATCGGTAGCAGACTGTGCCCACCCGCGATCAGTTTGGCGCCGTCGCCGTGCTGCTCCAGCAGCGAGATAGCCTCGGCGACGGACGAGGCACGTTCATAGGCAAAAGAGGACGGATTCACCAGTTCACCTCGCCAACGCCGCATCGCGGTTGAGCACCAGCTCCGGTGCTGCGCCGGCGGCGATCGCTTTCCCCGCCGCCTGCACGGCAAGCACGATATTGTGATAGCCGGTGCACCGGCAGATATTCCCTTCCAGTCCGTGCCGGATCGTGGCCTCGCTCGGGTCGGCATCATCCGCCAGGAGGGCGGCCGTGGAGAGCACCATGCCAGGCGTGCAGAACCCGCACTGCACTCCGTGTTCGTCCCAGAATGCCTGCTGGATCGGATGCAACATTCCGATCGGAGCCAGACCTTCGATCGTCGTCACCGACGCGCCATCGGCCTGGACGGCCAGAATCGTGCAGCTCTTGACCGCCTGCCCGTCCATGAGGACCGTGCATGCCCCGCACTGACTGGTTTCACACCCAACGTGCGCTCCTGTCAGCGTCAAATCTTCGCGCAGGTACTGCACGAGGAGCCTCCTCGGCTCCACCTCATCCCGGTGTTCAACACCGTTAACTGTCAGCGTGATCGGTACATGCACGCGCGCTTGCTCCCTCTCCACTATCCGTTCGACTTACCCTCGAGACACGTAAAGAACTGACCGACGATCATTTTCGCCGCCGGCTGCATCACCCGGCCCCCGACACGGGCCAGCGTGCCACGCACATTCGCGTTGCCGGTCCAATTCACGATCGTCCCCTCCGCGTCTTCGGCGAGATCGATCTTCGCATCGCCGGCAATTTGCCCAGCTGGACCTTTCCCTTCGACGACCATGCGGTACGAGCTTGGTTCGTTCTTGTCCTCGATCTTGATGCGTCCCTGGTAGGTGCCGCGAATTGCCGCAACCCCGATTTTCATCCGCGCTTCGTACTCCTCAGGACCGATTTCGACCAACTCCTCGGCGCCCGGCAGACATTGCTGCAGGATTTTCGGATCCAAGAGGAGCTCCCACACCCGTTCTCGCGGCGCGGCAAAGCGGTGTTGTCCGCTGATTTCCATGTCGTGCGACGCTCCTTTTGGGCCCTGCGGCGGGCGCGGCTGCGCGAAGTCGTGATTTCAGCTTTGAGTGGTGATGTTAGCCGGGAGTGTAGCACGCGGCAAAACCGCCTTTTTTCGACAGTCTGGTGAGATTCAGAGGATAATCGCGCCATGCACGAGCGCGGTCCTGGCGCGCGCCCGGCCGATACATGAGAGGGACGACGACCGATGGTGACCGCAGCCCCAGTGCGTATCGATCGCGGCCGGATCGATGAGCTCACAACGCGCGAACAAAAAAACCTCGACCGGCGCACGACCAAATCCGGTGAGATGTACGAGCGGGCGCGGCGGACGCTTTCCGGCGGGGTGTCATCCTCGTATCAGGTCCGGGACCCCTGGCCGATTTATCTCGAAAAAGGCCATGGCTCAAAGGTCTGGGACGTGGACGGAACCGAGATGGTCGATTTCCACAATGGCTTTGGCTCTATGGTCCAGGGTCACTCCCACCCGGCCATTGTCGAAGCCGTGCAGCGGCAGGTCGCCCGCGGCACTCACTTCGCGGCGCCGGTTGAAGACGCCATCTTCGTCAGCGAGGAGCTGGTGCGCCGCTTTGGTCTGCCTCAGTGGCGCTACGTCAACTCCGGATCCGAGGCCACGATGGATGCCATCCGCATCGCCCGGGCCTTCACCGGCCGCGATACCATCGTCAAGATCTTCGGTTCGTATCACGGGCATCACGATTACGCGATGGTCTCGATCTCGGTTCCGTACGAGAACATCGGTGATCCTGAAAACTACGCCTCGCTTCCCTATGGCGCGGGCATTCCCAAAGCCGCCTCCGATCTGACAATTGCCGTGCCGTTCAACAACTCCGGCGCGATGGAGCGTCGCATTCAACGCCTCTTCGATGAAGGGCGGCCGCCGGCGTGCGTCATTATGGAACCGGCCATGATGAACCTCGGCGTGGTGCTACCCGAACCGGGATATCTGGAAGAGGTACGCGAAATCACCACGCGCCATGGCGTCGTGCTGATCTTCGACGAGGTGAAGACCGGACTTTGTGTCGCCCCCGGCGGCGCCACGGAAAAGTTCGGGGTGCTTCCCGATATGGTGACCATGGCCAAAGCCCTGGGTGGTGGTCTCCCCTCCGGCGCCATCGGCGGCAGTGCCGAAGTCATGGAGGTCGTCAACAACGGTCAGGTCTACCAGGTCGGCACCTACAACGGGAACCCGCTGACCATGGCCGCGGCCCGCGCCAGCCTGGAGCACGTACTCACCCCGGACGCGTACGCGCATCTCGATATGCTCAACGAGCGCCTCATGACCGGTTGCGATGCCGTACTCGAGAAATACCAGCTTCCCGGCTACACCGTCGGCATCAGCTCGAAAGGATGCGTCACCTTCTCCCCGGCCAAGATCACTGACTACGCGTCATTCCAGGCCACCCACGACGGCGAATTGACCGATCTTGCCTGGTTGTACATGATGAACCGGGGCGTCTACATGACTCCCGGGCGCGAGGAGGAGTGGACCCTCTCCGTGGCCCATTCCACCGCTGACGCCGGCATGTACATCGCGGCCTTCGAGGAGTTGGCCCACGATCTCGTCGCGTGAACGCGTTGCGCGTCTACGATCTTACGCAGCCGCTCACACCAGGCATTCCCCGCTTCCCGGGCGACCCTGAGGTTCGCATCGAACCCGTTCATGATTTCGCGCCGTGGCAGATCAGCACGCTGGCAATGGGCACACACAGCGGCACCCATATGGATGCGCCGCGGCACCGCTTTCCGGACGGCGCTGGGATAGGCGATTTCGGACCCGACCGCCTGATCGGCCAGGGTCTGATTATCGACGCCCTGGAGTTCGCGGCGAACGAGGCCATGACGGAATCGATTCTCGACGCCGCGCGCGATCGACTCTGGCCGGGCTGGTTCGCGCTCATCCGCACCAGTTGGGACCAGTACTGGGGTGACGAGCGCTACTTTCGCCATCCCTACCTCTCAGGACAATTGGCTGACGCGCTCGTGAAGACTCAAGCCAGTCTCGTCGCTATCGATACGTTGAGCATTGACTCGAGCGCCGATGCCGGTTCCGCCGCTCATGAAATCCTGCTTGGCGCGGGCATTCTCGTCGCCGAAAACCTCTGCCAACTCAACGCCCTCGATCCGGCACGGCGCTACACCTGCGCCTGCCTTCCCCTCGCCCTTGGCACAGCCGACGGATCACCCGCGCGCATCATGGCCTGGGACGACGCTGAGTGCCCTTAATAACTCGCCGACGGGAATCGGGACCTTCGGTGCCGCGTTCTGATTGAGGGGGACGCGACCGGCGGCGTAGCGTACGTACAGATCGGCTCGCGTGGGAGGGCGCGTGTTGGTCGTGGTCCCTATAGCGGACCGCTCCCCGCCCTCCGTTCCCGGTAGCCCGCGCCGCCGGACGGCCATCGTTGACCACCTATCCCTCCCACGTTCAGGGGAGGATTATTTCCAATGCGTATGGTGCAAGCAAAAGCAGCCGCGGTGCGCGCCGGCGCCCGGATCGCGCTCGCGGCGGCGGCAGCCATCGTGCTCGCCCCGCCAGTCACTGCGGCTCCGTCTCAGCCCGCCTGGGTTGATACGCGCGCCTATGAAGTAACCTCCGCCGATGCCTGCGTCGACGTCGAGGAAGTGGCGTTTCTGGCGCTGATCAACGACCATCGCGCCGCGTCCGGCATGGGAGCCTTGTCCGTTTCGGCATCCCTTTCCTCGGCGGCGGCTTACCACAGCATCGACATGGCCGCCCAAGCCTATCTCGCCCACACCATGATCGACGGCACCTCCGTCGTGCAGAATATGGCCAACTTCGGCTACCAGGGCGGCACCCATGGTGAGAATATCGCCGCCGGGACCGCGACCGCCATCGAAGCGATGCAGACCTGGCAAGGCAGTGTCGAGCACAACGCCAATATGCTCAACGGATCGTTCGGCGCCATCGGCATCGGCCGTGCCTATGACGCTGCCTCACCATACGGGTGGTACTGGACGACGATCTTTGGCGATGTCAGCGATGGTCCCGGATGGCTATGCGGCGAGGCTGCTCCTCCGAGCAAGACCGCCAGTCTGTTCCAGTCGGTCGATGGCGCGACCAGTTCGAGTGACGTGAATCTGCGTACCGGCCCCAGCGCCACCTATGACGTGGTGACCACCTTGCCCCCGGATACGGCGATGACCGTCACCGGCGCTGAGCTGAACACCTTCCTCCCGGTAAAAGTCGACGGGCAGTTTGGCTGGGTCGCCTCCGAGTGGGTCGCGCGCGGTGCGATCTCTTTTGAGCAGACGGCTACCCCGAGTCACTCGGGCACGGCGACGGCGATTGGAGCGGTCGATCTCCTCAGCGCTCCCGCCGACGACGGCGCCATGATGGCCACCATTCCTTCGGTCGCGGTGGTGACGCTGACCGGAGAGGCTCAGGACGGCTTCCTGGGGGTTCTCTACGAAGGACAAGAGGGTTGGGCGGACGCCGCATATCTCGAGGTAGCCGAAGTCGCCCCCGGCGCGGTCCTGATGCAGCCGGCGGATGTTGCGGCAGTTCCGGCGGGAGACGCGACGGTTGGCGCGGAGGCAACCACGACCAATCTCGTCAATCTGCGCTCCCAGCCCGACGCAACCGCCCCGGTGCTCAGCGTTATCGCCGCCGGCAGCCCGGTCACGCTCACTGGCTCCCAGGCCAACGGGTACGCCAATGTGCGGGTCGCCGGTCAAGCCGGGTGGATCGACGCGAGATATCTCCAGTGAACCAGTGATTCAAAGCCTTGATCTTGATCTGAAGGCCATCGCGGTATCAGGCGTCGTCGCGGGCGCCGCGTTTGTGGCCGTTCTCGAAGCGGATTTGCGACTGACCGGTCGCAACGTCGATGATCTCATCATTCTGGGCCGGCCGTTCGTGAAGAACCCCGCGCATGCCAGACTCGCCGGCGGGGCGATCCACGCGATCAATTCCATTGCGTTGGCGGGTCTGTATGCCACCGTTGAGGGTCGCTTCCCCGGGCCAGCTTGGTTGAAAGGCGTTGCCTTCGCGAATATCGAGAACCTGATCCTCTATCCCGTGACGTTTTTCGAAGACAAGCATCCCGCGCTCCGCGATGGTCAGGTCGACCGTTACTTCACCTGGCCGGCGTTCTGGCAGTCAGTGCCGCGCCATATCGCTTATGGCGCGGTCATGGCCGCGCTCTATGACCGGCTGCGGAAAACCAACCCCACGACGCGGTGATTCACTTCGTGACGCGTCAAATCTTAAGGGATATGTCGCAATCGCTGCGCGGTCGTCCTCCTATCGATTGCTCCGCATTCGACCGGCGCCCTTTACCAGTGTGCGCTCGACCGTACCGGCTATGCGCTCGAATCCGAGATCCAGCCCCCGCGCCAGCGCGAAGCTGACCGCCCGTCCCGGTTCCGGGACACCCGCGCTCTCCGTTTCGACCCAGATTTCCGGCAAATCCGTCGCGTGGATGAACACCCGCTCCGCCGGCAAGTCGCCCTCAACGGGGGGGCCGGCTGCCACGCGCGCCGCCTGTAAGTAAACCCTGACGGTCATCCGCTGGTGACCTCTCATTCGCTCGCCCCGCGCTGAAGTCATCTTACTCGTGACGCGATGCTCTGGCGTGTGCCTTCGGGAGATACTAGCGTTCTGTCACGCTCGGCGCGAAAAACCAGCAATGTAGATCACAAGCACGTGAGAATCTGGATGAACGACAGGCCGCACCCCTGGGTCCGCGAGTTCCAGCATCGAGTCGGCTGGGGTCTCCAGGCATTTGCTCGCCCCGACGATCCCGAGCCCGCCTCGCGCATGTTGGCGGCGGGCCGTCTCGCCGATGCGTTGGGTCTCGATGCGTTCTTCATCGGCGATCACCCGGCGTACGCACCTGAGGCCTGGCTCCATCTCGCCGCGCTGGCGGTGCAGACGTCCCGAGTGCGCCTCGGTTCCGTCGTCCTGTGCGCCGGATACCGCCCTCCGGTCCTCACCGCGCGATTGATTGCCGATCTCGACAATCTTTCGCACGGCCGCGCAATCCTCGGACTCGGACACGGCTGGAACGCTACCGAGTTCGCCCAGCTTGGGTTGCCATTTCCGCCAGTAGCGGCGCGCCAGGCGGCGATGGCGGAGGCGATCGAGATCATGCAGGGAGTCTGGGGTCCCGAGCCGTTCACCTATCACGGCGTGTATCACTCCACCGAGCAAGAACGCATCCAGCCGCCTCCCGTTCAACGACCCGGACCGCCGCTGATTCTGGCCGGGAGCGGTGAGCGCACCGCCCTCCGCCTCGTGGCGCGCTACGCGGACGCCTCGAACTTTGGCGCGGGGCATGCGACTGGGTTGGTGCGGTCGCCGGACGATGTCCGGCGCAAGAACAATGTCCTCGATCGCTACTGCCAGGAGATGGGTCGTGATCCCAGAAGCATCCTGCGCACGCACTTCACGAGCTGGTTGATGGTGGCGCCGACGGCCGCGGCCGCCCGCGCCAAGCGCGACCGCTATTATCCCAACGGTCTCAACGAAGAGCAGCGCTTCAGCCGCGTGTTCGGCGAACCAGGTCACGTTGCGGCGTACTATCAGTCGCTGGTCGATGCCGGGATCGACTATTTCATCGTCCAGACGCTCGATGCCGCGGACACCGAGACCATTGAGCTGCTCGCCCGCGAGGTCATTCCCGCCGTGCAACCCTCGCGGCACTGACCAAGACGCCCGCTTTCGATGTTACTATCCCGCTCCGGCACGTGATCTTGGCGCGAGGCACGCGAATTGAACGGTGATAAGATGCCCCACCGTGAGGAGCTGGCGGCGGCGGTTGCCGCGGTTCGAGCCGCAGGGGCGGTGGTCCGCGATTATTACGACGGGGCGACCGCGGCGACGTACGAGAAGAGTGACGGATCGCCCGTGACCGACGCCGACATCGCCGCCGACGCGATCATCCGCGAGGTTCTCACTCGTCACTTCCCCGACGATGCGATTCTCAGTGAAGAAAGCCGCGACGACGAGCTCCGGCTCGAAGAGGCCCGGTGCTGGATCGTCGACCCGATCGATGGCACCGAGCAGTTCATCGCGCGCACCGGCGAATTCGATATCCTGGTCGCGCTGGTTGAGAACGGCCGCCCTATTGCCGCCGCCGGGTTTCAGCCCGCGACGGGAGTCCTGGTGACGGCAACAGACGGTGGCGGCGCGTGGCTGTGCATCGATGCCGCTCCAGATCGCCGAATTCATTTCGACCCCGCGGCCATGCCGATCCGCCTTGGTAGCTCGAAGTGGTTTGGCGCGCCGGAAAACGACGCCATCATGCGCGCGGTGGCGGAGCGGCTCGGCAGCGGCGCCGCGCGCCCCGCCACTACCGGGTTTTCGCCCCGGCTCTTTCTCGCTCCGCGCGCGCTGGATTGCATGATCGGGGTTCGCCCCGGGAATGACCAGACGATGGCCGCCGAGTGGGATTTTGCGGTGACCGATCTCGTCATTCATGAAGCGGGAGGACGAGTGACGGATCTTGCGGGTGACCCATTTCAGTACAACAAACCGGCGCCGCGCAACCGCGGCGGGTTGGTCGCCGCCGTCGATTCGCCCACTCATGCCTGGGTCGTCGCGGCGATCGAAGCCGAGCGTGGAGAATCCTGGCAGGACGTATAAGAGACGGATTGCACGTACCCCGTGGAGTGAACATGTCACTATTGCAACCGGTGACACGAGCAAAGCAGAGGGCGCTCTGGCTGCAAGAGGCGCTCGCGATGGAGCCAGATGCCGAATCAGCCGAACCGCTTTCCGGCAGCCACCGCGCGGATGTCTGCGTCGTCGGCGGTGGGTACACCGGGCTCTGGACCGCGCTTCAGATCAAATGGCTCGATCCCTCAGTTGACGTCATGCTCGTCGAGGCCGATATTTGCGGTGGCGGGGCGAGTGGACGCAATGGCGGATTCGTTACAAGTTGGTGGTCAAAACTCACCTCCCTGATTGACGTATACGGTGAGGAAGAGGGCGTCCGGCTCGCCCGCGAATCCGCCGCGGCGGTTGTCGCCATCGGCACTCTTTGCGCCGAGCATGGCATCGACGCCGACTTTCGGCCGGGTGGCGTTCTGGTCACGGCGACGGCGCCTGCCCATCGCGGCGCTTGGGATGAGGCGGTTCGCGCCACCCGCGATCGCGGTTTCGATGTTTTCACGACGCTGGAACCGGCCGCGGTAGCGCAAAGGACCGGATCACCCGTCCATCTCGGCGGAGTCTGGGATCGCAGTGGAGCGCGGGTGCAGCCGGCGCTCCTCGCGCGCGGTTTGCGGCGAGTTGCTATCGCCCACGGGGTACGCATCTGGGAACGGAGCCCGGCAGTTGAAATCCTCCGCGGCCGGCCACCGGTGGTGCGCACGGCATTCGGAGCCGTCGTGGCCGACAAGGTCGTATTGGCCACCAATGCCTGGCTCGCGTCGCTGCCGGAAATCCGGCGCGCGGTGCTGCCCATGACAAGCGACATGGTGGCGACGGCGCCGATACCAGACCGGCTGCAAGCGACGGGCTGGACCGGGGACGAGTGCGTTGCCGACGAGCACATGATGGTGCACTACTATCGGACAACACGGGATGGCCGGATCGCGTTCGGCAAAGGTGGGTGCTCCCACGCCTACCTCGGTCGGATCACCCCGCAATTCCAGGATCCAGGCCGCCGCGTGGCCCGTACCGAGCAATCTTTCCGGCGCATCTACCCCGCCCTCGCCGATGTTCCCATCACCCATACCTGGACGGGACCGATCGACCGTAGCGAAACGAACAGCCCGTTCTTCGGACATCTCGATCGCAACCCGGACATTCTCTACGGCGTTGGCTACTCCGGCACCGGGGTCGGTCCTTCGTACCTGGGAGGACGCATCCTCGCCGCGACCGCGCTGGAGCGGCATGATGAGTGGCAGGACAGCCCCATCAACCGGGGACCGCGATCGCTCTACCCCTACGATCCGGTGCGGTACTTCGGCGGCAACATGGTCCGCGCGGCCGTCGTCCGCAACGAGCACGATCTGAACGCCAACCAGCCTTCCGGCCCGCTCGTGCAGCTCCTGCACCGCTTCGTGCCATCGGGACTTCGCGATAACGAGCCCGTGGCGCGGCTGGGTTGAGCGATCGGGTGCTTGCCGAACCGTCTCCTTGACGCTACGCTCCAATCAGGCACGGGGCGCGCCGCGGGCGCGGGAGGGAACGGCATGGAAACGTACAACGTGTACATGGATGAGGCGCCGGCGGCGGCGGACACCAATGGCGATGAGGGCTGGGAGGTCGAGTTTCGGGTCGTCGGTCAGAGCATCGACGATGGTGACCCCGAGAACAATGCGGTCCTCGCTGGTCTGGATCTGGTCGATCTGATCAATCTTCGCGATGCTTTGCAGCAAGAAATCGACAACTTCGCCTTGACGGCGTTGGAAGCTCAGGCCCTCGTCGTGGAGCCGGGTGAAGAATTGATGCCCTAGCCGTTCGTGCGTCGTGGTGGTCAGGCAGGGGTGGGCAACGGCACTTGCTGCGGGCCGCGGAACCGCGCGGCGTTCAGCGCCCAGTCTTGCGGCACTCGGAACCGTTTCATGAGCCAGGAATGAACGTCGAACGGCTCCTCGCCGACGGGCGTTTCAACGCGCCGGTATGAGCCGTCCGGTTGTAGCTCCCAGGCGTTGACCGTGTCGCGGAAGTACGCTGGCAGCAGCTCGTCGCGAATCTCCTCCGACCAGCCGCGATCGTCGATCGGGAACACCACCTCAACTCGCCGGTCGAGATTCCGCTCCATGAGGTCGGCGCTGCCCATATAAACTTCGTCGCGTCCCTCGTTGCCGAAGTAGTAGATACGGCTGTGTTCGAGAAAGCGCCCGATGAGGCTGATCACCCGAATGTTCTCACTCCAGCCAGGCACACCAGGACGCAAGCAACACGCGCCGCGCACGATGAGATCGATCTTCACCCCGGCCCGGGACGCCTTGTACAAGGCGCGAATCGACAGGCGATCGACGAGCGAATTGATCTTGAATATCAATCTGCCATTTCCCGAACGCTGGTGCATCGCGATCTCGCGGTCGATGGCGGCGAGCAGCTCCGCCCGGAAATTCCCGGGCGCCACCCAGATGCTGCGATACGTCTCCTGCTGCGCGAACCCGGTCAAGACATTGAAGAGGTCCGAGACATCCGCGCCGATATCGTCCCGCGCCGTCATGTAGCCGATGTCCTCATAGACCCGCGCGGTCGACGCGTTGTAATTCCCCGTCGACAGGTGGACGTAGCGCCGCAATCCGCTCGGTTCCCGCCGCACGACGAGTGTTGCCTTGCAATGCGTCTTCAACCCGGCCAGACCGTAGGCGACGTGCACGCCGTGGCGCTCGAGTTGTTCCGCCCAGGTGATGTTGTTCTCCTCATCGAATCGCGCCTTGAGCTCGACCAGGACCGCGACCTGGGTATCGTCGTCGCGGGCTTCGACCAGGAGAGGGATGAGTGGTGAGTCCCGGCCGATGCGATAGAGCGTCTGCTTGATGGCAACCACGTTCGGGTCCACGGCGGCCGCGCGCAGGAAATCGACGACGGCGCCGAATGACTGGTACGGATGCCGGATCAGAATGTCACGTTCCCGGATCAGCGCGAATATGTCCTCCGGTTCCTGTCCCGGAATTGACGACAATCCGGGGACCGGCGCCGGTGTGAATGGCGGATCCTTGAGGTCTGGCCGGTCGATTGCGGCCAGTTCCCAGAGATCTTCAGTCGCCAAGGGACCATCGACGATGTAGAGATCCTCGTCGGTTACGCGCAAGTTTTCGAGGAGCCAGGCCCGCACGTCATCCGGCATGGTGCGGTCGATCATCAGGCGCACCACTGGTCCAAAGGCGCGTTGCGCGATCGATTCGCGCATCACGGTCATCAAATTGACCTCATCGTCGTCGCCGTCGTCCTCATCCAGCTCGATATCAGAATCGCGCGTGACGTGGAATGGATACGAAGCGACGATGTCGGCGCCGGCGAAAAGACGGTCCAGATTTGCCGCCACCACCTGCTCCAGCCAGGTGAAAACCAACGGCTGCGAGCGATCGGCCACACCGCCATTCACGACCGGAACAAACCGGGGTAAGGTGGCCGGGATTTTGACGCGCGCAAAACGCGTGCCGTCCGGCAAACTGAGCGCCGCGATCAGATTCAGACTGCGGTTGGAAACATGGGGAAAGCGACGTCCGCGGTCGATCGCCTGCGGCGTCAGAATGGGATAAATCTCTCGTTCGAAGCGACGTGTGACCGATTCTCGTTGCTGCTCGGTCAATGACTCATAGGGAACGATCTCAATACCCGCCGCGGCCAATCCGGGCAGAAACTCACGCGTAATGAGCGCGGCGTGGCGATCGAGTGACGATTGCGCCTTGGCCCGGACCGCGCGCAACAGCTCGGTTGGGGTGCGCCCATCCGGACCAGGAACGGCGATCCCCGCCGCTACCTTACGCTCGATACCGGCGACCCGAATCATGAAGAACTCGTCGAGATTGGTGGCAAAGATTGCCGCGAACTTGACGCGCTCGAGCAGTCGGTTCGTGACCTCCGCGGCCTCGAACAGCACGCGGTCGTTGAAATCGAGCCAGCTCAACTCCCGATTGATGAACATCTCGGGTTCGAGCGGGAGGGACTCTGCGATTGGTGTTGGGATAGTTGCCGCGACAGTAGCGCGCCCGTTCGGCGATTTGGCACGGCGCCGGCGCGATCGCTTTTCTTCCGCCTTGGTCACCTTGGCGGCTCCTCGGTTCATCACATCTGGGGTGGAATGAATTCGCGGTCCAGATCCAATTGATCGCGCAGATCGCGCAATGCCAGCACGGGAATGAAGTTGGTGACTTTGGTCGATTCTGTCCAGAGCAGCGAAACGACTTCCTGGACGCGCTGTTCCAGAATAGCCGTGTCGATATTCGCGGCGAACGATCGCTGGGCATCAGCCATCACCCGGGCCGACATGGTCGCGAATGTTGGGACCTGGCTTTTGTCATCGGAGACAGCCTTCACGCACTCCTCCAATTTTCTCCCGTACGCCAGCGATCGGCCGCGCTAGTACACTCCTACGGCAAGCGTACCTGATGCGATTGCTGGTGTCGTCCGCATCCGCGCCCGAGGAGTCCCGAATGAACGCGACCATGGTGAATGGTTCCGCCGCCGTCACGGTCGACGCGCGGCACATCGAAGACGCGGTTCGCGATAACGCGTGGCTGCACTTCACGCAGATGGCGATGTACGACGATCGCGAGCGCCGGCCACTGATGCTTGTCCGGGGCGAAGGGTCAACCGTTTGGGATATCGACGACAACGCCTATCTCGACCTCCTCGCCGGAATTTACTCCGTCAACGCCGGTTACGGCCGCCAGCGCATTGTTGACGCGATGGCTGCCCAGGCCGCCGCCTTACCCTTCGTCAATCCCTTCGGCTACATCAGTGTGCCCACCGCCGTCCTGGCCAACCGCCTCGCCGAGCTCGCCCCCCTGGGCGGGGAGGCGCGGGTCTTTTTCACGTCCGGCGGATCGGAGTCGGTCGAGTCGGCGCTCAAGCTCGCCAAGCAGTACCACACCAATCGAGGTTACCCGCACCGGTGGAAAACGGTTTCGCGCCGGGTGGCCTATCACGGTACGACCATGGGGGCGCTGTCCGTCAATGGGCTGACCGACGCCCGGAGCGCCTTTGGCCCCCTCATTCCTGGAGCGCGTCACGCACCAATGTCCAACCGCTTTCGCTGTCCCTATTGCCAGGATGCGGCCGCGTGCACGCTAGTCTGTTATGACGAGATCGAGCGGATCGTCGAGTTCGAAGGTCCTGACCAGGTGGCCGCCATCATCCTCGAACCGGTCCAGAACGCCGGGGGATGTATTCCACCCGGATCATCCGACTACTTCACGAAGATTCGCAAACTCTGCGACGACACCGGCATCCTGATGATCATGGATGAGGTCATCTGCGGCTTCGGCCGCCTGGGCACTTTGTTCGCCTCCGAGTATTACGGTGTCCAGCCAGATTTGATCACGGTCGCCAAGGGCATCACTTCCTCCTATGCCCCACTGGGCGCGGTGCTGGCCCGCAAGACGATCGCCGATTCTTTCGCCGCTCCGGCCCCTGACGAGTTGCCGCCCCCGGTGGCGGAGGCGCGCAAGGCGGGCTTTCTGCATGGCTTGACCTTCGGCGGCCACCCGGTTTCGTGCGCCGCCGCCAACGCCAACCTGGATATCATGCTGGAAGAAGATCTGCCCGGCCGCGCCCGCGACATGGGCGCCTACCTACGCGAATCACTCGAAGCGACCTTGGGCAACCATCCCAACGTCGGCGATATCCGTGGCGTCGGTCTTTTCCTGGGCATCGAGTTGGTCGCCGACCGCGACACCAAGGAGACCTTTCGCGACAACGCCCTGCTCGCCTGGCTGACCGATAAGATGCGGGAACGAGGATTGATCCTGCGCAATGACAGCCGCAACGATCCCACCACACAGCTCTGCCCGCCGCTGGTAATCACCCGCGAGGAGTGCGATCGCACGGTCGGCATTCTCGAAGAAACGATCACCGAGCTGGGGCGGAGGCTGGGAACCGTTGGCACGAGTCACCCGTCGCCGCAGATGCAGGGAGCTCCCGCGTGACGCCGCGCGTCGATCTCGGAACATCGCCTGAGCAATGGGTCAACGTCGAACCACCGAACCTGTTGCTGCGAGTTCTCTGGTTCATTCTCATTGGTTGGTGGTTGACCGGCATTCTCTCTGCTGTCGCCTGGGCGGCGAACGCCACCATCATCGGGCTTCCCGTAGGACTCTGGATCATCAACCGCTTGCCGTTCGTAGCCACCATGCGCCCGCCTGAATCGGCGTATCGTGTCAGCGGAGGGGTGTTGCGCCCCGCCACCGAGCAGCATCCAATTCTGCTGCGCGCGATCTATTTCCTTCTCGTCGGTTGGTGGTTTTCCGGGTTATGGATGATCGTAGCCTTCGTGCTCCTACTCTCGGTGATTGGGATGCCCGGCGCATTCTGGATGTACGGCCGCATCGGCGCGGTCACCACGCTGTACCGGACGTAAGGCCATCCGTGGTCATGCTTCCGCCGGTTCCGGGAGACGACTTTCAGGCGCGGGTACTGGTTCGTCATCGGACTTGCCGTTCTCGATCAGCGTGGCTTCGATGGTGGCCTGCTGCTGTGGGACCACCCCGGCCTCCACATCGAACGGCTCCCCTGGACCGAAAATCGCCATCACTTCCTTACCGTCGAGCGTCTCCGTTTCCAGCAACGCTTTGACGAGTGCGTCGAGCTTGTCCCGGTGTTCGGTGGTGGTGCGTAGTGCGCGCTCCAGCGCCGACTCGATCATTTCCCGCACCGCGCTGTCGAGGCGGTTGGCCGTCGCGTCGGAGTACGCCTTGTCCTGCATGATCTCGCGGCCGAGGAAGACATGTTCTTCGCCAGTACCCAGGTAGACAGGACCGAGCTCAGTGCTCATCCCCCACAGTCCGACCATGCGCCGGGCCAAACCCGCTGCTTCCTTGAGATCGTTTTCGGCCCCGGTCGTCACCTCGTCATAGACCACCATCTCGGCGGCGCGCCCGCCCAGGAGCATATCGAGACGACCGCGTAGGAACGTCCGGCTGTAGTTGTGGCGGTCCTCCTCCGGCATTTGCACCGTGACCCCCAACGCGCGCCCACGCGGCACGATGCTGACTTTGCGCAGGGGATCGGCGCCGGGTGTGAAATGCGCCACCAGCGCGTGTCCCGCCTCGTGATAGGCAACCACCTCGCGCTCTTTGGGATTCATTAGCCCAGTGCGCGTCGTGCCCAGCAGAATCTTGTCCAGCGCTTCCTCGAAATCGGCGGCGGTGATCTCCTTGCGGTTGCGGCGCGCCGCGGTGAGCGCCGCTTCGTTGACCAGATTCGCGAGATCGGCGCCGGAAAATCCGGTCGTGCCACGAGCGAGTGACGATTTGTCGACGTCCGAGGCGAGGGGCAGCCCGCGGCTGTGGATGTTGAGCACGGCCTCCCGTCCCACTTTGTCAGGAAGACCGATAACGACCTGGCGATCGAAGCGGCCAGGACGCAGCAGCGCCGGATCGAGCACGTCGGGCCGGTTCGTGGCCGCCATGACGATCACTTCCTGACTCGTCTCGAAGCCGTCCATCTCGACGAGCATCTGGTTCAGTGTCTGCTCGCGTTCGTCATTGGAGCCGCCGAGACCGGCAAATCGCTGCCGGCCCACCGCATCCAACTCGTCGACGAACACGATGGCCGGTGCATGCTGCTTCGCCTTGTCGAAGAGGTCACGCACGCGGCTGGCGCCGACACCGACGAACATCTCGACGAACTCCGACGCCGAAACGCTGAAAAAGGGCACACCGGCCTCGCCGGCAACGGCCCGCGCCATCAAGGTCTTGCCCGTGCCGGGAGGTCCCACCAGCAGTACACCCCGCGGCAACCGCGCGCCGAGCTGGTGATATTTGGCGGGGTTGCGCAAGAAGTCGACAACCTCGGTCAATTCCTGCTTGGCCTCGTCCTCGCCCGCGACATCGGCGAATGTCACTTGCGGCCGCTCGGGATCGTTTTGCTTGGCGCGGGACTTGCCAAATCCAAAGACGTTCTGCTGACCGCGCGACATCTGCCGGCCCATGAACACGATCAGACCGACGATGAGCAGGAAGGGCAACAGCGTCACCAGCAGCGTCGACAGCAGTGACGAGCTGTCAGATTCTCCCCGCACCACGACATCATTCTGCTCGAGCAGCGGTAGAAGGCCGGTGTTTTCCACTGGGGGCAGCGTGGCGCGCAGGCTATTGCCTTCGGCGACCCCTTGCGTGTCCGTCTCCGGGACCGGGGTAACCAGTTGCTCTGTCCGGCGGTCCCAGGCAATCGGTTCTCTCAGCTCGGCGGTAATGTTGGCGTCGGTCAACGTGACCTCACTCACATTGCCGGCACGGACCTGCTGCTCCACCACCGAATAGGGCACCGTGATATTTTGCGCGTCTCGCTGCGGATCGAAAATCGCATAGAGTTGATAGGCGACGAGGCCGAGGAAAAGCAGGGCGATGGCCCACGGTGGAATCCGCGGCCGGCCTTTCGTGGGACTCGTTCCTCCGGTCCCACCTGAGCCAGAGCTTTTGCGCCCCGGCAGACTGGGGCGTTTGCTTGGACTCTTGGCGTCTTTCTCTTTGTCTTTGTCCTTATCCTTGTCAGTATCAGGGAGCAGATGGAGGCGCATCACCCCCGAGCGGAGGTTGTGGTTCACTTGCTGGTCCATTTCTGATTGTGATTGCACATGCACACCGGCAATTCCCGCGCGCGATCGCATCCGCGCGTTTCACAAGGGATGCTACCCGAAATTGGGCGCTCCCGGGTCATCGCCGAGCGCCGCATGCCGCTCCCGCGGGGGAACCATGCGCCAGAGCGCCGGCACCGCGAACGGGTCTTCCACCCCGTGCGCGAAACCCCGCCACTCCACCAGATCGGACCGGCGCAGGATTCCCGGAATAACCTGCCCATGCACGACCATTTTTGCGTAGCGCTCACCCTCGCCCCACCGGCGCAACGCCTCCTCGTAGACGGCGTTCATAGCCGGATCGGATTGCAGCAGCGCGATGAACTCGGGTGTCGTGAACTCGTCTCCTTCGATCCGGTTCAACACATCTTCAATGGTTGGCGTGAGGAAGGCGATGATGGCATCGACCCGGTCTGGGCGATCGAGCGCCGGTTCTTGCATCGATTCCCGACCGTCCATCGATACCGCCGCCTCGTTTGGGCTATCCAACTCCACCATTGTCCTGGATGTGACGACACCGAACGTCGCGGGAAAGCAGCTCCCGAGGTTCTCGAGGTGTACTACGCCAGCGATGGTGAGTTGGTTCCCCAACTCCTCTTGTCGGGTGTCTGCCTGGCGGGGGGCGCGTTCATTCGTCGGCTATCTCGCCGCGGCGGAGCTTCGCGTAGCTTTCGTATCGCTCCAGGCTGATAAGTCCGGCGGCGACGGCCGCGATGATCGCGCAGCCCGGTTCCTGGAGATGGGAGCAATCCGCGTAGCGGCACGTATTCAACAGTGGACGCATCTCCGGGAACAGCCGATCGAGATGCTCCAGATCGACGCCCTGCAAGGAGAGTGCGCGAATTCCCGGCGTGTCCGCGACAAACGTCGCAGGATCGCCCGGAACGCGGTGCAGCACGGTAGCGATGGTGGTGTGCCGCCCTTTCCCGGTGGCGTCCGAAATGGCGCCGACGGCGCGCTCCCGAGTCGGGTCCAGCGTGTTCAGCAAGCTCGATTTGCCGGCGCCGGATGGCCCAGCGACAGCAGTGACCTTCCCTATCAATGCCTGCCGCAGACGGTCCATTCCTTCGCCAGTCCGGGCACTGAGATACAGCACTGGGTAGAGGCATTCGTAATCGGCGAATAGCTCCCGCGCCCGGGACGGCGACCCGTTCGCTCCTGGGCCGTCCAAATCCATTTTGTTGACCCCGACGAGCGCGGGCAATCCTCGCGATTCCGCCATGATCAGAAAACGGTCCAGCAGCCGCCGGTGCGGCTCGGGATTCTGCACTGCAAAGAGAAAGAGCGCCTGATCCGGGTTGGCGAGGATGACTTGCTCGACGTCGCCCGTCTGTCTGGCGAGCCGGGATAGCGCACTGCGCCGCGGCGCGACGAACTCGATGCGGCCTTCCCCCTCGCCGACGTCGGTAACGTATACCGTGTCGCCCACGGCCACGATGTCGGTTCCTCGGCGACGACGTCTCAGTCCCCCCTTGATCGTTGAAAGCAATTCGCGGCCATCCGCGAGTTGCACGTCGAAGAACTTGCCGTAAGCGCGGACCACGATGCCGGGCAACGCATCCGCGGGTGGATATGACACGGGGGCGCCTTCTGGCGCCCCCGTGTCATATCGGATACGAGATGCGCGCACTAGGCGCAGCGACCCTCGACGCAGAGGAGCCCGGCGCAACATCCGCTGCCGCCGACGCAGCTCCCGCCTTCGAAGCGGCAGCAGTTCAGGCGGCCATCGGTGCTGATGCCGTTATCGCGGCAGAAGGAGGCGCCGCCTTGCGCGGTGCATTCGCCGTCGGCGGCACATTCACCACCGAGCCCGATATTGCCGCCACCCTGGCCGCCGCCGCCGATCGGACTGCACACCCCGTTGGCACAGTCCAGCCCGCCGCAGCACTGGGAACCGGTCGCGCATCCGCCACCCTCATAGCGGCAGCAATTCAACGCCCCGTCGCTGGCGATGCCGTTGCTGTCACAGAAGACCGCGCCCCCGTCCTGGTTGCACTCTCCGGTCGCGGCGCATTGTCCGCCGAGGCCGATCGTGCCGCCCGTGCCGCCGCCGGTGCCGCAGACGCCGTTCCCGCAGAAAAGCCCGCCACAGCAGTTATTATCCTGGGTGCAGGCGCCGCCGTTGTTGCGACAGCAGTTCAGTTGTCCATCCGAGTCGAAGCCGTTCGAGGCGCAGACGGCGGCGCCAGACGCCTGGCTGCACTGGCCGGTCTGCGAGCACGCCGCGCCTATCGCCAGACCGCCACTGGTGTTATTGGTGCAAACCCCACCGACACAATAGAGTCCGCCGCAGCAATCGGCGCTGTAATTGATTCCAGTGCATGCGCCGCCCTGGTTGCGGCAACAGTTCAGCGGGCCGTCACCATCGAAGCCATTATCGGCGCAAACAGTTGCCCCACCCACCTGGGTGCATTGTTGTGACGATGTGCATTGCGCGCTCAACGCCAGTCCACTAGATGGCGCCGGACCGGAAGACGTTCCGCCGCAGGTGCCATTGACGCAGAACAGATTGGCGCAGCATTGCAAATCGGCGCTGCATGCGCCGCCCGTGTTGCGGCAGCAGTTGCGCGCGCCGTCGGCCGCCACGCCGTTGCTGGCGCAGACCACCGCGCCGCCGGACTGGCCGCACTGGCTGGTCGAGGTGCATTCCGAGCCAAGACCGCGGCCACCCGTGCCGCCACCGCCACCACACGTGCCATTGACGCATACCGCGCCGCCGCAACAGTGGAAGTCCGCCGTACACGCGCCGCCCGCATTCCGGCAACAGTTGAACTGGCCGTCCCGCGAGACGCCGTTGTCGCTGCACACAACCGACCCGCCCGCCTGGCTACAGTCGGAGTTGGCGCCGAGTCCGGAACATTGCCCCCCCAGAGGGACCGTATTCTGCGCCGCAACCGTGCCTGGGGCACCCAATTTCAGCAGCGTGGCCGCGAATCCCGCGGCAAGCCCCTTCAGCACGGAGCGCCGGGACGTGCCCGCGGCAGCGGCCCTGGCGAGTGCATCGAATCGTGAACTGTCCATGCCCGCGTCTCTCCTCCAGCCCGCGCGAACGCGCGGACCCCGACCCCCCTCGTTTTCGCCGACTCGCCGGTGACGGTCGATGTCCATCGGGTGTTTCGCACCGCACAGCGAAACTGGGCACTCTACCGGCGCACCGCGGGGCGCAGACGAGTCTTTCTGCTTGTGTCAACGCGGGACGAGGCAATGAGGTTTCCACCAAAATGGCAGATTTCACCCCACGCGATCATAGACTCGGGTTACAAGCAGTGTCAACTTGGCACGGGGACGTTCCTGGGGCGTCCGTACAC
>JACCXM010000404.1 GCA_013697005.1 Chloroflexia bacterium | reverse complement strand
TTGATGCCGGGACGGTCTCCAACGCCACGGTCCTCGACCTGAGCGCCGATGGCGGCACCGGCATCGGCGATTCCTCCGGCGGCGACGACAATCTGGCGACCACCGGCGGGGAAGACACAAACGACACCAAGCGCAAGAACGACGACACCAAGAACAACGGCAACGGCAACGGCAACGGCAACGGCAAACGTGATAACGTCAAGAACGCGAAGAATGGCGATGCGAGTTCCGAAGTGGCCGCGGCCGGAAACGGCGGCGTGTCTGGCGCCGAGGCCAACGGCGGCGCGATCGCGGTGGGGAACGTCAATTCCGGCGGCAACGTCGGGAGCGCGATCGCGGTCGGCGACACCTATGGCGGCTACGACGGCTGCGGCCTCCAGAATGCGGTGGGCGGCGTGTTCATCGACGGTGGCGAGGTCACCAACCAGACGATCATCTCGGTGAGCGCGGACGGCGGTACCGCCATCGCCGACGCCTCGGGCGGCGATGGCAACTTCGCGTCAACGGGGGGCAACGCCGGCAACGGCGGCTCGATCACCAGCAGCGCTGGCAACGGCGGGGTCGCCAACGCGTCGGCCAACGGCGGCGTCATCTCATTGGGGGACATCAACTCCGGTGGCAACGCCGGCAACGCCATCGGGGTCGGCGACACGGTGGCCGGCCCGGGCCCGATCTGCTGCGCGCCCCCGCCATACAAACCGATTCCGGTCTACCCCGGCAAACCGGGTCAGGCGCCTGCGCCCGGCACGATGTCGCCAGGCAAGGTCGTCATCGTCACGGCGCTCCCAAGTACGGGCTTGGGCATGGAAATCGGGAGTGGCGGCGAAGCGGTGGCGCTGACGGCCCTGGCGGCTGGATTGGCCAGTATCGCGATGCGACGGCGGGTGGTATGCGCCGAGCGTGTCCGGGTGATGGGGTGAGAGGATGAGGTGGGGCCGCGCGGCTGGATGGAGCCACGCGGCCAGCGCCTCGGGAGGGAAAGATTCCTCGCATCGTGGCTGGCGACGCGGGAAGACGATCCGGCTCAATTGCCCGCATATGCCTCACAGCGGGATGGGGCAGAGTCCGCGGTCGCCCCAGGAAGAACACCGGATTTGGTGTCGCTCCGTTTCCGCAGTGTAAAGCCCCCATCGCCCCGCCGGGGCCCCATTGGGATACCGTAATCCACACGTTCGCGCCGGACTCGGGTGATAGGGTGATAGGGTGATAGGGAGTTACGGGTTGTATAGGTTGCGGGTCGCAGGATAGTGTCTTGCCATCGTCCCCGATCACCCTATGACCCCATCACCCTATCACCTTCGTGTCAAATCAGGCCGCGGCGGATCGACTCGGCGACGGCGTGGGCGCGGTCGACCGCGCCCAGCTTCTGAAAGATCACCTGTAAACGCTTTTTGACCGCGACTTCGGTGCGGCCCGTGGCCACGCCGATCTCGCGATTGGTGGCGCCCTTGCTGGCGAGCCGCACGATCTCCAGATCGCCAGGGGAGAGATCGGTGGTGCGCTGGGTCTGTTCCCGCGCCAGTCCACCGAACTCCAGCAACACACCATCCAGCAGCTCGGGGCTGAGCTGGCGCCGGCCGCGGGCGGCGGCGCGAATGGCGGCGATCAACTGTTCCGGCGGGGTGCTTTTCAGGATGTAGCCATCGGCGCCGGCTTCGAGCGCTTGCCGGACATAGGCCTGATCGCCATAGGACGTGAGGATGATGACCGCGACATCGCCATCGACCTCGCGCAAACGGCGTGTCGCCTGCACACCACTGGCGCCGGGCATGCGCAAATCGAGCAGCACGACGTCGGGGTGCAAGGTGCGGGTCTTTTCGATTGCGCCCGAGGCATCGTGCGCCTCGCCGGTAACCATGAGGTCGCCCGCGGTCGCCAGCACCTTGCGCAGACCTTCGATGACGACCGGGTGATCATCAACCAGGAGCACCGAGATCACGCGGAAATCCGCTTCGCCGCGCCATTCGGCAATTTTGGCAACGCTTCGACCGGAGGCAGCTCCGGTACCACGCCCATTTCAGGTTCGAGTCGCCGCTCGATCATCACCGTCGTCCCATCACCGGGCCGCGACGTCACCGCGAAGGTGGCGCCGATGGCGGCCGCGCGCTCCCGCATGCTGAGCAACCCGAGCGCCGTTGGCCGCGCCGTGTGCTGTGGATTGAATCCGGCGCCATTATCGCGGATCGTGACCCGCAGCGTATCGTCGGTGGTCTCGAAGCGGACGACGGCCTCGTCGGCGGCGGCATGACGCAGTGCATTGTGCAGCGCCTCCTGCACGATACGATAGATGGCGAGGCGTACTTCCGGGGTCAGCGGTGGAGGTTCTTCGTCCGCTTCGAGGTGGACATTGAGCCCCGAACGCTGCACCTGGGCGATATAGCGCTCGACCGCGGCGACGACGCCGATATCGTCAAGATCGGGAGGGCGCAAGGCAAACACGACGCCGTGCAGCTCTTCCATCGCTTTGCTGAGCAGATCGCCGATGCTATCGAGCGTGGAATCCCGGCGCGCGGCCGCGCGGGCGGCGTCTTCCGGCGTTCCCAGACGGAGCGCGCGCGTCTGGTAGAGCGCGCCGGTGATCAGCGGCGAGACGGCATCGTGAATCTCGCCGGCGATACGCCGCCGCTCATCTTCCTGCAGGCGTACGGTGCGCCGGTTGAGATCGCGCAACTGCCCCGCCTGGGTCACACCGGCCTCGCGCGCCTCCTCCAGATCGCGCACCTGTTCACCAAAGCGGCTGGCGATGGCGCCGAGCGCGGCCCCCAGACCGGCCATCTCGGTGGTTCCGCTGGCGATCGGGTCGCGCGGCGTAAAATCGCCCACGGCGAGCGCATCGGCGTGGACTTTCACCTCGCGCAACGGGCGCGCCAGGAGCTCCGCGGCCAGAGCGCCGAGGGCCAGCGTTACCACCGCCGCGGCAGCGATCGCGGCAATGGACCGGTAAATCGTGGCGCGCGTGGCGGCGTATGAGCCGGGTGAGGGGTGCGTCACCAGCACGCCCCAGGTCGATCCGAGCACAGGCGTGTAGATCGCGAACCGCTCCATCCCGGATTCGTCCACGTAGGACAAATTCCCAGGCGTGCTCATTGACAGCGGCGGCACGGTCGTCGAGGCCAGCGCGTTGACAGCGGGATCGGCGCTTTGGGCGGCCACGACCTGGCCATCCGCGATCACCGCGATCAGCGTGTCGCCGCGAGCAAAGGGGGTTACGGCCGCAGCGAGGCGCTCCACGGAAAGCAGGGAGCCAACCGCTCCAATCGGCTCCCCTTCCGCTTGATCTTTGGCCCGGACTGGCATGGTCAAGGCGATCACCCGCGCATCGGGGGCGGTCAAGGCCGTGGAGACGCCCGGCTCGCCGAGTTTGAGCGAGCGGTCGACCGCCTCACTGAACGAGGAATGAAGCTGGAATTGTCCTGGATCGAGTCCGGTATTGGCGACCAGATTTCCGTTGGCATCGAGCAGGAATAGCCCATAGAGATTCGGATGGGCGCGGCTGAACTGATCGATATCGTCCGTCGCCACGCTCGGCTCCATGCGACGGACGCGGTCGATACTGGCCAGCTCCTGCAGCACTTTCTGGTTATCGGAAAGAGTGGTCGCCAGCACGCTGGCCACGACCTCGGCGATGGCGGTCTGGGCGTCGAGCACCTGTTCGCGGCCGGCGTCGGCCGTTTCGGAGAGAATCACCGCGATCACCACAAGCAGCGGCAGCAAGGATGCGGCCGCAAAAACGATCAGGCGATTTCTCAACGACAGGCGTCGCGGCAAATCCGTCACTCCGTGGGCGGTCGGCGGTGAGGGCGACGGCTAATGATCGGTTACGGGAAGGGCGCCCAATGTACCCATTCGGACCCCCAGATGGTCCCATCCGTACCCGATGACCGCACCCGTGCGATGCACATTGTTTAGGTTTACGTCAGTTTCCGGGGTTCCGGTTGTCACGACGCGGTGCATCACCGCGCCGGGTTTCGATCCAATGCAGGAAACGCTCGGTGTACGTTCGCGTCTGAGGATCGAAATGCCGCCCCGCGCGTGAAACGTAGGGGGTTCCGACGCGACGCAGAAACCGCAAGAGCCCTTCCTCCTGGATCGCGCCGAGCGCTTCCCGGTAGAAATCGAACACGTGGACGTTTCCCATCTCGACACCGGCGCGCGCCGCCGCCACCGCCAGCGCGGCGGAGACATCGGTCAATGAACGTCCTTCGCGCTGCGCGATCGTCTGCATCTCGCGGAACAGGGTGGCGAGATCTTCCGGCGGAGGAAGATCGCTGGCCTGCTGGCGCAACGCGTCGAACGAGGCGCGGGCGTCCTGAAGCGACATCGGAGGAATATCGATCGCGTCGGCGAGTACCCCGGACCCGGTTTCCAGGCGGCCGAGCAGATCTTCGTAGGAGGCAACATCGGCATCGGCGGGGAGGCGCCCGGCGGCGACCAGCTCGGCGACGAGCGCGCGCAGATAGGCTTTCGAGCCGCCCATGACATCGGAGGCCGCGGCGAGAATCCAAAGCGGGGAGAAGCCGACGGCGAAGATGCTGGCCCACTCCAGGACGTTGCCGGTGAACTTGCGCGCGGCCAGCTCCTGGACCGGGGTCTGCTCATCCCCGTACACGGCGCGCACGTCGCCGACCCACTCGATCATGATCCGCAGCAGGCGGTCGATGGTGACCTGATAGAGCTTGGCCTCGCGCACCGCGCGCGGCAGCGCGACATTGCTCGTCTCGTAGACGGCGCCGCCGACGAGGGCCACCGCGGCGCGCGCCGTGCGCTCGGGCAGGGAGATCAGATAACGGGGGACGCGGCCGCGGAGGGGGCATTTGGACAATGGCGCAGCGTGGTGGGTTGGGGGTGGTTCGGTTTGCATAGCATGAACCATACGCGGTCGTGCGAATATCGGTGGCGACATATGCGGCATCGTGGCGTTTGCCCTCACCCCCCTACCCCCCTCTCCCGTCGAGCCGGGAGAGGGGGAACGCGAGGCGGATCGTAACTGAGTCTGGATCGACGGATGGAGAGCGGCGACGCGATGAGCGAAGAGGATGAGGCGCGGCTCGAGCGGGTGCCGCCGGGGCCGGGGCGGGGGGCATATCTTCCGCTCTTGTTGCTGGCGGATGAGTCTGGGCCGCTACGAGGCTACGTGCAGGAGGGCGAGCTTTACGCCCTGCTTGGAGAGGACGGCGGGCCGCTCGGGGTGACGCTCGTGCTGCCGTATGGTGACGAGCCGGCGACGGTTGAGCTGAAGGCGGTGGCGGTGGACCAGAGCGAGCACAACCGGGGACTGGGGCGACAGATGCTGGCCGGGGTACTGGCGGATTTGCGGTCGCGTGGCGTGCGGCGTGCGATCGTCGGGACGAGCAATGCAGGGATCGGGCAGATCGCGTTTTATCAGAAGGCGGGGTTTCGTCTGTGGCGCATCGAGCGCGACTACTTTACGCCGGAGAAAGGCTATGACCCGGAGGAGCGGGAGAACGGTCTGCCGCATAGAGATATGGTCTGGTTCGACCGGGAACTCACGTAGGCGATTGGCTTTTGGCTGTTGGCTGTTGGCTTGACGAGTGCGCTGACAGATTCGCTGCCATCGGCTAGGATGACGCCATCGGCCTGGTTCGGAAGAGAAAGACGGTCACTGGCGACCGGAGGGAGGACCCCATGAGTCTGACTGCCGACGTCGTCGTCATCGGCGGCGGCGTCAACGGCACCAGCACCGCGTTTCACCTGGCCCAGCGCGGCGTCCGCGTCACGCTGCTGGAGCGAGCGTCGCTGGCGGCGGGTTCGACCGGCAAGTCCGGGGCGTTGGTGCGGATGCACTACACGAATCCCCACGACTCGGCGTTGGCGCAACAGAGTCTTCCCTATTTCCAGGGGTGGCATGATGTCGTCGGGCCGGGCGATCCCGGCTACCGACAGGTGGGGGTCGTCCGGCTGGTACAGCCTCGTTTCGACGATCGGCTGCGGGCTAACGTGGCGATGCTGCAAGGTCTGGGGGTGAACACCGAGGTAATTTCCCCGGACGATTTGCGGGCGCTCGATCCCGGTGTGCAGACCGGCGATATCACCTGCGCCGCCTGGGAGCCGGAGTCGGGTTACGCCGATCCCGCGGCGACGGCCTTCGGGTTTGCTGAGGCCGCCAAGGGGCTGGACGCCAGTATCCACGAAGGCGTCGAGGCCACGGCCATCGAGACGGACGGCGAGCGGGTGATCGGGGTTATGACGCCGCTCGGGCGGATTGCCACGGAGACGGTGGTGGTGGCGCCGGGGGCCCGCGCGAATGCCTTGCTGGCGCCACTCGGGCTCGATTACGGGCTCCAGCCAAACCGGGTGCAGATCGTCATCATGCGCCGCACCGCCGACGATGGGCCGTCGCACCCGGTCTACATCGACGGGCCCAACAACACCTGGTTGCGCCCGGAAGGAGACTTCGGGACCCTCTGCGGGATCGGCCGCGATCAGCTCGGGGTCAACCCCGATTTCTATGATGAAGGGGTCGATTTCGACTACATCGTCGATTCGCGCACTCGCTGCGCGGCGCGGCGGCCGGCGCTGGCGACGGCCTTCATGCGTGGCGGCTGGGCGGGGATCATCACCATGAGCCCGGACGGGCACGCCATCATCGACGAACTGGCGCCGTACCGGGGATTGTTCGGCATCCTGGGCGATAGCGGCACCAACTTCAAGACGGCGCCCGCCATCGGCAAGTGTGTGGCGGAGTGGATCATCGAAGGCGCATCGCAAACGGTGGATCTGCACGCCTTCCGGGCTTCGCGCTTCGCTGCGGGGGAGCTTTTTTCCGGTGCGCATGAGTACGGCGACAGTCTGCTGGATGTGTTCAGGTAAGCCCTCACCCCCCTACCCCCCTCTCCCGCCGGGCCGGGAGAGGGGGACGAATAGCACCGTTGACCCGTGGCCAGTTTGTATTGGACGCAGGAGGAGAAATCATGATCCGGCACCACGATGATCTCGTTCGCTCGGTGAAGGAGGTCCGTGAGGGCCGCCTGAGCCGGCGCGCGTTTCTTGGCGCGGCCGCGGCGGCGGGATTCTCCGTCACCATGGCGGAACGGCTGCTGAACACCAGCGGCGCGGCGGCGGCGGCGAGGGCGGCCGCGCGGCAGGAGGAGCCGCCCCAGGGCGGTCAGGTGATCGTCGGGCTCTCGCAGGAGCCGACGATCTTCAATCCGCTGAAGTCGACCCTGGAGGTCGACCGCGGCGTCCAGTTCGCGATTTTCGACAGCCTGTGGCGGATCGACCAGGATGCCGCGCTCATCCCGAATCTGGCGACCGAGATTCCGAGCGTGGAGAACGGCGGCATCG
>JACCXM010000361.1 GCA_013697005.1 Chloroflexia bacterium | reverse complement strand
CTCGATATTGGTGGAGAGCTCGGTGGCCGCGATCACACCACCGTTATGCATGGCATCAAACAGATCGAGCGGTCCCTGGGCACCGATGCTGGGTTGCGATCGCGTCTGCTCACCATCAAGGAATCGATCGTCGCCAACGAGGCGCGCTGAGCCGAGACCGTTCCTCTACTCCATTCAGCCGTGTTACTCGGTCGCTTGGTCGTTCAGGTAGGCGGCAATGTCGGCAATCTGACTGTCCGTGATCTCCGTCGGGAGATATGGACCGGGTGGTTTGGGGTGGCCAACCGCATCCCGCACAAGCGGCAAAAGAGACTCCGCGGTGACTGACGAGCCAGGACTCCCCGCGGAGAGGATGTCCGCCCCCGCGCCGCCAGGGCTATGGCAACCGGAGCACCAGGTCTGAAACTGGCGTGCCCCCAGCGTGACGTCTCCCAACGCTACGGCTCCGGGCGAGCTGGAGGCCAGCGAGCGAGCGGCGGCGGTGGCACTGGCAGCCTCGGTTGCCGATGCAATCTGCTCGGCGCTCATGGTCGCCGTTGGTGTAATGCCAAGCGCCTGGTTGATTTCATTTTCGGTCGCGCGTCCACAGGCGGCAGCCACCAGCGCCACGGTGACAATGGTGACCAGGAGCGATAAACGTCGACGCACAGTCATCATCCTGTCCGGATCGCCGAAACCTTCCGTCGCGCGCTGGGCAGTACCGTCGTCAACGACGGCGGTCAGGGTCGCGGGAGCGTAACAAGAGCCGTTGCCCATGTCAATCAGAGGCTGCGATGTTCCACAATCGACGTTGCACCATCATTCGCCACCCATGGCGTTCTCAGGACCAGGAACAAGAAACCGCCAACGCCAATGAGTAGCCAACTTAGCCAATACGCCGCGGGTAGCGGCCCGAGGTAGAGGCTGTCGGTTCTCAAACGCTCGGTAAGAAATCGCGCAATTCCATAGGTCATGAGGTACATCGCCAACACGTCACCGTGACGCAGAATCCGGGATTTGGAAACTCGCAGCGCCATCCAGGAGAGCAAGATGGCGTTCGCCAGATTGAAGAGCGATTCGTACAGGAACGTGGGGTGGAATCGCTCGGCATCCGCAAATTCGGGCGGGCGGCGTTCAGGATCGATCCACAGACCCCAGGGGAGGGTCGTCGGTGTACCAAACGCTTCCTGATTTGCCCAATTGCCCCATCGGCCAATGGCCTGAGCGAGCGCGACACCGGGAACGACAGCGTCGGTCCAGGCGAGGAACGGTTGGTGCCCACGCCAGCACAAGACCGCGAATGTCAGCGTGCCGGCGACCAATGCGCCGTGAAACGCGAGCCCTCCAAGCCGGAGATTGAGCGCTTCTTTCGGTACAGCCACGAAGTATTCGGCTCTCAACAAGACATAATAAAACCTGGCACCGGCGATCGCGAGAACCACGATCCAAGGCGCGACATCGAGCACCCAATCGGGGTCGAGACTGAGCCTTCTCGCCAAGGTGCGGGAGAGCGTGATACCGGCGACGGTACCGGCTAATAGACACACTGCGTACCAGCGAATTTCAACGCCAAGGATGGAGATGGCGATTGGATCGATTGGCGACGGCACTATGACGAATGTGCCTTGAGGAATGAAGCGAGCTGGGATTGGTTGGGCAGACCGTCCCAGGCGCCGCGGCGAGTGGTTGCCAAGGCGCCCGCGGCCGCCGCATAACGGATGTCGTCCCGCGAGGGGTCTGCCCACATCGATGCCATCATCCGTGAGATCAGTGCCGCGCTGAACGCATCACCAGCCCCAGTTGGCTCGATGGCGTCAACCTCGAAAGAGGGCACGAAGCTGATCCCGGACGCTGACGCGCAGGCGAACCAACATCCACGCGCGCCGTCGGTCAAGACAACGCATCGCGGTCCAAGTTTGAGCATGCGCTCGATCGCGGTCGCTGGCGTAGCGCCGGGACCGAAGAGACCGAGCGCGTCATCGAGACTGAGCTTCACCAAATGACTCTGCCCGGCAATCTGTTCGCAAACCGGCAATGCATCGTCTGGTTGCGTCCAGAGCGTTGGACGCAGATTCACATCGAAGATCACAGGAACGCTCGCCGCCTGGGCCTGGGTGACGGCGACCCCGATGGCACTGCGCGAGGGCTGCGCGGCGAGAGAGACCGAGCCAACCATCAGCGCGGCCAAATCCGCGATTTTGGCTCCCGCCACATCTCCCGGACTCAGCAACGTATCGGCGCCACGCAAGAGCCAGAAGTGTCCGTCGCCCCGAAAATCTTTCCAGGCGAAGGCAAGCGTGGTGGCTGCCTCGTCGGTCTGGCGCAGACGCGAGGTGTCGACGTTTTCGGTCGCCAATTCACCCCGCAAGCGCGCGCCGAAGGGGTCGTTGCCGGCAACTCCGCAAAACGCGCTAGGAATTCCCAACCGCGCCAGGGCCACGGCGGCGTTGGCGGGAGCGCCACCAGACCTGGCCACGAAACCGGCCGCCGCTTCAAGGGACGTCGTTCCGTCGTCGACGATGAAGTCGATGAGAATCTCACCCATCGAAAGCACCTGAGCGATGAAGGCCGCTTCCCGCGTCGCCATGCCCTATCTGACAGCGGTGCGTTGCGGTGCAGAGCTTGTTTCACGCCGCACTTCGTAGACTTCGCGGACGCTTTCGAGCTTTTGCAAAATAGTACTGAGCTGGCCTATGCCCTCCACTTCGACGGTCGCATAAAAGGTAACAGTTCGGTCGTCATGGGTTGTTGTGAGGACGCTCACGATGTTGACCCGTTCGTCGGCAAGCACCGTGCTGACATCTTTGAGCAGTCCCACCCGGTCCCAGGCCTTGATCTGCACAGTGACTGGGAACGTCTCTTCGCCATGATCCCCCCACGTTACCGGCACCAGTCGTTCCGGTTCCGAGGCGTTGACAATATTGGGGCAATCGGTGCGGTGAACGGTGACGCCGCGACCCCTCGTGACGAATCCAATAATGGAATCACCATTGACGGGACGGCAGCATGTCGCGAGGCTCGTCAGGAGATCGCCCACTCCCATCACCTGCAAGCGTGGCGGCGTGCGAGGCACGTCGATGATGGTTGCCGGCATCAGCACTTCATGCTGGTCCTGTTGGGTGAGACGGACGGCGATGCGCTGGGATGAGATGGCGCCGTAGCCGATCGCGGCAAGAAGATCGTCGAGTTTTGGATACTGAGGAAATGCCTTCAACAAATCTTCCGGTTTGAGCTCGACGCTGAGCCGGCGCAATTCCCGCTCTAGAATCTCTCGCCCCTGCGCGATGTTCTCCTCGCGCTCTTGACTGCGAAACCAGCGACGGATTTTTTCTTTGGCCGAGGCCGTGGTGACGTATTCCGACGAGGAGAGCAGCCAATCCCGATTCGGTCCGGTCCTGGCGCGGCTGGTCTGAATTTTTACGACCTGACCGTTCTGGAGCTTGGAATCGAGGGGAACGAGATGATCGTTCACTTTGGCGCCAACACACTGATGGCCGACCTCCGTGTGAACCCGGTACGCGAAATCGACGGGTGTGGCGCCCGCCGGCAATTCGATGATGTCTCCCGCCGGGGTAAAGACGTAGATTTGCTCCTTGAATACATCCGACTTCAGTGACTCAACAAATTCCTCGGCATCGGCAACTTGATCCCGCCACTCCATGAGCTGGCGGAGCCAGGCCACCTTGGCCTCGACACGCGCGTCAGATTTACTGCCCTCTTTGTACCGCCAATGCGCGGCCACCCCATGTTCCGCGGTACGGTGCATGTCGCGGCTGCGAATCTGAATTTCGATCGGATGCCCGCCCGGCCCCACCACCGCGGTGTGCAGCGATTGATACATGCTGTCTTTGGGCGTGGCGATGTAATCGTCGAACTCGCCGGGGAGTGGATGCCAGCGGGCGTGAACGATGCCGAGCGCGCCGTAGCAATCCTTGCGGTCTTCGACCAGGATGCGCAGGCCAATGACATCGTAGATTTCGTCAATCGCGCGGCGCTTGGAAAGCATCTTGCGGTAGATCGAAAAAATGTGTTTCGTGCGGCCTGTAATCTCGGCTTCAATCCCCGCATCCTTGAGAATCTGCAGTAACTCGGTTTTCACTGTTTCGATATAGGGCGCCGAGTCGCGGCCCCGCTGCTCGAACTCGCGGCTTAGCGAGGCAAACGCGTCCGGATTGGTGTAGCGGAACGCGAGGTCTTCGAGCTCGGATTTGAATTGCCAGATACCGAGGCGGTTGGCGAGCGGTGCGTAAATCTCCAGCGTCTGCAGTGCGATCCGTTTCTGCTTTTCGGGCGGGAGCGCGTCGAGCGTCCGCATATTGTGGAGACGGTCGGCGATCTTGATGAGCACGACTCCGATGTCATCGACCATTGCCAGGAACATCTTGCGCAAGTTTTCCGCCTGCTGCGTCTTCTCGCGCGAACCAGCCGTTTCGTCGTCATCCGCCGTCCAGGGAATGCGGCCGAGCTTGGTCGCGCCGTCGACCAGACGCGCCACACGCACGCCAAACTCCGCTTCGATGCGCGCCAGTGGGATAGACGTGTCTTCGATGACGTCGTGGAGAAGCGCTCCGGCGATGGTTTCTACATCGAGCTGAATCTTGGCCAGGATGGTTGCCACGGCAATCGGGTGGAGCACGTAGAGCTCGCCCGACTTGCGAATGTCCGTGCCATGGGCCTCCACCGCGAGACTGGCCGCGCGCAGAATTACGTCGAGGTTGGCCGCTGGCGCCGCGGTCTTGATTGTTTCCAGGAGCGTATCGAGCGCCATCTGAATTTGCGCGGGCAGTGCTGGTTGGTTCGCGTGCTCGGCAACCGGCTGCTCCGGCAGCACGATTACGTGAGGTGCCGTTGGTGCGCGTTCGCTTGTGGCCGAGCGTCGAGGGGCCATTGGTGGTGAAACTTTCAGACGTAAACCTGCAATCCGAAGCCGGCTCAGCATCGAAACTGTAGAGAATTGTCAGTTGGTCGTCAACGCGTCTCGTTCGCGGCCTATGCCGCACATGTGCGCGATCCCGGTCAACCAGACATCCATGCCGGACCGTATCCACAATGGCTACCATGGTCACCACGTGTTCGTGGCGCGTTTGGTGCGTGCCGTGCAAATCTCGAGTGGGGTCATCCGTGGCGTTCAGCACCGACAGCCTTATTCATCCGGATGAGGCGCGAGCGCGCATCTTTCACCACGTGGCGCGCCTCCCGAGCGAGCGAGTGGCGCTGCGCGCTGCCGCTTGGCGCGTTCTCGCCGATGATCTCATGGCAGAGGAGAATCACCCCCCGTTTCCAGCCGCCACGATGGATGGCTATGCCGTCATCGCCGATGATCCTTCTCCTTGGCGCGAAATCGTGGGAAGACAGACCGCTGGGAGCGTGGAGGAGATCGACCTTGATCTCGGCACTGCCGCCTGGATTACCACTGGAGCCCCTGTGCCCCGCGGCGCCAACGCGGTTGTGCCCGTTGAAGTGACGTCGTTGGCGGACGAACATGTGGTAATCCATCAGGAGCGGATTGATCCGGGGGCGAACATTCGGCCGATTGGCATCGATTTAATGCGGGGATCGCTCGTGTTGCGCTCTGGGAGCATGATCGGTCCGGCTGAGATCGGGCTGCTCGCGGGTCTCGGCATCGATCCGGTCACGGTGGTGCAGCGCCCCCGGGTCAGCGTCCTGTCGACGGGTGACGAGCTGGTCGAACCCACGGAGACACCCGGCCCGGGCCAAATCCGCGATTCCAATCGATTCAGTCTGCTCGCCGCGTTGCAGGAATCCGGCGCCGACGTGATATGGGATGGTCACGGTCCCGATGACGCGATGGCGTTGCGGCGCGCTTTGCTTGAACGCATTGCGGAGAGCGACGTCGTGATCACCAGCGGCGGCGTGTCGATGGGAGATTTGGACCTCATCAAGCCGCTATTGGCCGAAATCGCCGAGGTCCACTTTCGGCGCGTCTTGATGAAGCCAGGCAAACCATTCAATTTTGCGACCGTTGCGGACACGCTCATTTTCAGCTTGCCCGGAAATCCCGTGTCCGCACTGGTCGGTTTCGAAGTATTTCTGCGTCCTGCTCTTCGCCAGATGCAGGGCTTCAGGGAAATCGACCGTCCCCGCGTGCACGTGCTGGTCGATCACGAAGTGCGGCCATCAGATCGCATCGAGTTTCAGCGCGCGATCGTTCGTGCCGATGGGGTGGGAGCTCTGACGGCGACGACGACCGGCGCTCAGGCCTCTTCACGTCTTGCATCGCTGGTCGGGTCAAACGCATTGATTGTGGTGCCGGCGGGAACCGAACCGCTTCCCTCCGGTTCCCGCCTCGACGCATTGTTGGTTGGACCACTGCGTGGCGCGGATCATCCTCGGTCGCCTGAAGTCCCCCGCAACGCACAATAGTATGGAAGTCAACCTCCGCTATTTCGCCATCATTCGGGAGATCGTCGGGAGCTCCGGGGAGAAGCGCCAACTCCCGGACGGCGTCACGGTCGGCGACCTCTTCGATCGACTCGCGGACGAATTTCCGCGGTTGGTAGCGTTGAAATCGATCGCGCTGCCGATGGTCAACCAATCATACGTCTCGTTCGACCACCGCCTCAGCGACGGCGACGAGATCGCCTTCATCCCACCCGTAAGTGGAGGTGAGCGGGATCGCTTTCGCGTGCAGACCGAGCCGCTCGATCCTCGTCAGACCGAGGCGCTGGTAGCGCACTCAGGCGCCGGAGCGATCGCGACCTTCATCGGCACCGTGCGTGATCGTGGACGCGGTCGAACCGTAACCCACCTTGACTATGAAGCGTATACACCGGCGGCTGAGCAGGCTCTCGCCCAGATTGGGGACGAAATTCGTGAACGGTGGGAGCTGGCGCACGTCGCGATCGCCCATCGTGTGGGATCGCTCGCGATTGGCGACGCGAGTGTCGTCATAAGTGTTGCCTCGCCGCATCGCGATGCCGCGTTCGACGCGTGTCGCTACGCCATCGAGCGTATCAAGGAAATCGTTCCCATCTGGAAGAAAGAGCACTACACCGATGGCGCGGTCTGGCTCGGTAGCGAGCGTGACTATCAGATCGAAATTGGGAAGCTCCCGCCGCGGTGAGCTCCCTCCGCGATCGCTCAGTTTCATCAGTGCTGGAAATAGTTGATCTAAAACTCTAAAATACGACCAACGTATGTCCCTCAGTCCGTTTGAAAGGAGCACGCGTAACATGGCTGAGACCGTTGCCACCCGAGATGCCATTGATTTGAGCCTCACCACCCGGCGCCGCAGACCGGCAATTGCCAATGACGCCACAGAACTCATCGGGAACACCCCGTTGGTGCGTCTATCCCGGTTTGCCGCGGACACGCCGGGTATTCTCGTCGGCAAACTCGAATCATTCAGCCCCGGGTTCTCGGTGAAGGACCGCATTGGCGTTTCGATGATCGAAGACGCCGAATCGCGGGGAATCATCCAACCTGGCGTGACGACCCTGGTCGAGCCTACGAGCGGGAATACTGGCATTGCTCTGGCGTGGGTGGCGGCGGCGAAAGGGTACCGCTTGATCCTGACGATGCCGGAGAGTATGAGCCTGGAGCGACGCGTGCTGCTCCTGGGGTACGGCGCCGAACTTGTCCTTACTCCGGCTTCCGAGGGAATGGTTGGGGCCGTATGCCGGGCGGAGGAAATCACCGCTCAGACGCCCAACGCCTGGATGCCGCAACAATTCGAAAACGCCTCGAATCCTGAAATCCACCGCCGCACGACCGCGGTGGAAATCTGGGAGGACACCGACGGCGAAATCGATATCCTCGTTGCGGGGATCGGTACCGGTGGCACGATCACCGGTGTCGGTCAAGTGCTGAAGCACCTCAAACCGGAGATTCAGATCGTAGCCGTGGAACCCAGCGAGTCACCCCTACTGGCAACGGGCCAGGCGGGGCCCCACAAGATTCAGGGAATCGGCGCAAATTTCATTCCTGGCGTGCTTGATCGCGAGATCTACGACGAAATCATCCATATCGATGCGCCGACCGCGATCGCTGCCGAACAGGAGCTGATGGTCAAGGAAGGACTGCTGAAAGGTATTTCCTGCGGGGCGGCCGCCGCGGCCGCCCGCGAAGTGGCCCGTCGGCCGGAAAATGCGGGCAAGCTCATCGTTGTCATTCTTCCCGATACGGGGGAGCGCTATTTGAGCACGGTCGCCTTTGCCGAGCTCCGGGATCGGGCCGCGGCGATGACGGCGAGCTAGCGATCCGTTTCACTCTCGAACGGGATGGCGCGGCGGCCGGCGCGGAGCCGGCCGCCGTGGTGTCAAGAGCAGCCCAGACTATTACCGCAATTCAGGCACTTGTAACACGCGCCATTCCGGATCGTGATGTGCCCGCAGACATCACAGAACGGCGCATCGCCCATCATTTCCGAAAGATGCACGCTCATCATGTCGACCGGCGCTGTCGGTTCCAGCAGCGCGATTATCGCTCCCGCGCTATGACCGCCGTTGCCATTTCGGATGGATTTGGCCGGTGCCCGTGCCGGCGCCGTCGCTGTCTGCGCGCGCTCTGCCCGATTGGACGACGATGAAACGTGCTCCAGATCGGGCTGACTCGTGTGCCGGTCGTCAGATCCTGGCTCATCGATCTCGGGTGGCACTTGCGTAAGATCGGTGCGACCCAGATATTCGAGCCCCAGCACGCGGAAGACATAGTCGATAATCGACGTCGCCATCTTGATGTTCGGGTGCCCGGTCACCATCCCTTGCGGCTCGAAGCGAGTGAAGGTAAACGTCTCGACGAACTCCTCGAGCGGAACTCCGTATTGCAGCCCCTTCGAAATCGCAATGGCGAAGCAGTTGATCATCGAGCGGAAGGCCGCGCCCTCCTTGTGCATGTCGATGAAGATCTCGCCGATGGTGCCGTCGTCATACTCGCCGGTGCGCAGGAAAACCTTGTTCCCCGCGACGCGGGCCTCCTGAGTAAACCCGCCGCGTCGCGCCGGCAGCCGGCGTCGAATCGGAGTCGCCGCGAGTTCGGCGACCAGAGACGCGCTGCTCGCGGCCGCGACCTGGCGTTCCGCTTCCCACTCGGCACGCGCCCGCGTCAGCGCCTCGCTCACCGCTTCGGCAGTCGTTTGCTCGATCCGAATTTGCAGTTCTTTTTCCATCGTATCAGTGTCTTCCTCGCCGGCGGCCGGGGTGTCGCTCTTCGTGGAAAGTGGCTGGCTCAGTTTGGAGCCGTCCCGGTAGAGCGCCATGGCTTTGATGCCGTGTCGCCAACTCTGCTCGTACGCATCGAGGACATCGTCGACCGTCGCCTCGTTCGGCATATTGATCGTTTTCGAGATCGCTCCCGAGAGGAAGCTCTGCGCCGCGCTCATCATCGTGATGTGACCGAGATGATGGATGAACCGGGTGCCCGTCTTGCCGCAGGTGTTCGCGCAATCGAAGACCGGCAGATGCGCATCTCGCAGGAAGGGCGCACCCTCGACGGTCATCGTGCCGCAGATGATTTCATTCGCTTCGGCGATCTGGCGGTTCGCGTAACCGAGCCTGCGCAAAAGATCGAATCCGGGTTCGCTCGCCTCGGCTACCGAGATGCCGGCTCGCTCCAGCGCGTCCTCCCCCAACGTCCACACATTGAAGGCAAACCCCAGCTCGAAGACGCCGGGCAGCGCCACCTCGATCTTTTCGACGTCACCGTCAACGAAGCCGCGCGCCAGCAACGATTCCCGGTTGATGTGAGGGGCGCCATCGAGCGTCATGGTTCCCAGCACATACTCGAGAATGGATTTTCGCTCCTCGTCGCTGTATCCGAGGTTGCGCAGGGCCGGTTCGATGCTCTGATTGGCGATTTTGAAATATCCGCCACCGGCCAGTTTCTTGAACTTCACCAGGGCGAAATCGGGTTCGACACCGGTGGTATCGCAGTCCATCAGCAGACCGATCGTTCCGGTCGGCGCCAGCAGCGTAGTCTGCGCGTTGCGATAGCCATGACGCTCGCCCTCCGCCAGCGCGCGATCCCAGGCATCACGCGCGGCGGTGAGCAGATACCCAGGGGTCAGATCAGGTGCGACGGCCATGGGCAGGACGGAGAGGCCCTCGTAGTCAGACGGCGCGGCGCCATGAATAGCGCGGCGATGGTTCCGGATCACCCGCAACATGTGATCGCGATTGGCGGCGAACCCGGGGAATGGACCGAGCTGACTCGCGAGCTCCGCCGACGTCGTGTAGCTCTCACCCGTCATCAGTGCCGTGACCGCCCCAGCGTAGGCTCGCGCTTGATCCGAATCGTAGGGCATCCCCAGCAGCATCAGCACGGTCCCCAGGTTGGCATATCCCAGTCCCAGAGTCCGGTATTCGTATGAAAGCCGGGCGATCTCTTCGCTCGGGAACTGAGCCATCAGCACGCTGATTTCGAGCACGATGGTCCACAGCCGCACCGCATGCTGAAAGGCATCGACATCGAACTCGCCGGTCTCCACATCGAGGAACTTCAGCAGATTGAGCGAGGCGAGATTGCATGCGGTATTGTCCAGGAACATGTATTCAGAGCACGGATTACTGGCGTTGATGCGCCCGGCCTCAGGGCAGGTATGCCAATCGTTGATCGTGGTGTCGAACTGGAGTCCGGGATCTGCGCACTGCCAGGCCGCTTCGGCGATCTGCCGCCACAAATCGCGCGCCTTGAACGTCTTGCTGACGTGTGAGGGGTCGGTGCGCCAACGCAGATGCCAGGCGTCGTCGCGCGCGACGGCCTCCAGAAATGCTTCCGTGACGCGGACGGAGTTGTTCGAGTTTTGCCCCGACACAGTCGCATAGGCATCACCGTTGTAGTCGCTCGGGTATCCGGCGGCGATGAGCGCGGCGACTTTCTTTTCTTCGTCCGCCTTCCAGGTGATGAACTTGTCGACATCCGGATGGTCGATATCGACGACAACCATCTTGGCGGCGCGGCGGGTCGTGCCACCGCTCTTGATCGCGCCCGCGGCGCGGTCGCCAACGCGGAGGAAGCTCATCAGGCCCGACGATGTGCCGCCACCAGAAAGTGGCTCGCCCTCGCCCCGAACAGCGGAAAAGTTCGTGCCCGTGCCGGAGCCGTACTTGAAAATGCGTGCCTCACGGACCCAGAGGTCCATCAGACCACCGGGTTCCACCAGCGAGTCATTGGCGCTCTGGATAAAGCACGCGTGAGGTATTGGCCGCGTATAGGCGTCGTCACTCGCCTTGAGTTCGCCATCGGCGGGATCGACGAAGAAGTGCCCCTGGGCCGGCCCGGTGATGCCATAGGCCCAGGCAAGCCCGGTGTTGAACCATTGTGGCGAGTTCGGTGCTGCCATTTGATGCACGAGCATGTAGGAAAGCTCGGCCTCGAATGCCTCGGCGTCCGCCGTGGCGGCGAAGTAGCCGTTCGTTTCGCCCCAATACCGCCAGCCACCAGTCAAGCGCCCGATCACTTGACGGGCGGACCGCTCGGGACCGAGCACCGCCCGTCCGTTTTCGTCGACGATCGGGGATCCTTCCTCGTCGAATTGAGGCACTCCCGCTTTACGGAAGTATTTGGAGACCATGATGTCGGAGGCGACCTGCGACCAATCGGCCGGGGTTTCCGCGTCAGCCATCTCAAAGACGGTGGAGCCGTCGGGATTGGTGATACGAGAAGTTCTCCGCGACCACTGAACGCCAGCAAATGGGTCGTCCGCGGCGGCGGTGAACCGCCGCTCGATTCTCAGTCCCGCACCCTTCCCTTGCTTCGGAGCCTTCATCATTCACCCTCGTCAATGCCGATGCACACGTCGATCACCCGGATCGACGCCACGTATGCACTCCCCGGCAGGACCCGGGGAGACCCTTTCCATGGACCGATTCTCGCGAAACGGTACGACATATGGTACCGCCATTGCCCCGTAAACACAATATGTGCCAGGATGTCGCTGTGAACCGTCGCCCTGATCGGTCGATCGCCGCACCCAGCGCCGCATTATTGGTCTAGCCGTGACTTCACGTCACGGAAAATGATCAGCCGCTGGCAATCCACGCGGTCCGAGAGAGGAAACGCCGCAGCAATCGAATGACTTGTGGACCGGCGACGAGCAGAATGCCCGCGGTAGCCACGGCGCGGGTCGCGTCATGAACGAGCGACGTCGCCAGATAGTACGTCGCGTATCGCTCCACGCTTTCAGAGAACGATAACGACGGCGCCCAGTACAAACCGAGGTCAGCCGATGCGCCAGGCGCGGCAAAAGGCCAGGAGTAGAGATTCATCAACGCGCCGTAGCCAAATCCTGAGCCGAAACCGAATAGCGTGAGCGTGACCAGCTCGACGCGTCCCGCGCGGTAGTGCGGTAACCAACCCGCTGCGAGCCCGATCCATCCCGCGCAGAGCATCTGAAACGGCAGCCAGGGTCCGACGCCGGCGGTGATCGCGGCCGAAAGCATGAGTGTCAATGCGCCCATGGCGAATCCGAAGCGAGATCCGAATACGAATCCCACGAGGATAATGAGCGCAAAGATGGGTGATGCGCCCAGGAATGAGGGAACCAGCCGCAGCGTCGCATCGATCGCGACGAGCGCGCCCAGGAGGGCGATGGAGCGGGTCAGATTCCCGGCGCACGGCGCCCGTACCAGCTCTCCAACCGCTATCGTGAGAGCGCCGGCGACCACGATTGCCAGGAGGAGCGAAGCATCGACGGTTCGCGTTGACCCAGCCATGGAACGAGCCGCCAGACCAGAGACGATGAACGGCAGGCAGAACGTAATCAGACCTATGAACGAAACGGCGCCAATCGCGATGTTCCCCAGCGCAGGAGCCCGATTGAGTGTTTGCGTCACAGGAGCGACCCCCGCCAACCAGCATCGGCTCGGTTACGTATCATATGCGGGACCACCCTCAAGCGGACTTCTCCGGCTGTCAAGCAAAGGGGTGGGGCGTACCCTCGCGGCACGACGTGCATCGCAAGCGCGGGATTCGATGGAAATCACGGTCGACGATCTGTTGGCTCTGGCGCCCGGACTGGTGTCGCGCAAGCCAGTGTGTCTCGTCACCGATGGCGCCGAATCGTGCAATGAGCGTTCGGTAACGTGGGCGGTCACTGCACGCACTTCGCCGCCCCATATCCCGTTGCTTCGCGGTGGTGAGGTGCTCCTCATCCCGGCTCGAGTCACCCAGGAAGTCGAGGAGAATCTTCCCGCGATCCTGCGCGAAGCGGCACGCCGTGAGGTAAGCGCCGTGATCTTCGCCGAGGACGATGAGCTCGCAAAACAGTCATATTCTCACGTGCAGGACATCCCCATTCTCTATTGGCGAGGCGACTTATCGCTTGACAAGGAGACGGAGATCAATCGGTTGCTGACCGAGTGCCGCGGCAATCTCTACCGGATTGGAACGGAGCTCGAGCGGCGGATGACGGATGCCGCGGCTGGCGATGCCGGTGTGGAGGCTCTCGCTCGGGTTGTCACGCATAGCTCCGGATTGTCGCTGAAGGTCATCGACGCCCTCGGCCGGCAGTTGGCGCCTCAGGCAGCGAACGGCGACATCGAAAGCGGTGTCGACAGCGGCAACGGTCCCGGCCAAGTCTGCCGCGGTTTGCCAAGCGGCGCGAAGGTCATCCTCGGACCGGTGCGGCCGGAGCAACGAGTGTTGGCCCGATTTGTCATCGATCGGATCGCCAATGCCGCAACCGCCGCATTGCAGCGCGACAACGCAAGTCGGCCCCGAGGTTCACGGCGCAATGAGGCGACAGCGGCTTTGCTCTCGTCGCGAAACCTCACCGCCAGCGACCAGCGAGCGGCCGCCCTTGCACTCGGTCTGGATCCTGATGCCGTATTTTTCGTCGCGATCAGCAAGCACGCCACCGAGCCGGAGTTGGCGCGTGCATTGGCCGCGTTGGGGACACTGCATCCGGCGGGAGGCGCCAGGCAGCAGCTGACAACACTTCTGGTCGCTCACGGCCGCCCCGGAGCGGAAAGTCTCGCCAGCCGCGTCCTGGAGGTGAAGAAGCGTTGGGAACGTGACCACGCCACAGACGATGCTACGTTGGCCGTCTCCGCTCCCGCGTTTGGGGTGGCCCGCATTCCAGGCGCCGCGAGCGAAGCGGATTTCGTCGCGTCGCTACAATCCCAGGCCGAGTTTTCGCGCCGAGCCGCATCGTTTGAATCGCTCGACGACGTTGGCGCGATGAGGCTGTTGTATCAACTGCGCGATTCCAACGAGCTGCGTCAATTTATCTCCGAGGCTCTGGGAACGCTCGAGAATCGGGATCAACGCGGAACGTTGCGGGCAACCCTGCGTGCGTTTCTAGAGAGCGGTGGGTCGCAGGTGGATGCCTCGCACCGGCTCGGCATCCATCGCAACACCCTCGCCTATCGGCTGCGGCGAATCGGTGAGCTCGTGGGACGTGACGTTGGCGACCCGGGATCATGGTTGACGTTGCACCTTGCGCTCCGCGCATCCGAAATGCTCGAGCTTGCGGCACAGGACCGTTGAAATCCATCCAATCCTACTAGATCAGAGTTCGCGCGGGTGCGGTATACAATGGTAGCGGCCGGCTTCGATCGCTCACGAGCGCAGAACTACGCGGTCGGTAACTTGTCGAAGCGTGATTGTTTGATCTCAGATGGCTGTTTCACGAGGTAAAGATGGAAGCGCGCACGGAACAGACACCCGAGCTCATGGACGCCCAGCAACGAATCCGAGAACTCTCGAACGACGCGCTCATTATTGAATTGATCAACACGTTGAATCATCTATCGCGGTGGCTAACCCCAATCCACGATTGGACAGTGCTCGATTATGCCCTGCGCCGCTCAGAGCGTTCGGTTAAGCAAATTCTGGCCGCCATGCACGACACCGAGGCTCGGGCCTACTCCTTCATGTACGCGATAACGACCATGACGAACCCCGATCTCGACAAAGTTCCACGGATCGAATCACCACTAGGGCAGGATTTTGACGACAGGGCAGGGGACGCGCTCGTCACCATGGCCGGATTCCGGCGGGTGCGGGAGAGCTCCACCTCGCTGCTGCGGGCGCTTCCCGATACCGCGTGGCATCGGAGCGGCTTTAGTCGCACTGACCGCGATTGGACGATCCAGGAGTTGGCGGAATCACTCGCGGTCCACGATTGGCGGATGCTGGGCGAAATTGACCACGTGTTGGCCAGAAGTGGCGCGCGAGCGGGTATCGCCACGGTTTCCCGGGTCAGCTTCGAGCAAATTGATGCGCCGTTCTTGCCCGTACTCGACCTGGACTGACCGGCGCGGCGTAGCGCGAATCTGACAACACTGGTTTGGCATAGGGTGGAACGGAACGTGTGACAGCTTCAGAACCAGCATCGGCAGACGAGCTCAGTAGGGAGTTTTTTGCCGCGATCGACGCGCGTGATCCACGTCGCCTGCGGGCCACGTTGGCCAACCATGCGTCGTTTCGCGCGTTGCCGCATCGCGAATTGATCCGGCCCGCGGACGAAATTGTTGCCTATTTTGGTACGGTGGTCAGTTCGTATCCGACCGCGCGTTGGGAAGTCACCGATGTCATTGCCAATGGCGAGCGAGCCGTGGTCCAGTTCATGCTCCGCGAGTTCGCATCACAGTTGGGACGGGAGCTCTTGTCGGAACAGGTCGCGATCTTTCGCACTAGTGCCGATCGAATTACGAGCATCGTTGGGTACTACGACACCGATGAGTTCCGTAGGCAGTTCTGGAGTGAAGGTGCCTGATCGCGCCGCCCGGCACGAGTTCGACGGCAAGCTGCGGCAAGCGCTCGATAACCCCCGGCTGCACACCAATCTGACGGCGTTTCAGCAGGGGTGGCGCTCGGCTCGCGATCGCGCGACTGGCGACATCGATTTCGCAACGCTGCGCGCGGACATGAAACGAGCAAAGTTCACGATCTCCGGAAACCTCGATCGATATCTCGGTGAGTTTCGAGACGCGGCCGTTGGCGCCGGAGCACACGTCCACGACGCCGTCGATGCGTCCGCGGCCAACCGCATCGTGCTCGATATCGCCCGCCAGCACGGGATTTCGCTAATCGCAAAATCGAAGTCGATGGTGAGCGAAGAAATCGAGTTCAACCATGCCGCGGAAGCGCTAGGCCATCGCGTGGTGGAGACCGATCTTGGTGAGTGGATCGTTCAGATTCGTCATGAGCGGCCAAGCCACATGGTCATGCCCGCGGTCCATCTTTCGCGGCAGGAAATAGGCGTGGACATGTCTGGGGCGCTGGACAGGGAGATCTCGCGGGAATCAATTGCGGAACAGGTCGGCAGCGCACGCGATGAAATCCGGGGCACATTCTTCCGCGCTGGCATGGGAATCACCGGGGCCAACGCTCTGATCGCCGAATCTGGCACAGTGATGATGGTCACCAATGAAGGAAATGGGAGGCTCTGCGCCTCATTGCCGCCGGTCCATGTCGTTCTGGCCGGAATCGAGAAACTCGTACCTTCGTTCGAAGATGCCGTAACCCAGATGCGGCTCCTGGCGCGTTCCGCGACCGCACAGCGGATCACGAGTTATACCTCGTTCATTACGGGACCGACGCCAGGCCACGAAATGCACATTGTGCTGGTGAACAACGGTCGCCGGGCGATGGCGGCGCTGCCGGAGTTCGAAGAGGCCTTGCACTGCATCCGATGCGCGGCCTGCGCCAACGTTTGTCCTCCCTACCGTGAGGTCGGTGGGCATGCGTTTGGGTATATCTATAGCGGCGCAATCGGACTCGTGGTGACGAAGTTTCACCACGGACTCGATGCCGCGGCAGGCCCCCAAAGTCTCTGCTTGTCATGCAACGCGTGTGAAACGGTCTGCCCGGTTGGAATACCCCTCCCGCGCCAGATTCTCGACGTACGGGCGATGGTCGTTGAAGAATTTGGGATCAAGCAGCCCAAGCGGACAGCGCTCGCGCTCCACGCCCGGCCACGCACTGCGAATCTGGCGCTCAGGATCGCGCGAAGGATGCAGCGCCCGTTGCCAAGGGGCTCGACATTGCTTCGGACCAGGCGCCTGCCGTTCGTCAGAGGCCAGACGCGATGGCGGTCACTGCCGCTCTTGGCGGAC